>JAJQII010000024.1 GCA_021199295.1 Clostridia bacterium
GGCAGCACCTCCGAGACTAACTCATCAAGCTCGTCTAACCTCTATTCGCTTGATAGATACTCTCCAGTATACCGTTTCCAGCCTTATAGAAAGCGTGTGCAATAACGGTATAACCAACACTAACGCTTCGGTAAACGGCAATACTTATTGCAGTGCAAAGGCAACGTCGCTTGCAAATAAGTATACTGAATTGCAAAGCATAGCGACGGTTTACGAAACACAGCTTAAAAATTTAGGCAATGTGATAAGCGGCAGCACCTCCGAGACTAACTCATCAAGCTCGTCTAACCTCTATTCGCTTGATATCGAAACGTATGTAGAGCTTATTGATAAGCTTGTTGAAGTGGAAACAGAAATGGCGTCTGTGCAAACGCAGATAAGTGAAGTCGGAACTTTACAGGGCAACTTAACCGACCTCACCGATGCGACAAATGCCGCTGTCAACGCCGCTTATATGACTTCTACAGAATCTACAATAGAAACGGTAGTAAACGCTGTATATTACATTATAGATGAGTATAACGATCTCGTTACCGAGTTTGAAGACAGCGTTATGCCTTCTGCTTACGCAACTGTTTCAAAGCCCGCAGCTGTATATCAGGACAGCATTATAAGCTGGTCTCTCCTTATAATCGTGGTTGTGGCGGTTGCCGTGGTTGCCTATGTGGTTGCATTCGGTCAGACATGGTCGGCGCTCAAAAAGGCAGGCACGCTCAACGGCGAACCTGAAAAAAGGGAAACTATTTAATAAATTATAAATCGGTAAATTAATAAGACCAATAAAGTCAGTGCAGCATTCGTAAAAGTTTGCTGCACTATTTTTATGTCCATGCCAAAGCTTTTACTTATCATTGCGTGTGAGTACCTGTCACCTTTGTTTTTGTCATTGCGATGATAGGGGCGTCGCATCGCCCATTTCTTGTCATTGCGAGCCGCTTTAGCGGCGTGGCAATCTAAGCCAACAACATTCAGCTATCATTTTCACCGCTTTATGCTTGCAAATTCATATGACTAATACAAAAAAGGTGTTTACTTTTGCGCCTTTTGGTTGTATAATGTAAATTGTAGTATTGTATGTTCGGGGAGAATTATGGCGAAAGGTAAGGGGAAACTGACAAAGGGCGCGATAGCGGCTATAATTTCTATCGCAACTACAGCAGTAGTTATCAGTACGCTCCTCATTATTAATTTATTTTTCCCTCTTAAATATGCTTCGGCTTACTTCGTTACGCGCAGCCGTTCCCCGTCAGATGGAATGTACTTTCATTTTCTTGACGTAGGACATGCCGATTGCGCGATAGTGGAATTCCCCGACGGAAAAGTAATGCTGATAGATGGCGGCGACGGCACATACGCCAGTACTCATAAAATACTAAAAACGCTCAACGGGCTCGATATCGATTATATAGACTACCTTGTATGCACTTCGGTAAACGAAGAACATTGCGGCGGGCTCGCTGATATAATAGAACAAAAATCAGTCGGAACGATTTATTACCCTTACAGCGCTAACGTGTATATCACGGATGAATACTACGCGTTCTACAATGCCGCAAAAGAATGTGGCGCACAGATGGTAGTTTCAGAATACGGCGCAGGGGATGAAAGTGATGGCGGCGAATACTTTTTTGTGTTTCTCTCGCCTGTAAACCATGGTAGCGCCCTATCAGAATACACAACGATGAATACCTCGCCCACGGCGGAAAATATGGATAATGCTTCGGCGGTAATGTGGATAGAGTACGCAGGGAACGGAGTGTTTTACGCGTCTGACGTCCATACCGACATACTTTCCTCAATTGTGAAAGATTATAACTTCTATAACAACGACGGGCTTGGCAGTTACTTTACGCTTGGCAGTCACGAGGTGGATTTTTCTAATTGCGTGTTATACAAAACGGCAAACCACGGCAGTTACGATTCTATCTGTTCAGAACTATATAATCTGCTGTCGCCGTCATATTCGGTAATTTCCGTGGGCGAGCAAAACGCTTCGGATTGCCCTTCGGTTTACGTTATGGCAGATCTGTACCAGTACGGCGATATTTTTATAACGATGTACACAGGCGACGTTGCCGCTAAAATAGACGAGGGTGGCGCTGTCATTCAATAAAATATAGTTAATTAAGGCACATTAAGCCGTTAATTTAAGGAGAGTTATGAAACTTACCACTGCGGGCGAATCCCACGGAAAAGCCTTGACGGGTATAATAGAGGGGTTGCCTTCCAATCTTGAAATAGATACCGATGCGATAAATGCAGACCTTGCGTTAAGGCAAAGCGGCTACGGCAGGGGCGGCAGGCAGAAGATAGAGCGCGACCGCATAGAAATAATAAGCGGCGTACGTAACAGGCTTACCTTAGGCAGTCCGCTCTGTTTTACCATTATAAATGCCGATTATAAAAACTGGGAACAGTATATGTCTCCCGAAGGTTGCGACGTAACCGGGCGTGTGCTTACCAAGGTTCGCCCCGGGCATGCCGACCTTACGGGTATGAAAAAATTCTGCCAGACGGACGCGCGTAATATTTTGGAGCGTGCCAGCGCAAGGGAAACGGCGGTACGCGTCGCGGCAGGCGGCATAGCAAAAAGTTATCTTGGCGCATTAGGCGTAAGCGTAAGCGGCTATGTGCGCTGCGTGTGCGGCATAGAAGATAAAAATGTATATTCATTCGAAGAACTTGCCGCGGCAAAGGGGCATCCTCTTTTTATGCTCGACGGCGATGCCGAAAAGCAGGCTATGGCGCTTATAGATACGTTAAAGGCAGAGGGCGACACCGCAGGCGGAATAGTCGAAATACGGGTTAAGGGGCTTAAAAGTGGGTTCGGCAGTTGTATGACTTACGGCGAGAAACTCGACGCCCGCCTTGCATTTGCCCTTATGGGCGTTCAGGCTATAAAGGGGGTAGAGGTAGGCATAGGCTTCGAGGCAGGAAGGCTTTGCGGCAGTAAGGTGCACGACGAAATTTATAAAAAGGACGGCACATATGCCCGAACTACCAACAACGCGGGCGGCATAGAAGGCGGTATGTCTAACGGCGAGGAAATAGTTCTGCGTGTCGCTATGAAGCCCATTCCCACGCTTATGCGGGGGCTTAAAACGGTAGATACCGCAACGGGCGAGGCTTGCACGGCGGCGGGCGAACGCAGCGACGTGGCGGCAATATGCGCCTGCGAAATTATATTAGAGAGCGTTGCCGCGTTTACTATAGCCCAGGCTGTAGCAGATAGGCTTGGCGGCGACAATATGCGGGAAGTCATTGACCGCTACAACGCGCTTGACTAAGGATAACAAAATGGATATTAAGACTATCAGCTTAAAAACGTCTGCTGTAAACAGCACAATATATTGCGGCGAAAATGCTTTCAGCCAAAAAATCGGGGAGCTTACCAAGGACAGGGATATATTCCTCGTAACCGACAGCAATGTGGACAGACTGTATTCCTCGCTTATAGACAAATATTTTTACGGCGCTGGCAAATACGTACTGCCTGCGGGCGAAAGAAGTAAAAACAAGACGCAGCTTTTAAATATATTAAAGGCAATGGTAAACGCAGGCTTAAGGCGCAACAGCCTGGTCATCGCCCTCGGCGGCGGGGTAGTAGGCGATATCACGGGGCTTGCCGCCTCGCTGTATATGCGCGGTATTCCCGTTATACAGATACCTACCACCCTTTTATCCCAGGTAGACAGTTCTGTCGGCGGCAAAACCGCCATAGATTTTTGCGGCGTGAAAAATATTATAGGCTCTTTTTACCAGCCGCAGTACGTCGTCGTAGACCCTATGTTCCTCCAAACTCTGCCCGAAAGGGAGATACGCTGCGGTCTGGGCGAGATAATTAAAACGGGCTGCCTTAATAAAGATATCTTTCATATTCTACTGGAAAATTCTGACAGGCTTTATGACCTTGCTTTCCTCAGGGATATTACCATAGAGTGTATAAAACACAAGGCTTACGTTGTACAAAACGACGAAAAGGAAACCACGGGATTAAGGAAAACGCTCAATTTGGGGCATACCACGGGGCACGCGTTCGAGCTTTATTACAAGAAAAAATCACATGGCGAATTTGTGCTTGTCGGCATGTATTACGAGCTTTATATAGCCGTTAAATCGGGCATATGTGCGCCCGAATATGCCGAAAGAATAAAATCCCTTATTGCAAAAGTAATAAAAGTGCCTGCGTACAGCGACGGGGACAAGGCTTGCCTTATGGCAAAGTACGACAAAAAGAACGACTCGGCGCTTATCTCTATGATTGTTCCCGCAAGCGAGGGCAATCCCCAAGAGGTAAAACTTCCGTTAGAACAATACGCGGCGTTGATATCAGAGTGTGCCGCAAGCATTCCAAAGGAGGGCAAAAGCATGAAAAAATTCGCGGTAATCGGCAAGGACGTATCGCAGTCCACCAGCCCTGAAATACATTCGTTTATCGCAAAGCGTATGGGCAACAAAATTTCTTACGGCAGAGTATCTATTCCGCCCGAAGAGTTCGAAGATAAAATAGACGGCTTGCTTAAAGAATATGACGGGTTAAACGTAACCATACCCTATAAACTTTCGGTAATTCCCCACCTTGGCGGCATATACGACGACGCCGCTATCTTTGGCGCGGTAAATACTGTCGAATGTGCGTCCCGCAAAGGGTACAATACCGACGGCTTGGGCTTTATGCTTATGCTCGCCAATAACGGCGTCAATGTAAACGGCAAAACAGCCCTTCTTCTCGGCGCTGGCGGCGCTGGCAGGAGCGTGGCGAAAAAGCTGTCAGACGGCGGCGCAAAAGTTTCCGTTTACGACAAAATGGAAGGCAGTGCGCAGGCGCTTGCAGACGAGTTCGGCGTCATCGCCTTAAAAGAGATTGACGGCAAAAATTACGATATAGTAATTAACGCCACAGGCGTTGGCATGCACCGCTCCGTGGGTATATCACCCGTCGGTGAAGATGTGTTAAAGGGCTGCCAGACGGCGGTAGATCTAATATATGTGCCGTCCAAATCAAAATTCCTTGAAATTGCCGAGGGCTTGGGCAAGCAGATAATAAACGGCAAAGCCATGCTCTTTTACCAGGCGTATTATTCCGAATGTTACTATTTTGGCATAACGCCCGACGAAAAGCAGGCAAAGGAGCTTTTCGAAAGCTATATTAAGGAGGGCAACTGATGAAATTTTTATTCATTAACGGCGTAAATTTAAATATGACGGGCGTACGCGAAAAGGGTGTTTACGGTTCGCAGTCGCTTGAAGAAATCAATGCCGATATAAAGGCGCATTTCCCGCAGGATACCTGCGAATTTTACCAGAGCAATTACGAGGGCGATATTTGCACAAAACTGCACACGGCGGACTGCGACGGCATTATTCTTAACGCTGGCGCGTTCACTCACTACAGTTACGCCATACGCGACGCCATAGCGGCAATAAAAATTCCCGTGATAGAAGTGCATATGTCAAACGTGTTCAGGCGTGAGTCGTTCCGCCACGAGTCGGTAATTTCCGAAGTGTGCGCGGGCACTATAGTCGGCTTCGGCAAAAACAGCTATATACTTGCCGCCCAGAGTTTTAAGTTATGAACATAGTTTTATGCGGAATGATGGGCAGCGGCAAGACCACCGTTGCCGGGGAATTACATAAACTTACGGGTATGAGCCTTGCCGATACCGATGCCGAGATAGTCAGGGAATACGGCAGGATTGCCGACATATTTGCAAATTACGGCGAAGAACGTTTCCGCGAGATAGAAACCGAGGTAACGGCAAAACTCTCTTGCCTCGACAACACAATAATTGCCACGGGCGGCGGCTGCGTTTTGCGTGCCGTGAATGTTTCCCATCTTAAAAAGAACGGCAAAATAGTATTTTTGCGGGCATTGCCGCAGACGCTTGCCGAAAGGGTAGAGGGCGACACTGAACGTCCGCTTCTTCAGGGCGGGGCACGAAAGCGCATAGACGAGCTTTTGCCCGTGCGTACACCCATTTATTTCGCCGCGGCAGACCTTGTTGTGGATACCGATGTGTTATCCCCGCAGGAAGTGGCAAAAAAGATAGCCGATTTTTATAATCTGATATAATTTAGTATAAGGCGGTACGTTATGGATAACCTTACTGATATAAAAACCGTGTTGGTAACGGGCGGGACTCGCGGCATAGGCAAGGCGGTTGCCCTTGAATTTTTGCAACTCGGTTACGAAGTCGTAATAAATTACAGTGCCGACGAAGAGGCAGCCCTTTCCACCCAGGCAGAATTTAATATGCTCGGCTATTGCCCTGTGCTATTGCGCGCCGACGTCTCTGACGAAGGGCAGGTAAGGGATATGTTCCGTGAATTTTTTTCCATTTACGACAGGTTAGACGTGCTCATAAACAACGCTGGCATATCGCTTTTCGAAGTCATACAAGACACAACTCTTGCCGACTGGGAGCGTGTCTTTGCTGTAAACACAAGGGGCACGTTTCTTTGCTGCCGCGAGGTAACCGATAAAATGGTTGGCGCAGGCGGCGGGTGTATAATAAATATTTCCTCGGTGTGGGGCGAGGTG
>JAJQII010000098.1 GCA_021199295.1 Clostridia bacterium
AAAGATGAAGACGGTAAAAATAATTTAGATTTTGTTTCGCAAGAGACTGATGTTGATAAAATTTTAGACTATTTGTCATCAAAAGATGAATGTTGGAGTTATGAAAAAGAATGGAGAATAATAAATATTGAGAAAGAGCCAAACAAACCTCGTTTTATTAATATGCCCAAGATAAAATCTATAACTTTAGGGGTAAAAATGGATAAAATATGTCGGTCGCTTTTGATTGACGTTTGCCAGGATCAGGATATTCCTTGTTATGAACTTGTTTTGGGAAAAGAAAATTTTTTTATAGACCGCAAACGGCTAACACAAGAAGATTATAACTTTGATATTGATGAAGAAACAAATTATGTAAAATACTTAGTAAACACATATGAAAACCATAGAGAAAAAATAAATAAAACTATAGAAATAATAGAAAAAATGAATAAAGAAAACATTGATTTTTCTTTAATTCTTGATTTAATTCACTACTGTTTAGATGGTTTGGTTGATGCATATTTCATCAAAAAAACAATTACACACATTATTAAAAACTATGATGGGATAGAAGCAATCAACATAAATGAATTAAAATCTTTGTTTTCACCAGTAGAAGATTTCATCAAAGATGCACACAATTTAAATTATATAAAAGATTTATTACCTAATTTATATTGCCAAAATAAAATATCCCATAATCAATACAGAGAAGCACATAAGCAACTTAAAGGAATATCTTCAGTATTAGATAAAATAAAGGAAACAATTTGGCCTTTGTAAAAAAAATTGAGTAATTTTGGGAAGTTGACTGATTTTAAAAAAACGGGGCAAACAGAAATGTGTGATTTTGGGGCTTTTTGAGCAGTTTTTGACTAAAAAAAGCCTCGTTTTTTGTTTTTCAAAAAACTAATTTTCATACTCATATGCCTTAGAAGCCATTTGGAAATAGCCAAGTAGGCGGAAACGTAACCATTCTGCCAACCTAACAAAAATATAAAGAACATTGAAAATGGCATGAAATTGATTATTCAGAGATAGAACGACACTGCAAGCACACCGAGCTCCGTAAAAAGTTCAAATACACAGGACCCCGCCGCGCCAAGCGCGACTCGTTTGAACTTAAACGAGTCGCACTTATTATTTTCACTTTCATCGGGAGGGAAGTTTAAAAAACTTCCCTCTTTTTTCTCGGTCATACGCACTTCGTCCGCCGTTTCATACGATGTATTGTAATAAATACAGATTTTATCATCGTATAAAACCACTTTATTTATAAGCCCGTTAATGAAAAACGCACGCATGCGTTTTTTACACCTGCGTGCGTTTTTAATTTTAAATGATAATACTCTTACGTCTCTTTATAAACAATTTTATTATCTGTTACCGTGTATAAATCCGTCTTATTTTCTTGTGTGTTATTATTAATAAACCAAACCAATATATTTGCAAAGTCGCTTGCATCGCCGAGGGTGGCTATTGTGCAGTCCAGATTAGACGGCGTGGCAGCTTCTGTTCCGCTTATAAAACCGTAAATATACAGGTATGTCTTTGCCTCAACATTGCTCAGAGTCACTGTCGGATAATAATCCTTGCTGTCAAACTGGAATACAATATAAATTTCACTATTTGATGCGTTATCGTCCTCATAAACCAGATTATTAACGGTGAGCGTTCCATTATTCTGCACATATATGTAATAAGAACTGGAAACAGGCGCTACATATTTGCCAATAGACACCGTTCCGTAGACAACAAGCGTATCCGAACCATAGTACGTGTCTATTTCAGCCGTGCCAATTATTGAAGCACCGCCGTAATAGTAGCCTATATCAAGCGTTGCATAGATGATAGTCTGGTACGAAATGGTAGATTTTATTGAAACTGTTTCCGCCGTTTTACTGTCTTTTATTACGCCATTCAGGCGGCAATAGTAGCCGCTTGTAGTCAGCGTGTATTCGCCAAGGTCAAGCTCGGTTGCCGTTAAAATAATATTGCTTATCTCCAAATTGCAAGCCAAAACAAGTTCGCTTTGCATATTTAAATAAGAAACGTAGAAGTAACCGTTACCCTCGTCGCTATATATGCCGTTTATTGTGATGCTGTTTACTGCAGGAGTACTTGCAGCATAGATATATACCGTTGTGGAAGGGGATGTCTCTACCTTTGTCCCTGAGGGGTTACAGAAATAAAATTCTATTGTGTAGTCGGCAGAAGAGTCGGTCATAGCGGCAAAGGCGGCGTCTATGTTTACATATATCCCCAATTCTGTCTCGCCCTTAAACAGCGTTACAAACTGTATGCCATACGTAGTTACCTCGGGCAATTCGTATAAGTAGTTCACGCCGTAAGTCTGGTCTCTCGTTTTTCGGGTAGAATTAATTAAACTTACATTCATACCGAAGTAATTATAATACAGGTCGTCATCATCGCCTGTATCGTCCCACGTGCAGTCAACGCCGTACCATACGCC
Organism: Clostridia bacterium; assembly: GCA_021199295.1. Taxonomy (GTDB): domain Bacteria; phylum Bacillota; class Clostridia; order Christensenellales; family Borkfalkiaceae; genus Coproplasma. Next base: position 2,456 of record JAJQII010000098.1, read on the forward strand.
GTCTATCTTTACAAGATTCCAGGCATGGCCTTCGCCGTCGCCGTTTTCGCCTGCATTACCCGTAACTATTATACAGTCAATCCCGTTGATAAGGCACAGGGCAAGGTAAGTTTTGGCATACGCCTCGCAGACGCCTGCCCCTTTAGTCGATACTCCCGTGATATTATGCGCCCAAATGTCAGTTTCGGGTGTAGTGTTGTCACTCTGGTATGCGTAATCAATTTTACCTATTATGTAGTCGTGAATGGCAATAGCCTTTTCAAGCTCTGTATCCAGCTTTTGCACCTGCTTGCAGGCGTCCTCTACCATTGCCGAGATATCCGCATCGTAAGCCGCCCTGACGGAATAGCTTGCATATTCCTCGTCTATACAAAGGATTATAGCGCTGCTTGAATATGTACAGGTATTGGACAACCAGTAGTAAATGGGATTTTCTATATAAAACACTTCCCATACCGAAAGCGCCTCAGCCGTAGAAAGAGAGCCGCTGTAGGATATCTCGGATATTACATAATTCCCGTCCGTCTCGGTGACATCCTCTGTGCTAACTGAAAACTCCTCGCATGCCGTGTACATCTGATAGTATACCGCCTGCATGGCAGTGCCTTTTGTCTCAGAGGCGAGTGATTCGTAACCGTAACTGCTGTTGCCGTCTTTAAGAGTGAACACTACGGTTATTTCCTCGTCGTCCTTTTCCGTTTCTGAACTGTCATCGGACGAATCTTTTTGCGTTTCGCCGTCTTCTGGTGAACCCTGTTCATCGTCTGAAGAACTTTGTTCTGAACTGTCGCCGCTTAACGATAGCTCTTCAGAACTCTCGCCGGACGACGAGCTTTGCTCCACGGTTGAAATACTACTGCTTAACTCTGTCAAAATATCGCAGGCAGAAAAACCCAGGCATAAACATACCGCTGATATTATTGTAAGAAGAACTATTAATAATTTTCTTTTCATTGCGCATCTCCTATGTGCGTAATTTTATATGAATACGCTGTTATTAAAGGCATATTTGTAAATTATTATACTACATAAGAAATAATATTTCAATAGTTTTATATATTTTTTGGGCACAGTACCTGTATACGCTCTTATAAAGCAGTGGATAAATAACGGCTACAATTGCCCGTCTGCCGAACTGTCTGACTTTTTATGCACGGCGGCATACAAACTGCTGCACTGAAAAATATTATCTGAAATTACATTGTACGCTTGATTTTACAAAAACGTTATGCTAAAATTATTTTAATGATATATACAGGGGAAAATTATGAAAATTGTTTTTATCGGTGATTCTATAACAGACTGCGACCGCGACAGGGCAGACGTTAATTCTCTGGGCAACGGGTATGTTAAAATACTTTCGGATAAGCTGCGCCCCATATATCCCGATATGGATATACAACTTTTAAACAAGGGCGTAAGCGGAAACGAGGTATGCGACGTTCTTGCGCGAGTAAACCGCGACGTGATAGAAGAACACCCCGACGCCTGCGTGCTTATGATAGGCATAAACAATGTTATACACCAGTTTAAAATAGGCAAACAACTCGATTTAAAGCAGTTCGAACGCGACTATAACGAACTTTTAGACAAAATAAAGGAAGCAGGCATTACTCTTATATGCCTTGAACCCTTCCTTATGCCTGCACCCGACAAACTGCGCATGCGCCCTTTGTTTAATAAAGAGCTGGAAATTATCCACCGCATCGCCGTGGAAAAAGCAGATGAGTTTGTAGCCTACGACGAAATGTTTAACGGGCTTGCAGATTCTATCCCCTACACCCAGTATTCTGAAGACGGCGTACACCCCACCCACCGCGGCAGCAGGCTTATCGCCGACACGGCTATAAAGGCAATACGCAAGCATTTAATGTAAAGTTTACGGCATAATTATGCAAAGTTTAAAATACTAAATAATAAGTTTAAGACGCTAAAAAAGGAAGCCCCTCGGCTTCCTTTTTTATTTACGGAAAAATACGCACAGAATTTCGTGTTTACCCTGCACGCGTAAAAGGGCGGCAGAAACGCATATGTCATTGCTTGCGAGCGTAAGCGACACACTAAGCTGGTTATCTTTCAGCTATCGCACCACCGCTGGCAAACGACCGCGCACTATGTCATCCTGAGGAGAGAGCAAAGCGAACGACGTGAGGCTATCTGCGCCTTATTATCTGAAACATAATATAATGCGGTGCGCAGAGTGTCGCTAACGCTCGCACGCTAAGAGCAAATTTATTTGCGGCTCGCGGAAAGCCAAGCAATAACGCCTTTCAACTACCATTCTCACCGCTTTAAAGGCGAAGAGATATTAGAAAGTAACGCATTATTTTTAAACATCTAATCTGCCGTCCTGCCTGCTATTCGCGCGTCCGCGCGGGATTGCCACGGGGTAGAACCCCCCTCGCAATAACAATAGGCTTCTGCCGTTTTGTCCTCTACGCCTTTATTTTTGCCACGCCGGACTTAATTGCAGCCTGGCTTACAGCCTTTGCCACCGCGTCGTGGGCAGACTTATCGTAGGCATACGGCAAAATAAACTCTGCTGAAAGTTTATCGCCCACGCTTTCGGCAATGGCGCGGGAAGCCGCCATCATCATTTCGGTATTTATATCGCTCGCGCGTACGTCCAGCGCCCCGCGGAAAAGTCCCGGGAATACCAGCACGTTATTTATCTGGTTAGGATTTTCTGAAGAGCCTGTGCCTACCACTGCCGCACCAGCCTCAAGCGCCTCGGTACGGGTAATTTCAGGCACAGGGTTTGCACAGCTGAACACAATGGCTTTTTCCGCCATGCTCTTAACCATATCTTTATTTACACAGCGGGGAGCGGAAACGCCTATAAACACGTCAGCACCCTTCATCGCAACGGCAAGGCTGCCCTTTATTTTACCCCTGTTAGTAATTAAAGCAACCTGCGCCTGTGCGGGGTTCATCCAGGGCTCTCCCTCGCACAATATGCCCGATTTATCGCACAATATAAGCTCTTTAACGCCAAATTTTAAAAGGTATTTAGCTATGGCTATGCCTGCCGCGCCAGCACCGTTTATTACTATCTTAAGCGAAGATATCTCTTTACCCACTACCTTTGCCGCGTTTATCACCGCAGCCGCCATAACAACGGCAGTGCCGTGCTGGTCGTCGTGGAAAACGGGGATATCCAGCTCCTTTTTTAAACGGGTTTCTATTTCAAAGCAGCGGGGGGCGGAGATATCCTCTAAATTAATGCCGCCGAACGAGCCCGATATAAGCTTAATGGTATTTACAATCTCGTCTACGTCTTTAGATTTTATACATATGGGAAAGGCATCCACCCCGCCATATGCCTTAAATAACGCGCATTTACCCTCCATCACGGGCATACCCGCGACAGGGCCTATATCACCAAGCCCGAGCACCGCCGTTCCGTCGGTTATTACGGGCACTGTATTCCAGCGGCGCGTAAGCTCAAAGGATTTTTCCTCGTCCTTTTGTATGGCAAGGCAGGGTTCTGCAACCCCGGGGGTATAGGCAAGCGAAAGCGCCTCGCGGCTGTCTACAGGCACACGGCAGACTGTCTCTATCTTGCCGCGCCATTCTCCGTGTTTTATCAAAGATTGTTCTCTTACGTTCATAATTCACTCCGTACGCCGCATGGCGTTTTATTTTACCAGTTTATTTTAGCATTAAAAAGCAAAGTTGTAAACCGCTTGGAGTATGTATGAAAAATATTTATTTTTATATAATGTAAAAAGAAATAAAAAAGTAACACCGTTCTTTGA
>JAJQII010000107.1 GCA_021199295.1 Clostridia bacterium
GTATTAAGCACAAAACCTGCGGGGAATCCGCCTAAATACAGCTCGTCCGCCTGTGCATACGCACCAAACGGGGCAACGGAAAAAGCGCATATAACCGCGAACAAAACAACTAACAGACTGCTGAAAAATTTTTTCCTTGTACACATAGGATTATTTTGCGCAGCCTTTTGTTTTCTATGCAGTATTTACGCGCTTTAATTAATTAAATTTTGCTATTAATTCTTTTGCGTGCTCACGTGCAGCCTGCGAATTTGTTCCGCCCGTAAGACGGACAATTTCGTCAATTTTTTCAGCTTCGCCAAGCGCTTTTACATTAGTTACAGTGCTGCCGCCCTGTTCCTGCTTATATATAAGGAAATTTTTTTGCCCTGCGGCACAAATCTGCGGCAGATGCGAAACAGCAATAACTTGCGTGCTTTCGGCAATGGATACGAATTTTTCAGCGACGCTGTTTGCCGTTATGCCGCTTATACCTGAATCTATTTCATCAAAAATATACGTAGAAACGCCGCTAAGATCTTTCATCTGCGTTTTCAGTGCAAGCATAAAACGGCTTAACTCACCTCCGCTTATAACTTTATTCAGCGGTTTAAGCGGTTCTCCTGCGTTCGCAGAAAACATAAATGCAATGCTGTCAGCGCCATCAGTGCTGTTTAAGTTGGCATTTTCACGCGAATATTCAGCAAAATCAATGTTAAATTTTGCACCTGATATATTAAGACTCTTTAACTGTTGCTCAATTTCCCTGCAAAATTTTTCTGCCGCCGATTTACGGATTGCAGTCAGCTTACGGCAATGCGAATAAATCTTATTATTGATATCTTCAATTTGGGCATTCAACCTTTTCACAGCGTTTTCACTGTCAGATATAAGGGCATATTCCGCAGAAGCGTCATCGTAAAATTTTAAGACGTCTGCCACCGTTCCGCCGTATTTCTTTTTAAGGTTTTTTATAAGCGCAAGCCGTTCTTCTATACGACGGGCTTCATCGGCGTCAAACTCAAGGTTATCGTTAATATCATAAAGTGTGTCGGCTATATCGTTTATTTCAGCGTTTACCGCGTCGAGCCTGTCGCAGAGCAAAGAATAATCTTCGTGCAGGTCTGAAATACCGAGCATCATTCGCTTAGCCGTTGATATAACGTCTGAACAACCGCCGTCATCGTGCAAAAGGGCGAATGCCCCGCCAATTGCCTCGGCAATGCGTTCGGTGTTGTCTATAATCTTTTGCTTGGCTATAAGCTCGTCTTCCTCACCGTCGCACAGAGCGGCTCTCTCTATTTCGTTAATCTGGTAGGCAAGCAAATCGAGCTTTCTGGCACGTTCAGCGCTGTCTCCGCCAAGCATCTTTATTTTTTTCATGCACTCCCTTTTATCCGATATCAAAAGGGAAAGTTCGCCTTTTATATCGTCAACCTGGCCTCCGCATAAGCTATCGAGCACTTTCATCTGGTTGTTTTCGTTTAAAAGGGTAAAATGCTCGCTCTGCCCGTACACGTCTACAAGATGGCAGGTAACGCTTTTTAACATACCTACAGTGACGGTGTTACCGTTGATTTTTATATTGCCTTTGCCTTCTGCCGAATATTTACGGGTAATAATTATTTCCCCGTCCGATTCTATATCCAGCTCTTCCAAAGCCTTTGCCGCGGCACTGTCCTTTAATACGGAAAATTCACCGCGGACTACCGCCTCGTCCGATCCATAGCGTATCATGCTTTTGTCGGCTTTAGACCCGAGTACAAAATTCAATGAATCAAGAATTACCGATTTACCTGAACCGGTTTCGCCCGACATAATATTAAGACCGCGGTCAAACTCTATATCCGCGCTTTCTATAAGCGCTATGTTTTTTATGACAAGTCTGTTAAGCATTTTACGAAATGTAACCCTTTAACATTCCTGCCACCGCAGGAGTATTTTCGTTTCCGTCTACTATGACAAGCACGGTATCGTCGCCTGCCACACAGCCAAGTATATTTTTAGACTGTAAGGAATCGATAAACATACCCGCAGTAGGCCCGTTGCCGCTCATAGTTTTAACTATAATAAGATTGTTGGCATAATCTATACTTTTAACGCATTCACGGAAAATATTGAGCATTCTCGGGCTGAAAGATTCTTTATCAGCCGCTAAACTTGCATACTTATATTTTTTTACCGTACCCGCAACTTTGTAAAGTTTAAGGTCTTTAATATCTCGGGAAATTGTAGCCTGGGTAACGTTGAAATTCTGCTTGTTAAGCTCAGTACATAATTCTTCCTGCGTTTCAATCTCCATACGGCTGATAATTTCAAGAATTTTAGCTTGTCTGTCGTTCCTGTACACTTTTATCTGCTCCATTTACTTAATTTTGAAAGAAGTTTATCAAAGAAATTGACCTGCCCCGATGTTATAAAATCTACGCTATACTGCGATTTTGTGATATTAACTTCAAGGCTGTCTTCAAATTCACCTATAACCACGCCATCCACCGCTATATTTACAGCGGTATTGCTCTTTTTGTAAATAACGGTAAGCACCGAACTGTCGCTGAAGACAATCGGCCGTGAATGTAACGAATGTGCGCAAAGCGGCGTAAGCACGAACGCATTAATATCGGGTGTAAGTATTGAACCGCCTGCCGCAAGCGAATATGCCGTAGACCCCGTGGGCGTGCTAACTATAATGCCGTCGGCAAGATAGTTATCCACCACAGTGCCGTCTATTTGCGCCGATAAATTTATTGTGTTGCTGTACTTGTTGCCGTAGGTGCTGCGCTGTATTACAAAATCGTTAAGCGCAAGGTAGTCTTTGCCGCCCACATTGATATCAAGCATACTCCGCTTTTCCGTTTTAAAATCCCGTGAACAGATTAAATTTATCGCAGCGTCAAGTTTTTCCTGCTCAAATTCTGCAAGAAAGCCCATATGCCCGTAATTTATGCCCATAATTTTAATGTCGCAACGTGCACAATCCCCCGCGACGGTTAGTATCGTACCGTCGCCGCCGAGAACTATAAGCACATCCAAACCATCTAATTCTTCCGCTGACAAAACGGTGCGGCACTGTATCCCGCTTGAGTTAAGCCTTAAACTGATGTGGTCAATCAGTTTAAGATTTTCGCTTATGAAGTTTTTATTATAATAAATACCTACATTCATACAAAAAATATTATACAACAGTTTATGCAAATATGCAAGACAGAACGAAAATAAAAATAAAAAATCCGTAAAAATTAAAGTCTTACGGATTTTATTAAAATATCAAACGGAATTTCTTTCCCACCTTTTTCAAGCATTATTACGTATTCTATATTTTTACCTTTTACTATAGGGGCACAGCATAATTTAATGGGAGCTAAATCGCACGAAAGGGAAAAATCGTAAATCTTTTTTATAATTTGCCTACGCTTTGCCTCGTCTTTTACTATTCCATTTTTGCCAACGCTACGGTTTTCACATTCAAACTGAGGTTTTATAAGCGCAAAGCATATTTTTGTCTGGCATAGTACATCGCTTACATGCTGTAAAATATAGGTTAGCGATATAAAACTCACGTCTACCACCGCCCCGTCAAGTTCCTCTGCAAAAAGCTCTTTGTTAAGGTTACGGGCATTATAATTATCTATAACCACAATGTTTTTATCTTTAAGGCTTTGGTCAAGCTGGCTTTCGCCCACGTCTATACAGTAAACCTTTTTTGCGCCGTGCTGTAAAAGGCAGTCGGTAAAGCCGCCCGTGCTTGCGCCGATATCGGCAAAAACCATGTCTTTTACATCGAATGCAAATTCTGCAAGCGCCCTGTTTAATTTAAAACCGCCTGCTGATACAAAGGAAATATCTTCTTTTACAATCTGTATATCGTCCCCTTCCTTTACTTCGTACGACGGCACGCTTACTTTACCGTTCACTGTAACGCACCCGCGGGAAATTGCTGCAGACGCCTTTGTCCGCGAACCAAATTTTTCTGCAAGATATTTATCCAATCTCATTTAATATATAACCCGCGATATCGCTTGCTTTAAGGCCGTAATCATCCATAAGCTCTTCAACATTGCCCTGTCCGATAAATTCATCTCTGTAACCAAAGATTTTTATCTTTTTTCCGCTTGCCGACATATAGCTTGCAATAAGAGAGCCTAACCCGCCCGTGCAGACGTTATCTTCGATTGTTACAACAACATTTTCTTCCATGCCGTCGAGCATGGTTTTATCGATAGGTTTTACAAACCTTGCGTTTATTATTTTAGGCGTTACTCCTTTATCTTTAAGCAGGCGGGAAACTTCGTATGCCCGTGTTATCGCCCGTTCGCCGCTTGCAATTATTGCCGCTTTACCATCGCCGCAAGATAAAACCTCCCATTTGCCGAGTTCTATTTTACTGTGAGATTTAAAAATCCTTCTGCATGCACGCGGATAACGTATTACTAAAGGAAAATTAAAAGTAACACTGAAATCGAGCATATTTTCAAGTTCCTTCGCGTCTTTTGGAACGGCAATGGCAAGGTCGGGTATGGGGGACAAAAAGGAAAGATCAAACACTCCCTGGTGCGTTTCGCCGTCAGCCCCTGAAACCCCCGCCCTGTCAACGCAAATTGTTACGGGCAGATGCTGGCTGCATATATCAATAATTATTTCATCGAACGAACGCTGTAAAAAGGTTGAGTAGACGGCATAATAGGGCTTTAACCCTTCCGCCGCCATCGCAGCACATAAAATTGTCGCGTGTTCTTCGCATATGCCTACGTCGGCTGAACGTGAAGGAAATTTTTCAAAAAAAGGTGAAAGACCTAAACTACCCGTCATGGCGGCAGTAACGGCAACAATTCTTTGGTCTTTTTCGGCAAGTTCGCAAAGTTTTTTGCCTAATACATCGCTGTATTCTATCCTTGCAGGAATGGCGTTTCCGTCTGATATGCCGTGCGTTGCTTCGGGGTTTTCTTCGCAAAAGGCATATCCTTTGCCTTTTTTAGTTAAAATATGTAGAATTACCGACTGCGTCTTGAGTTCTTCCTTTATTTTCTGCAAAACAGGAATAAGCTCCCCTATATTGTTGCCGTCGTAAACGCCTTCGTATTTAAAACCAAACCTTTCAAATATACCCACGCGACGGTTTTTATGATATTTTTCCTCTGAATCGTTGCTTAAGATCTCAAGATATTCGTGCATACTGCCTACTGTGGGGGCAATAGACATTCCGTTGTCGTTTATAATGACAAGAATATTGGAGTTTAAAGGTTTTAAACTGTTAAAAGCCTCGTAAACGAGCCCGTTGTTAAACGAACCGTCGCCGATTACGGCAATGACATTGTAATCTTCCCCTTTTATATCCCTTGCTTTTGCCATGCCGAGGGCGGCAGAAATAGAAGTCCCCGCGTGACCTGTATTATAACAGTCGTAAAGGCTTTCTTCCCTTTTTGGAAAACCTGAAATGCCGCCCTTTTTACGGAGCGTATCAAATTTATCAGCCCTGCCTGTAAGAAGTTTATGCGCGTAACACTGGTGGCCGACGTCAAAAATCACTTTGTCGCGAGGAAAATCAAAAACGTAATGAAGCGCAACGGTAAGTTCTACTGCGCCTAAATTAGATGATAAATGTCCGCCGTTAGTCATAACGGTAGATATAATTTTGCCGCGAAGATCTTCGCACAGCCCGTTAAGTTCCTTAATGCCCATAGCTTTAAGGCTGTCAGAATTAATATTTTCGAACATTATTTTTCCTTAACAAAAAAAGTTGTAAATTTTGCAAAAGCAAAAGTAATCTCTTTATTATATTTTATGGCTAATGTTTTGCAGAACGCTTTGCCGCCTACAGTCAAAGCGCCTATCAAAGCGCTGATAAGTATAGTGATAAACATCGCGGTAATTTCGTTCTCAAAAATAAAGTATGCCGCAAGCGCAGAACCGGCAGCACCGCTGACGATACCGCAGATATCACCTATAACGTCGGCAAAAATACTGGCTATTTTGCTTGCGTTTTTGCAAAACTTTACAGCACGTTTTGCTCCCCTTATTTTATTGGAAGCCATTGCGTTAAACCCTTCGGGCTTGCAGGATAAAACTGCGTTTGCAAGCAGGTCGCAGCTGATATTTAAAAACAGCAAAACAACAAGCGCTATAATACATACGTAAAC
>JAJQII010000069.1:0-34572 GCA_021199295.1 Clostridia bacterium
AAATTCAGCCTCGCAGAGCGCAAGGCGTGGCACGCAGGTCTACTACAGCCCTGACAGCATTACAGGGAAAACGCTTGCCGAAAATATAAAGAGAAGCGTGGACGGCATGGACGAGTGCGTGAGGGAGACAGACGTGCTTGCGGGGGATTACTTTATGCTGCAGTGTACCGACAGCCCGTCGGTTATAGTTGAGTGCGGTTTTTTGACCAATACAGAGGACGACTGCCTTTTAAATACAGAGGATTACCGAAAAAATATAGCCTACGCGGTTTTCCGCGGGGCTATAGCGTATTTAGCATAGATTATTTTTCAGGCTTGGAACTTAAATAGCTGTAATAACCGCATTCAATATTGGCGTTGTACAGCTTTTTTACCCTGTCGGCACGCTTGCCGAAGCAGCGTTCAAAGCCGTCGTAACCCGATAAAATATACATATTCCAGTCGGGGAGCGACTTGTATAACAACCCCAGGTCTTTATAAAGCGCCTTTACGTCTTCAGTATTTTCGAGCCGTTCGCCGTAAGGCGGGTTAGAGATAATCACGCCTCGGCTTACGCTGCTGCTAAATTTGCGCATATCCATAGTTTTAAAGGTAATTTTACCTTCTACCCCCGCCCTTTTGGCGTGGTATTTTGCTATGGAAACAGCCTCGGGGTTTATGTCGCTTGCGTAAATTTCTACGGGAGTGTTTAAAGTCTGGCAAACATTTGCCTCTTGCAAGGCATCAGCGTACACGCTCGCGGGAATAAACTTCCAGTCCATATAGTCAAAACGCCTGTTTTTGCCAGGGGCGATATTCAAGGATTTTATTGCAGCCTCTATAGGCAGAGTGCCGCTTCCGCAAAAGATGTCGGCAAAAACTTTGTCGGGGAAATAATAGCTCATATCTATGAGAGCCGCCGCCAAAGTCTCCTTTAAAGGGGCGGTGTAAGCAAGCGAACGGTATCCGCGTTTATGCAGACCGTCGCCCGACGTGTCTATAGTTACGCTTACAAGATTATTGTAAATAGAAAACCCCACTATCGTGCGAGCGCCGCTTTCGTCAAGGTTGTGGATGGCAAGCCGCTTTTTGTCTATAACGCGCCTTATAATAGCCTTTTTTGCCACAGAGCCGCATGCCTTTATAGCGCCGAGGGTACTCTTTACGCTTTTGCCGTCCATAAGAATTTTTGAATGGGCGGTAAGATAATTTTCCCACGGGATAGCATAAAAGCCGCCGAAAAGCTCGTCGAATGTAGTTGCCGTAAAGCTGCCTACCTCGGCAAGCACCCTTTCGCCGCTTCTTATAAACATATTTATTCGAGCCATATCCGCCCAGCCGCCTTCTACCGCCACCCTGCCGTTAAACGCGGGGCAATCGGAATAGCCGAGTTTATTCAGCTGTCTTTTGACGACGGCTTCCAGCCCGAAAGCCGCGGGAACATAAAATTTCATACGCGTATTATAACACAAATCGCCAGCGCTAACAAATTATTTTGCTTGACTTAAAAGCAAAAGAATATATAATAAAAAGGCGAGGTGATTTATGGACGGACTTTTTGATTATCTTAACAGATCCAAAACGGCTTACCATGCGGTGGAAAACGCCGTGAGCTTTTTGAAAGACAACGGCTTTGAAGAACTAAGAGAATGCGATAATTGGCACATAGTACGGGGGCAAAAGTATTTTGTGGTACGCGACGGCTCTGCCGTTATCGCCTTTTGCACGGGCAAGGAAAACGGCTTTAACATTGTGGCGTCGCACGCCGATTCCCCCTGCTTTAAAATAAAATTCAATCCAGAAATTAAAGTGGAAAATTACACCAAACTCAGCGTGGAGCGCTATGGCGGCGGGATTTTTTACAGCTATATGGATACCCCCCTTACCGTCGCGGGCAGGGTGGTTTTGTCTGACGCGGGCAACCTTGAGTGCAAAAACTTCACCTCAGCAAATACGTTTGTAATACCGTCGGTAGCCATACACTTTAACAGGTCGGTAAACGACGGCATAAAGCTGAACGTGCAGACGGATATGTGCCTTTTAGAAGGCATATTCTGTTCGGGCGGACTGGAAAAAGAGCTTGAAGATTTTGCCGCAGGCAAAAAGATAGCCGATTGCGATTTATACGCCGTTTCGGCGATGAGCCCGTTTATAACGGGTTACGGCGGCAGCGTGTTTTCTTCGCCGAGGATAGACAACCTTACAAGCGCCTATGCCTCGTTAGAAGCTATATGCGCGGCAAAGCCAAAGACTACCTCGGTAATATATATAGCCGATAACGAGGAGGTAGGCAGCCTTACGAAACAGGGCGCTGGTTCTTCCTTTTTGTACGACGTGCTGAGCGAAATTACTGCCTGCCTTGGCGGCGATATGCGCACGGCGCTTGCCGATTCTTTCTTTGTATCCTGCGACAACGCGCATGCAATGCACCCCAACCACCCCGAACTTTCTGACCCGACGAACAACACGCTTATGGGCAGGGGCATTGTGGTAAAGCACCACGCGGGGCAAAACTACACCACCGACGGACTTTCATCTTCAGTAATAAAGGAAATTTTCAGCCGTTCGGGAGCTAAATACCAGGACTTTTTTGTCCGTTCGGACCTGCCTTGCGGCGGAACGCTGGGGACGGTGAGCTCGGCACACGTAGCCGTGCGCAGCGCCGACATAGGCATTGCACAGCTTGCCATGCACTCCTGCATAGAGACAGCCTGCCTTGACGACTACAAAGAATTGGTAAAGGGGCTTACGGGCTTCTTTTCTTCCAGAATAAAAAGCACGGGCGCGGACAGCGTAACGATAGGCTAACAGAAAACAAATCTTGCCGCCGAAATTCTTTCGGCGGCTTTTTTTGAAAAAATTGAGCAATAGCAGATAATTTTTTTCTTTTTCTATTTACTAATCTGCAAAAATGGTTTATAATGTTGTTGGTATGGACAAAAAAATTTCTTCCGCCAAAAAAATAGCCATGCTTGCCCTGCTGTCGGCACTGGGGCTTATTACCTTTGTAATAGAAAACCAGTTTCCCCCTCTGTTTGTGCCGGGGGCAAAAATGGGGCTCGCCAATATATTTTCGCTTGCCGCGATAATTATGTACGGGCCGTTAGAGGGGCTATGCGTGGTAGCCGTGCGCACCGTTTTAGGCTCGCTTTTCGCGGGGAATATCTCTATGCTGTTATACAGCCTTACGGGCGGCGTGGTAGCCTGGGCGGTATCTTCCCTTCTGATATACCTTGCATGCCCAAAGGTGAGCGTGTTTGCCGTAAGCGTGGTTGCGGCGGTTTGCCACAACATTACGCAGAACATTGTTTACGTGTTTATTACGGGAACTTCGCTTATGCTTGGCTACCTGCCCTATCTTGCGCTTATAGGCGTTTTATCGGGCGCGATAGTCGGGGCTGTAGTTGTAATAATATTTAAAAAAGTGCCGACAAGCGTTTTCCAGCGCTTTTTGTACGGCAATAAAAATAAGGCTTAACGCCATTTTAAGAAACAATTAAGGTTACTGCGGCTTAACAGCCGTGGAATATAAACGTAAAGTTTTTGTTATGCCGCCTTTGGCACAGCATAAAACTTTTGGCGGTAACACGCCATTTTCAAAGGAGGTAAATTTTGAAAGCAGTTAAAGGCAAGCTACTTTTAGGCGGCGTGCACGTTCCCGACAAGAAATCTCTTGCAAATGCAGCGCCGATAGAAGTGCTACCCCCTCCCCAGAAGGTTGCGATTAACCTTTCGCAGTCTTTGGGAAGGCCGTCTGAACCGTGCGTTGCGGCAGGCGATACCGTAAAAGAAGGTCAGGTTATAGCCACGGCGGCAGGGCCTATATCTTCGCAGGTGTTTGCATCTATTAGCGGTACGGTAAAGGAAATCAAGCCGTTGGTAACTGAAGGCGGGGTGGAGAGCCGCTTTATAGTTATCGAGGGCGACGGCAGCGGCGAAAAACAATATCTTGAGCCCTTGGAAAACCCTTCGGCAGACGACATTAAAAAGCGTATTTTTGACGCCGGTATAGTCGGGTTAGGCGGGGCAGGCTTCCCCACTGCGGTAAAGGTAGCACCCAAAACGCCCGTGGACACGCTTATATTGAACGGCGCTGAGTGCGAACCCTACCTTACCTGCGACCACAGGCTTATGCTTGAGCATACCGACGAGATCGCACGTGGCGCAAGGTATATAGCCAAATCGCTCAACGTTACCAAAATACTTATCGGTATAGAGGTAAACAAACCCGAATGTATAGCAAAATTCGAGGCATACGACGATATCGGCGTGGTAGCTTTGAAAAAGCGTTACCCTATGGGCGGCGAAAAACAGCTTATTTACAGCTGCACGGGAAGGAAAGTGGGCATAGGCAAACTGCCTGCCGACAGCGGAGTTGTAGTGCAAAACGTTGCCACCTGCTTTGCCGTGTGCGAAGCCGTGGAACTCGGCAAGCCCCTTTACGAACGCGTGCTTACCGTTTCGGGCGGGGCTGTAAAAGAGCCTAAAAACCTTAAAGTACGCGTAGGCACAAGCATAGAAGAAATTATTGCCTACTGCGGCGGCGAAAGCTCTGCCCCCAAGAAAGCTATTTTAGGCGGACCTATGACGGGCATTGCCATAAAAAGCTACGATTTGTATACCAAAAAAACGACGTCGGGCGTTCTTCTTATGACGGAAAGCGAAGCTGCCGCCGAAGAACCCACCCCCTGCCTTAACTGCGGAATGTGCGCCGACCACTGCCCTATGCACCTTATGCCCATGAACACCGCTTTTTACGCCAACGCGGGAGACTTTGAGCTTGCGGCAAAACTCGGTAACACTATGAGCTGTATAGAATGCGGCGTGTGCGAATACGTATGCCCCGCCAAGCGCCCGCTTATACAGGCGATAAGAAAGACCAAAGCGGCAATGCGCAATAAAAAGTAAGGAGAGAAAAGAAAAATGGACAATCAGATAGTAGTTTCTACCCCTCCTCACGTCAAATCTAACCGCACGACGCGCAAGATAATGATTGACGTAATTATCGCGCTTGCGCCCGCGGCGATATGCGGCATAATCTTCTTTTTAGTGGACGCGCTGGTTATCGAGATTACCGCGGTGGTATCTGCCGTGATAGCGGAATTTATTTACTTCTTTATAGCAAAAGGCGGCTTTGCGTGGAAATTTTCGGACGATACGACGAAAGCGCTCGCGAAAGAATTAAAGGAACTTAAAAAACAGAACCAGAGCGACACAGAAAAAGAGGCTAAACTTAAAGAGATAAAAGCAAATTTACGCAAGGCTTCTTTTGAAAAATCGAAAAACGTTTGCAAAAAGTTTGCACATCAGTTTGACTGCACCTCTATAGTTACAGGTCTTATACTCGCCCTTATACTCCCCTCTACGGCAAATTGGTACGAAGTTGCGATAGGCAGCGCGTTTGCCATCATGGTTGTAAAGATGGTATTCGGCGGCACGGGCAGGAACATTGCCAACCCCGCCGCAACGGGCAGGATATTTATGTTGATATCCTTTTCTATAGGCACGTTCGCCGTGCTGAACATAGGGAATATGGACAGCATCGTTTATACGGGTGCTACCTTCCTTTCGGACGAGGCAACGGGACTTATAGCGACAGGCAGCGCAGACGCGGCAACCCTTTTTGAACTGTTCTTTGGTATAAGCACGTCGGGCACGGTATTTGCAGGCTGCATAGGCGAAACGTGCAAGTTAGCTTTGATTTTAGGCTATATATACCTTGTGGTACGCAAGGTTATAAAATGGTGGCAGCCCGTGCTTTATATAGGCGTTGCGGGGCTTATGTCGGTAGCTTTGAACGGCTTTGACTTTACCCTGTTCCTGCCGTATATACTTTCGGGCGGGCTTATGTTCGGCGCTATATTTATGGCAACGGACTACGTTACTTCACCCAAGGGCGTGTACGGGCAGATAGTTTACTACGTATGCTTAGGTCTTTTGACCTCGCTTTTACGCCACTTTACGGGAATAGAAGTCGTATCTTTCGTAATAGTAATAATGAACCTTCTTGTTCCGCTTATAGACAGATATATTATAAGAAAACCTTTCGGCTACAAGCGCGAAAAGAAAATTAAAGAAAACAAGGAGGGTAAATAAAAATGGCTGAAGAAATAAAATCTGAAGTTAAAGAAGAACCCCCTGTAAAGAAGAACTTCTTTAAGACAACCTCCTTTAAATGTATAATTGTACTGCTTGCCATTGTGCTTGTGTGCGGCATTATACTTACCATTTGCAACTCTATTTTCTACGTGTCTGACGAGGAACGCCTTTCACGCGCGATAAGCAAAATTTACGGCTATGAAATAGACGTAACCGAAGTTGAATTTACCGACGACCAGTCAACTTACGGCAAGGCGACAGTACTCGCCGCTTATAAAGACGCTAACGGCGACTACCTTGTAAGTTCTAAGGGAAAGGGCGGCTTTGCAGGTACTGTAACCTGCTGGGTGCTTGTCAACGTGGAAGACGGCGCGATAACGGGCGTAAGCAACGTTGTTATAAACACAAGCGACGGCGAAACGCTGCTTAACAGCATAGACTTCCTTGATAAGTACAAAGATACACAGTACACCGAAGGCTATACCTACACTACAGACAACGGGTTTGTTACCTCGGGCGCGACAAAATCTTCTAACGCCATAAACAATGCAGTGAACGGGGCTGTATCGTTTGTAAACGTTGTGTGCCTTGGCGGCGAATATACCTCCTCCACGGAAGAAAACCTTCTTGAAACAGGGGCTACGCTATCTAACACGCTGTGTGCGCAGGCTGCTTTGTTTGCCGCTGCAAACTACGATAAATGCGTGGCAAGCGAAGCTATAGGCGAAAATTTTGCTTATACAGATTATATAGATATCGCCAATGCAGGTACAAAATACAGTATCGCGGACGGCATTGTGACTTATAACATAGTTACATTAAAAAATGCCCCCGCGGGAGCATTCACTCTTACCGTTACGGTAGGCGCTGACAAAACCGTTGGATCATTCAACATAGACGTCAACGGCTCGACGACTTCTTACTACAGCAGCAATATGTACGCTACAAGTAATTATGTAGGAAAGTCTGCTGAAGAACTGTATTCCTTATGCAATCCCGGAGGTGCGGAATGAACAAATACTCTAAGATAACGCTTGACGGGCTTATTTACCAGAACCCCACTTTTATGCTTGTTTTAGGCACTTGCCCCACCCTTGGCCTTATAAAAACGGCTTCCGGCGCGGCAGGCATGGGGCTTACCGTTGTAGTAATTCTTACGTTGAGCAACATTATAATTTCGGCTCTGCGCAAAATTATACCTTCGCAGGTGCGTATACCAGCCTATATAGTTATAATAGCTACCCTTGTTACGCTTGCGCGAATGATACTTGAAAAACTGATGCCCGACCTGTACGACACGTTGGGAAGTTTCCTTGCGCTGATAGTCGTAAACTGCATTATACTCGGCAGGGCGGAAGCGTTTGCAAGCAAACACACCGTTGTTGAAAGCGCTGTAGACGGCATTGCCACGGGCTTAGGCTTTACGGCAGCCCTTACGATAATGGGTATCATATGCGAATTCTTTGGCAGCGGCTCTATATTCGGGCTTCAGATAATGTCCTTTAAGATAGCCGTGCTTGCACAGCCCGCGGGAGCTTTCCTTGTATACGGCATATGTATAGCAATTTTCGTATATATTATGGACAATATCGAAAGGGCTAAAAGAATTAAGAAAAACAAGGCGCTCACGCATGAAACGCTTGCGGAAAATACGCCTGTAGGCGCGGAGGTGGCATAATGGCAACGTTTATTGCGATAGTCCTTGCGGCTGTGCTTACAAATAACTTTATCACTGTTAAGACATACGGCATATGCCCGTTTTTAGGCGTATCTAAAAAGACCTCTTCGGCAGTGGGCATGGGCATTGCGGTAACGCTGGTTATGGCTATAGCCACCGCCGTTACCTACCCCCTTTACACCTACGTTATGCTGCCCCTTGGAATTGAATTCCTTGAAATTATATTCTTTATATTTATCATCGCCGCCCTTGTGCAGATGATAGAAAAGATTATACAAAAAGTTTCCCCTACCCTTTACAACGCGATGGGCATTTACCTTCCCCTTATAACGACAAACTGTGCCGTTTTAGGCGTTTGCGAACTTGTTATAGGCGATATGTCTTCTATAATAGGCACTGCAACGATGAACACGGGCTGGGCTATACTTTACGCCGTGTTCGCAGGGCTTGGCTTTACGCTTGTTATGATTATTATGAGCGGGTTAAGGGAAAAGATAAGCTGCTACAATATGCCGAAAGCGCTGACGGGCTTCCCCATAGCGATGATTACGGCAAGCATAATATGTATGGCGTTCACCGTGTTCAGCTATATACAGTTGGCTTAAGGAGGAAATTATGATTAATTCACTTTTAACGACATTGGGAACTGTAGACGCCGAAACATGGAAAACGGTAGGCATTGTTGCAGGTATACTCGCGGGCATCGCCCTTGTGCTGGTAATACTTATACTTGTGGTAGGCAAGGTATTTAAAGTTGACGTTGACGAAAAGGTTACCGCCATACTTGAAAATCTTGCAGGCGCTAACTGCGGCGGCTGCGGATGCTCGGGTTGCAGCGGTTTTGCGTCTAAACTTGCAAGCGGCGAAGGCAACCTTGCCGACTGCCACGTAACCAGCCCCGAAAAGAAGGCAGAAATTGCCGCCCTGTTAGGGCTTGACCTTAAGGAAGAAGAACCTACGGTTGCCGTGGTAAAATGCCACGGCGGCAACGAGAACGCGCCCGACGCGTTTACCTACAGCGGCAACCCCACCTGCGCCGCGTGCAACTCTCTGCTGGGCGGAAATAAAATATGCAAGACTGCCTGCTTAGGCTGCGGCGACTGCGCCGCTGTATGCCCCGAAAAGGCTATAACCGTTACTTCAGGGCTTTCTGAAGTTTCGCCCGAAAGATGTATTTCGTGCGGGGCTTGCATTGCAGCCTGCCCTAAGCACATTATAGAGCGTATACCTGCCAAAGCGCCCGTTTACGTAGCATGCTCTAACCACTGCAAAGGCAAAGAGGTTATGAACGGCTGCAAAGTAGGCTGCATAGGCTGCGGCATCTGCGCTAAAAACTGCCCCCACGGCGCTATAACCATGGTAGACAACCTGCCCGTATTTGATTACGAAAAATGCACGGGCTGCCTTACCTGCGTTGCCAAGTGCCCGAGACACATTATTTTAAAACGATAAAAAAATACAAAAAATCCTGCAGGCAGATGCTTGCAGGATTTTTTTTAACCTACGGGCAACGTTTGACCGTCGTCGGAATAATCCATAGGCATTATTTTCAGTTTGTGCGGAGTGCATGCAATCACTCCGCCGTTATCTTTTATAGCCGCCGTGTACACGCAGTCCTTACGGTTGGAACAGTCCGCCTCGGTTACGGTTACCGTTACCGCCGACTTGTCTATTACAATCGTATTGTGCCCGTCGCCGCCGTCGGTAGTAAAATAGACGGTTAAAACGTCTTCCCCCTCTTCCACAGAAATATTGCTTTCTGAAATTATATCATAGCTATCGCTTTCGAACAGGTAGGTAAAAATAATCTCGTTATCGTAATATACCTCTATCCCGCTTAACGGGGAACTGTCTGACGATAGAAAAACCGACAGAAAGAGAACTACGATAACCACGGCGATCACCGCGTAAATTACCAGATCCCATACCCTGAAAAATTTATTTGTCTTTATTTGTTCTATCTTTTTAAGAGACATTTTATCAGCCTGTCTGCTTTTTATTTTTTCTTTTGTTGTAAATTATAATTGCGCTGACGGCGACAATGCAGACGGCAACGACGGCGATAATTATATATATTGCCGTATAATTTATAGTGCCTTCAGATAAAAAATCCTCGTCTACTGTCAAGCCGTCGATATTGGTCAATACGGCGTACGTGCCGCCGTTATCGTGAAGGTAAAAACCGCTCTGCGATAAAGCCGAAGAAGCGCCCTCGGTAATATTCTGCTTATTTATTACCAGCATAAACTGCATATCGCCCAAGGAAGAACAATATTCAACGGCTTTTTCTATGCCCATAGCCATTATTGCCGTTGTGCGGGCGTCGTTTGCCGCGGCAGAGCCGCCTATAACGGTAGCCGAAATTATGCCCGCCGTCTGGGAATAGACGCCGCCAGAGCAGCTTACGTTCACGGGCAAGCCCGTTTCGGGGTTTATTATATGGCAATACCTTACGCCGTCTATCTCGCAATAATTTTCGTAGTCGCCGCTGGTAGATATAGCCGCTTCCGCCGCGCGGGTGGTTGCGTAACCCTCGCCCGACTGCGAGCGGGGATTGCGCACGGATAAAGTCCAGAGCCCGTCTTCTGACGAATACGACCTGGCTATATACATACTTGACGAGCCAAAGCTGAAATAGCTGTAACCATAGCCGTACTGCGACAGCATTTCCTTTACCTTATCGGTTGCATAGCCCTTTGCAATGCCGCCAAGGTCTATGCTTAAGGAATACTCCGTTCCGCCGACGGTAACGGTATCGGCAGGTTTTACCGCATAATAAGAGCCGTCCTGCCCGTATAAGGTTATATCGCCGAAGCACTGCGAAAGGGTTAAAAACGCCTGTATATACTCATCTTCCGGGACTTCGGTAATGCCGCTGCCGCCTTCGCCGAAGCCGAAAAGATTTACGCTGTTATAGACGCCCGCATTATAGTAACCGCCCGTTTCTTCGTAAATTTCAAGCGCGAGAGCCAATATATTGTAAGTATCCTCGTCAATCTGTACCGTAGCCCCTGCCGCTGCATTATTGAAAGCGTATACGTAAGAAGTTTTGTACGTGGTGCTTAAACGGGATTCAAGGCTGTAAAGATAGCTGCTAACCATATTGCCGAAATCTTTGTTTGCCGCCTGGCTTTCTTCCGAGCTGAAATCGCCGTACAGCACAAGGTCTGCGCTTGTGCCGAAGACGTACATCGTTTTGGAGTATGGCTCTGACGTCGCGGCGCTTGCCGTGTTATTTACAGGCAGCGGGCATATTAAAAATACAGCCGCAAAAATTACCGCTAATGCGCAGGCAAACCTCTTTAGTATAATACTGTTTTTTGTTTTTTTGTTTTGTTCCATTTTTTATATTATAAATTATTTGAAAAAATAAGGCAATAAAAATACCTGCTTAATTAAAGCAGGCGTTTTTATTTGGTTAAAGTTTACGCGTTTTCCAGCGCGTTTTTTACGGCAAGCAGCATCCTGCCCGAACTTTGCGTAGCGCCCGATATCAAAAGATCGCTGTCGTAAGACACAAAATTTCTGTCGGTGCTTACGTACGGAGCGCCGTCTTCGTCTACGGCGACGCTTAGCGCAAGTATATCGTCTACGGTTTTACCCGCGTAAGAGGCAAGAAGGTTATCCCTGCCATTCTGGTATACGGTATTATCCCAGCCCCATTCTTCGTAAGAATCGCTTGCCTGTATATATTCGCTGTCTAAAACCGTGACCGACTTTATTACGTCTTCTTCTACCTCTACCGAAACTTTTACGCCGTAGTAAGTGCCTTCGGCATAGGGGTTATCGTATTTATACTCGCCTTCGAACGTGCCTGAAACTGCTTTATGGCAGGCGGAAACGCTTGCCGCCGCGACAGAAAGAGCCGCCGCCGTGCAGATTAAAGCTATTTTTAATGCCTTCATATAAAACTCCTTTTTTATATTATCGGCATTTTTTTTGCTTTTATACGTATAAAAATTAAAACGGCGGACAAGCCGCCGTATTAATTTTAAATGTTATTCTGTACGCAGGCAGACCACAGGGTCTTTCTTCGCGGCAGCCGAGGCAGGTATAAGCCCCGATATAAGCGTGAGCACAACGCTTACCACTACCATTATAATAGCTTGCCAGAAAGGCAGTGCCGCCAGCCCAGATATACCCGTAAGAGGCGTTAATATAAGGTTGATTACCACCTGCAGCAGATAGGCGACGCCTATGCCTATCAGCCCCGATATAAGCCCTATTATAAACGTTTCGGCATTGAACACGTGGCGGATATCTTTCTTCCTTGCGCCGATGCTTCGCAGTACGCCTATTTCTTTTGTACGCTCTACCACCGAAACGTAGGTAATTACGCCTATCATTACCGTAGATACCACGAGCGATATCGCCGTGAACGCCACTAATACGTACGTTATGGCGTTAAGTATGGTATCTACTAACCCCATAAGCGTGCCCACGGTATCTGAATAAGTAATTTCCGTCGGCCCGTCGTATTCCACCGTCTCGCCAGACGAATCTGTATACGTAAGCGTAGCGGTGTCGTATTTTGCCTTCCATTGCGCCTGCTGTTCTTCGGCAATGGTATTCCACCCGTCGAGATAGGTCAGCATATCCTCTTTGCTGTCGAAGTCTTTGGCGTAAAATTCTATTGACTGGGGCGTGTCGTCGCCGCCGAGAGCCCTTACCACCTCGTCTGTTGTGCTGTAACCGTCGTTGAAATATTCTTCGTACGCGGTGTAAGAAAGCGGGTAAGCTATTTTATTTATGCTGAAATCACTGGAATTGCTGTTGCTGTTTATATAGTTTACTATGCTGCTCTGCATATTCTTTTGAATATAATTTTCAACAAGGCTTTCGGTGAAGTTAAGCCCCGATTCAAGGCAGCCGTAAGACAGATCGTCTTTAAGCCTTACTATGGCGGAAATTTCCAGTTCTATGCCCTCGTCTTCAGTTGCCTCGAGCGAGTTGTCGGCTTTCCACCCCTGGCTTAAATAATTGGGCTGGGACAGACCTGTAAGCGTTCCCGTTGTCGTATCAAAATTATATTTGTAATATTTGCTGCTGCTTACGTAATCGTAAGCGTAGCCGCTTCCGCTCGCGTCGTCGGTGTTATCAGTATAAATTGCGTCGTTATAATACAGCGTGTACTTTTTGCCAAGGATTTCGTCAAAATCGTACTCTGTTTTTATATCGGCGTCTTCGTCGGAGGCGTTTATGAACATCTCGAGGAAGTCTTCTTCAGAGACAAGCCCGAGCTGTGCAAGAGTAAGGTCTGACACATCGTTTTGCGAACCGATGACAAGTATAATCTGGTTTGCCGCGTCTGAGCCGCTTGTGGATACGTCGCCCGCGAGAACGTCGTACTGCGAAAGAACGTAGTCCATAAACGTGCCGTTAGCAAGGTCGTCTGAAGACGTGCCCGGCATTACCGAAACAATGTCGCCGAGATAGCTTACATAGTACGCGAGGGAGGCAAAGACGTCGTTGCTGGCAAGCGTGCTGGAATAATAGGACTTTACCGCGGCAAGCGACATTACCTGGTCGAAGCCGTAGCCACCGTCGCTGTTCTTCTGGTAACTGTACAGCATGCTGGTTGTTTCTGAACCTATATTTACACTGGTAAACAGGTTTGAGGTGAGCGATATGCCGTATTCGTAGTGGATGGCGTTGTAGTAGTCGGCAGGCATATCTTCTACAAAGTCAAGATAGCTGTCGTATTCCACGTTGTAGCCTTTATCCTTAAAGCCGCCCTGGTTTATATCGTTGGTGGTTGTAGCGCCAAGGGCGATATTTGTTAAAAGCGAGTTGACGTAAACCTTATCGCCTATCTCGTCAAGGTCGAGGCTTGTTCCCCCGCCCATAAAACTTGTCATAAGTTCGGTAAGGTCTATAGACGCTTCGTCTACCTCTACGGGATAGTACGAAAGCATATCTTCTTCTGTCCGTTTGATATAACTGTTAAAGCCGCTTGAAAGCGCAAGCACAAGGCACACGCTTATTATGCCTATGCTGCCCGCTATGGCGGTTATAAGCGTACGCGTCTTTTTTGTTAAAAGGTTTCTGCCTGAAAGGGCAAACGCCGTAAGGTAAGACATGCTTGTCTGCTTCTTTTTGACGTTGGGCTTTGCGGTATCCTGCTGTTTTTGCTGAACCGCGGTCGGTTCAATTTCGCACATGCCCCTGTTTACAACGCCGTGTTTGCCCTTAACGACTACTTCAACGTTGCCTTCTGCCCCTTCGGGGGTTAAAACGTCTACCCTGGTATCTGACCAGTATGTAACCTTTGCGGGTATGCCGCCTATGGTTACCTTGCCTGAAGCCGTGCCGAAGTTGCTGCCGTTTAGCACTATCGTTCTGCCCTGTACTTTAGCGCCCCCGTTTTTGGCAAAATGTGCTACCTCTGCCTCTTCTTCGGCAGGGGAATAGGGATTGCTGTCGCTTATCACGTGCCCGTCTTTAAGTTCTACTATACGGGAAGAATATTTATTTGCAAGCTCGGGGTTATGGGTAACCATGATTACAAGGCGTTCGCCGGCAATCTCTTTGATTAAGTCCATAATCTGTACGCTTGTCTTTGTGTCCAATGCGCCAGTAGGCTCGTCGGCAAGCAGAATTTCAGGCTCGTTTACCAGGGCGCGGGCTATCGCCACCCTTTGCATCTGCCCGCCCGAAAGCTGGTTGGGCTTTTTGTTAATCTCGTTACCAAGGCCTACCCGCCTTAAGGCGTCTGCCGCCCGCTGGCGGCGTTCCTTTTTGCTTACGCCCGAAAGGGTTAAGGCAAGCTCTACGTTGCCTAAAACCGTCTGGTGGGGGATAAGGTTGTAGGTCTGGAAAACAAAGCCGATGCGGTGGTTACGGTAGGTATCCCAGTCGCCGTCTTTATAGTCCTTGGTGGACGTGCCCTCTATTACAAGGTCGCCCGACGTGTAGTGGTCGAGCCCGCCGATTATGTTTAAAAGGGTAGTCTTGCCGCAACCAGACGCGCCGAGAATGGAAACAAACTCGTTGCGCCTGAACGAAAGGCTTATACCCTGCAAAGCATGCACGGTGGTATCTGCCACATAGTAGTCCTTTTTGATGTTCTTTAACTGTAACATAACATCTTTCCTTTATATTTTATTGCGGAATCTTTTACCGCCGATTATCCTGTTAAATATAATAACCCGAATATATAAACTTAAAATTAACTTTGTATTATTTTTCTTCTTTCGAGGTATCGTCTTCGGGTTTATTTTCTTTATTTGCAGAAAATTTTTGTTTGAATTTTTCCGCCCAGTCAAGGTATTCTTCCAAAAGGTTTTGCATGCTCTTCTGCGATTTGAATGCAAAAATAAAGCTTGATTTTTCCTGTTTTTCTTTATCGCCCTTATCTTTGCCCTTTTGCATACTTTCGGAAAATTTTTCCTTGCCGTTTTCTATGCCGTCTTTAATGCTCTCTTTGAAGCGTTCTAACGAGATAACTACTTTGTTTGTCTTGGCAAACTTAGTGATTTTCGCCGTTATGTTTATAGAATGGCCAAGGTCTACTATAAACACGCCGAAGAATATCCCCACAAAGAAGGCAAACGGTATATGGCTTACAAACCAGCTTACCCAGCCCGTTACAAAGCCATCTAAAAGCAAGACGTACACAGCGCCGACTATAGTCCACAGCAGCGAGAACAGCGGGCATATTATGCCCTGTATATTGCCCTTGCGGTTGGTATAATCCCACAGCTTAATCTTCATTCCCTTTATAAAGATGAGCCCCGCGATATATTCTATTACAGTCATTACTACGCCTGTAATTAAAATAAGTATCAGCTTGTCCGCCCACACTGCGCCCGTGTCTACGGGAATGAGGGAGATAAGAAACATAAATACCAGCCCGAAGCCGTAAAGGGGCAGATAAGGCCCTGTTAAAAAGCCGGGGTTTATCCATTTTTTAGCCGTAAATATCCTGCGGAACAGCACTTCTATACACCAGCCGAGAACGCTCCCCACGAAAAAGAGAAACGCCATAACAAGAAAGAATGTTGAAAGGCTCATCCCTGCAATCATAAGCTGTTCTCCGCTTTGGCTAATCTTGCAATGCTGCGGTCTTTACCTAAAATTTTCATTATAGTGCACAGATCGGGCGAATTGGGGCTGCCTGTTATAGCCACCCTTAAAATTTCTGCCGCGTCTGCCACGCTGCCCTTGTATGCCGAAGGGTTAGCCTTGTATTCGCTTGTCTCCGCCGCAAAGCCTGCCTGCGAAGCCACAACCTTTAACTTGGCAAACCATGCGGAATTGTCGTCGTTTACGTCGTAAACGGCTGCATAGCCTGAAAGCACCTGCTTTACAGTTTCGCTATCGCTGCGGAATGTGTATTCGGGGGTAAAGGTATCGTCGAAGAAGTAATCAATAAGGCGGACGCCCTGTTCGGCACGCTCTATATCCTTACGGCGTTTTTTGCTGCCCGTACCCATAATGAGCGTGAGAATACTCTCTATATACTGCCTGTCTTCAAAATGCTTTTTATCTGCCTGAGTACCGAACTCCGTTACCCAGCCGTTTAAAAAGTCGTACATCTCGCCTTCGGTAAGGGCGGAAAGTTCTGTGCGGGAAATGTCGTTAAGTTTATCCAGATCAAAGAGCGCACCGCTCTTGCCCATTTTGCCGACGGAAAATTTAAACGCCGTGTAGTCTGCCGACGGATTTTTTGCCGCCCATTCCTCGAAATTGGAATTGAGAATGGTCATAAGGTACTTTATTACCGCCTTAGGATAGTAGCCTGCGCCACGGTAAAAATCGAGGGAAAGTTCGGGATCTTTGCGCTTTGAAAGTTTGCGTTTAGTGCCGTTATCCGTCTTCATAAGCGAGCACGTATGCCCGTATTTAGGCAAGGGGAAACCTAAGACCTTGAAAAGTTCTATATGGATGGGCAGGCTGGAGAGCCATTCTTCCCCCCTTATAACCAACGTCGTACGCATAAAATGGTCGTCTATGGCGTGGGCGAAGTGGTAAGTGGGGATGCCGTCTGACTTTAAAATAACCACGTCCTGGTCGTTTTCGGTTACGGTTATATCCCCCTTTATGGCGTCGCGGAATGTCATTTTATTTTCGGTATTGCCCTGGGATTTAAGCCTTATAACGTAGGGCTTGCCCGCCGCGAGGTTTGCGTAAATCTCCTCTTCTGAAAGGTTGCGGCAACGCGCGTATTTGCCGTAGTAGCCTGTAATCTCCTTGCGTTCGGTCTGCTGTTCGCGGATAACGTTAAGCTCGTCTTCGGTGCAGAAGCAGGGATACGCCAGCCCTCGGGATATAAGATCTTTGGCAAACGCCCTGTAAATGGAAGCCCTCTGCCTTTGGTAGTAAGGGCCGTAGGCGTTTTCGCCTGAAATTTCTGCGCCTTCGTCGAAGTTTATGCCGAAGTATTTAAGCGAACGTATAACCGACTCTACAGCGCCGTCCACCTTACGTTTTTCGTCGGTGTCTTCTATCCTTAGGTAAAATATGCCGCCCGTGGTGTGCGCCGTGCGTTCGTCTGCCAGGGCGCTGTAAAGGTTGCCGAGGTGTATAAAACCTGTGGGCGAGGGCGCAAGGCGGGTTACCTCTGCCCCCTTTGCAAGATTGCGGGGCGGATACATTTTTTCGTACTCATCCAGCGGCAATAAATCTTTGTCGGGAATAAGTGCCTGAGCAAGTTTGTTAAGATCCATAGTTAAGTTCCTTTTATTGATATTCTCTATTTAAAGCACCGCGTGCTTTTTGGTAAAATTATTCTTGCGGTAATTTCTGCTGCGGCAAGCCCTGCAGAGATTGCCGTAAATATTATAACGGCGTCGCTTCCGCAGGCAAGCGCCGTGCCCATATCCCCGCAGACAAGGGCGTTTACGGCAAAGTAAAGGCTTGCCCCCGGTAAAAGCGGTATTACGGCAGGCGTTACAAATACGTTAGAAGGTATTTTTAATGCCCTTGCCGGCACTTCCGCCGCAGCATACGCCGCTGCCGCCGCCACAAAGTAAGATACAAAATAATCCGCGCCGAACGAACGGGAAACAACGTACGCCGTATAGCTTAAGGCTGCCGCCGCCACTCCGTATAAAAGGCGCTTGCCTCGGGCGTTCATAGCAAGGCAAAAGCCCGCCGCGCCGCTGGCACACGTTATATAACAAATTGTTATGTGCAATAAATCCGCCCTGGGCGAAGCTACCGTAAAAGCCGTTATGCCGCCCGAAGCAGTAAGCGCGATGGCGTACCCTGCCACAATACATACCGTCTGTGCAAGCCCCCATAACACGCGGTACGCGCCTGAAAAAAGCTCGCCCGAAATTATATCTGAAAGGGCGCTGCAAACCATAAGCCCAGGGATAAGCGGCATAAGCGTACCCACGAGTACGAGCGACGTGTGGCAGGTTATGCCCAAAAGCTGCATAATGGCGCATAAAATTACCGAAAGCGCTCCGCTTACAGCCGACAGCAAGAAAACCCTTGCGCAGCCGCCAGTGCCCCTTTTTGCAAGGCGTGCCGACATGCACGAAGTTACCAAGCCCACAACAGACGCTATAATGCCGTCTAATGCGTTGCCGCCGAAAAACAGCGCGAACGATCCGCAGGCGAGGGCATTACCCGCCGCCATACCCTTTGCCGAGGGTTTGCTGGAATTTATATCTTTAAGCCGAAGTTCAGCTTTTTCTAAAGAAAGCCCCGCTGCGATATCACGGACGAGAGCAAAACATTTTTCCTGTATAAAAAGATCGTTGCCCCCGTAATATGCCCGATTTAACGTAGTAAACTCGCCCTCATCAAAGCATACTGACAAGGCAACCGCGCAAGGCACGCAAAAGCAGGTAACTTTTGCAGCGCCGTAGCTTAAACACACCTTTTCTGCCGCCCTTTCGGCAATATTTACGGGCGAACCGCTGCCAAGCAGCCTGCACCCTATCCCTGCGGCGAGCTTAAGTATACGCTGCGGGTTTTCTTTGGTATGTACTGCGTTATAACCCATACCGTATATTATAACCGCAGGGCTATTTTATGCCAATATGTCAAAAATTTGAGCTATTAAAAATAACTGCCCACAGATATCTGCGGGCTTTAGCGTTTATTTTACCTTCCTGAAGATGAACCAGAGGATAATAAGAACCTCAAACGGTGAAGCCGCGACAAATATCAGCCAAAGATTATTGATACCTGTAAACGTAGCCATAAGCACATATATGTTTACGGCGAGCGTCCACAATATAAGCGTGCTGGCTATGGCGTTGGTTACCCTGTTGCCCCATATGGCGGAAAAAACCATAAGAACCACGCTTGAGGCAAACGTGGCAACTATAAACACAAGATATTCGTAGTTCACGCTTGGTATAAAGTTAAGAAGCACGAATATACCCGTGGCTACAAACCACACGAGAACGACTGCCAAAGCCGTAATAAGTATCAGCCTGCGGGTTTTGTGCAAAACGGGCTTTACCTCTTTTTCGGTAGGCTTTGTGACAAGGTCGTCCAGTTTGATGTTATATATGCCCGCAATCTGCACAAGCACGCGGATATCGGGGATTGATTCTGCCCGTTCCCATTTGGAAACGGCTTTGTCTGAATAGTTTAACATTTCGGCAAGTTGCAGCTGTGTGAGCCCCGCCTTGCTGCGGAAACGCACAAGATTTTCTGCAATTATGTCTTTTACGTCCTGTTCCTCTTCACTCATACCTTGATTTTACCATAATTGTTACGTAAAATCAATAAAAATAAGCGACTCTACTGTGTGTAGAGTGTGAAATTTTTGCGGTAGAGTTTGTTTTTTAGTCAGTTTACGCCGTTTTGCAAAGCGTAGATTTACAGGGGCTGCAAATAGGGTGTATTTTTCGCGGCAGCCGTTTATACTGTTATCGTAGGCGGTGCGAGAAAACCAGCGCCGCAAGTGGATTTGTAAATTTGGGAGGGTAAACTCTTACATGAAATTTGATTTATACGTAGATTCTTCGGCAAACCTTACCGACGGCACGATAGAAGAATACTCCATCAAAGTAATACCTTATATCTGCATGTGCGACGGCAGGGAGGTTATCTGTTACACGGGCGTAAAGACATTTGAAGAAGAAGCTAAAGATTATTACAGAGCTATGGCAGAAGGCAAGGATGTATCCAGCTCGCTCATCACCAAAGAGCGCATTATGGACGCCATAGAACAAAGTTTAAAGGCAGGCAAAGACGCGCTGATGGTTACCATATCTGCGGGCGTAAGCGGAACTTACGAACAGGCAGTAAAGGCAGCCAAAGAACTTATGGAAAAGTACGAAGGCAGAAAGGTTTATATAGCCGACAGCGCCAACGCGGGCTACGGCGAAGGGTTGCTTGCGCTTAACGCCGCAAAACTCAGGGAGATGGGCGAGGATATAGACACCTGCCGCGACTGGATAGAAAATAACAAGTTCAGAATGAACAGCTCGTTCACGGTAAACGACCTTAAATATCTTAAAAGGGGCGGGCGCATATCTGCCGCCACCGCTATCGCGGGAACAATTTTAAACATAAAACCCCTTTTGTGGGCAGACTCCGGTCCGGTTGCAAAGATAGGCGTCTGCGGAAAAGTCAAAGGCAGAAAAAAATCTATAGCCACCATAGCCCAGACATACAAAGAAAGGGCGGTATTCCCCGAAGCGCAGACGGTCGCGATATGCCACGGCGACTGCGAGGAAGACGCGCTTGCGCTTGCCGATATGCTGCGCGGAATGGGCGCTACAGATATAACGATAACTTACTTTGATATAGTGTGCGGCACGCACGTAGGACCGGGATCGCTGGCGCTGTTCTTTATAGGCAAAGACAGGCGGGGTGAAGCCGCCGAAAAGGCTCGCAAGGCAACCCCCATCGGGGCGGCAAAGAAAAAAGCCTGATTTACGATCATAGTTTTGCTTTTTTATAAATCGAAAAGTACCGCTGGGCAGAATTTCTGCCCAGCGGTACTTTTTGCCCCCCTACTTTTCGGCTGCCGCAAGAAGGCTTAAAGCAAGCGTCAACGCGGCTGAACTGCCGACAACGCTTGCGCCGAGATCGGTGAGCGTTGCCATCCTGCCTATAGCATCTGCCCCGTCTGCCTTTACCGCCGCCCTGTCCTTTAAAGCGGCTTTTATTATTTTTAAATCTTCCTCGTCCGCCCCGCTGCCGAACCCGTCGGAAGCCGTTCTTATGCACGCTATGCCGCATTCACAGGCGAGAGAGCAAAGTTTAGACAGCTCCTGCGAGGTTAAAAGGGGCGCTTCCACATTTATGCGCAGGGCTATCTTTTTTGCCGTTTTACGTAATTTTTTCAGCTCCCGCCTTACATAACCCCAGCTGCCTTCTTTAACTGCCGCCACGCAAACGGTAACCTCGGCTACGTCTGCGCCGTCTTTTATAGCCCTTTTAAGCTGCTTTACTTTTATGTCGGTGACGTCGCCGCCGCCTGAAGACAGGCAAGCTACAACCGCTACGGAAGAGTCCGCCCCTAAATATTCGGCGCAAGACTTTACAAGGTAGGGCTGAACGCATATGCCGCCTATGCCCAGCTTTTCGGCATCATTTGCCGACCTTCTTAAAGCAGTGCGCTCTGCCTGCGCCTGCGTAAAGTTAAGTTCAAGTTTACGTATAACCGCCCGTGCCTCGGTAACCCTTTTCTGCCGTTTAAATTCGCCGAACTCCTGCATCTCGTGCGGAGCGATTGTTAAATTTTCCTCGTCCATATAATTTTTACCGTTTATAACATTATTTCCCAGTTTACCGCAAAATATGCGCTACGCTTTAATGTAAAATACCGATATGGATTTTATAGGACTTTTATATCTTGTTTTACTGTTTATTGCCTGTTTTTTTGTCGTGCATTTTATAAAGCTTGCTGCAATAGGTTTAAAGAGCATCAGGAAAAAACCCGCCGAACAAAAAGAAAAAAAAGAGCCGCAGCCTGAGAAGGTGCAGCCCGTTTATTACATTGTTGAAAAAAAACGTTCCCGCAGCAAGGCTACCTACTCGCAGCCCAAAGAGATACAATTTAAAGATAAACCTTAAATTTTCAGTCTTTGTAAGAGGTAAGGTTTTTGCCATCTTCCCACAGTCTTTCAAGGCGGTAGAAGTCACGCGTTTCGTCGTTGAAGATGTGCACGACCACGTCGGAATAGTCGAGCACTACCCAGCGGGCCTCCCTGCCGCCGTCGCGGCGGGCGGGCGTAAAGCCGTAATCTTTTTCCATCTTTTCTTCAAGATTTTCAGCGAGAGCCTTTACCGCCGTGGTAGACCTGCCGCCTGCGATTACAAAATAATCGCACACGCTGGACTTATCCGCCACGTCGATATAAACTATGTTGTCGCCCTTCTTTTCAGAAAGATATTTGCAGATTAAAAGCGTTTTTTCTTTGCTTGTCATTTGGTTTTCCTCCTTAAGTTTTATCTGAAAGCGTATATTCGTACGCCTGTTTTGTAAGATTATAAACGGGTTTGCCCATGGAAAGCAGGTATTTATACTGGTGGGCTATGCTTAAATCAAAGCACCTGTCTATATCGGCGTAAAACGCCGAACGAAGATCGTCTACCCCGTCGAAATCCCTGGCTTCTTCGAGCATGTCGCAGAGAAAGATCAGCTTTTCAAGGGGCGACATATTCGCCCTGCCGCTTGTGTGGTAGCGTATGGCGTTTAATATATCGGCGTCGGTTATCCCGAAGTAATTTTCGGCAAGGAACGCCCCGCTATACTGGTGAAGCACAGGTTCGGGCACGCCTTCGGGCGGGGTAAAACCCTGTAAAAACTTACTATCTCCGGGCAGATTTTTTGCCGCGTCGTGCAGGGCGGCGGCAGTTACCGCTTTTTCTTCAGCGCAGTTTACGCGCATGCAGTTTTTTGCAGCCATAATTGTTACGCGTAAGGAGTGCGCCGCCCTTTTGGGCTTTAATAAAGTTTGCGCCTCGGCAAGTTTTTTATTTAAGTAAATTGCGTTAGTTGCGGCATATTGTGCCACTAATTGCGGAACTTCGCCCGAAATATCGTACCCTAAAGCAGCTTTTACTCTTACCGCTGTAGAAGATATTTCCGAGCCCGTATAATTTATAAATTCCACTCTGTCGGGGAAATTTTTGTTGAACTGCGCAAGAGAGTCTGATAAAGGTCTGTTTCCCTGCCTGCCAGCCACGGCAAGCGTTACGCAGTCGAGAATACGGCGGGGATTTTTCCAGCTGCTGAAGGTAGCGAACATATCCGCGCCCATCAGAAGATATAATTTTGCGTCGGGGTATAGTTCTTTAAAATGGCTGCACGTTATATAACTGTAACTTGCGCCACCGTTATCAATCTCGAAAGAGCTTACCTCTGCCCCGCCAAAGCCGCCGAAAGCCAGCCTGCACATTTCAAGGCGTGCCTGGGAAGACGCCTGCATCTGACCGCTTTTGTGCGGCGATACCGCCGTGGGCACGATAAACGCCTTGTCGCAGCCAAGATACTCGTATGCCGCGCGGAACATATTCACGTGTTCATTATGGACGGGGTTAAACGCTCCGCCGAATATAAGTATTTTCATATCAACCGTATATTTTTGCATATCCAAGGCAAAAATTTAACTATGAAAGTAAATTTACCTTTAATTTGCGACACTCTGCTTACCGCATTGTGTGCGTTTATATTCTTTTTTACGCTTGTAAGGTACTACACAAAGAACGCTGTGATAGCGCTTATTTCGGGCATATGCGGGGGTGTAGCTTTAGGCGCGGGAGCATTTTTTTACATAAGGCGCAAGCAGAGAAAAAAGATACTTTTCGGCAGGGAAGCCGAAGAAAAACGCAAACTTGCCATGCATCTTTGCCTTTTGCCGTCTGGCGAGGCATGCTCCCTTTTGGCTAAAGCCGCAGGCGGCGAAGTAAAGGGACGGCGCGTGGAGAGCGAAAACATAGTCTGTTTTGCAATATTCAAGGCAGAGCCGTGCGATATGGATGACATTCTGCCTGCCCTTAAACGCAAATGCGGCGGTAAAGATAAAGTTATCGCGTGCAACTATATTACCGAGAATGCCCGAAAACTTGCCGAAAACTGCGGTGCTGCCGTATGGGAATGCGCCGATATTTACTTAAGGCTTAAAAAAGCCGAAGCCCTGCCCGAAACTTACCTTTATGCCGAGCCAGAGAAGATAAAACTGCTTAAAAGGATTAAACTGCGCTTTACCAGAAAGCTCTGCCTGCCCGCATTCTGGTCGGGTGCAGCCCTTATGTTTATGAGCCTTTTTACCTTTTACCCGATTTACTACATCGTAAGCGGGGCAATTCTGCTTGCAGTATGTGCGGCTGCAGCAATATTCGGTCAGCCTAAATCTATGTGATTTACTCCCTTTTTAGAGGAACGACGGTAAAGTACCGCTTTTCTGCCTATTACAATCACGCATTCGGCGTTAAGTCGGGCAGCCAATTCCTGCCCGATTTCAAGCGGAGCGCCGTCAGCGTTTTCCTGTATATTTATTTTTATAAGTTCCCTTGCCTCGAGGCAGTCGGAAAAACTTTTAAGCATATTTTCGCCTATGCCGTCTTTGCCGACGTCGCCCACGGGCGTAAGGTTTGCGGCAAGCGATTTAAGTTTGCTACGCTGTTTGGATGTCAACATATTTCTCCTGTATTATTTTAAGGTATAAAATCAAATTCGACGTCGCCCACTACCACGGTGTCTTTTTCTTTCGCGCCCATAGCTTCGAGGCGGGATATTACGCCCTTTTCGCGCAAAATCTTCTGGAAATACGCCATCGATTCGGGATCGTCTAACGACACGTTGCGGCAGAGCATATCCACAAGAGTGCCCACTACCACGTAGGCGTCGCCGTCCATATAAATTTCAAATTCAAGGTTGCCCGACTTGCGGTAGGTAAACAGCTCGTCTACCTCTTCGCGGGCAACGGGCGGAAGCGTCTGCAACATTTCGAAAAGAGCCTTTACAAGTTCTTCCGTGCCGCCCGCGTTTATAGCAGAGATGGTAAATATTTTATATTTTTTGCCGTACTTCTTTTTAAACGCCTTTATATTTTCTTCAGCGCCGAAGATATCGCATTTATTTAAAGCTATAACCTGGGGAAGCGACGCGAGTTTTTGGCTGTAACCCGCAAGCTCGGCATTTATTTTTACAAAATCTTCTATGGGGTCTCTGCCTTCCACGCCCGATATATCCACCACGTGCAAAAGCATGCGCGTGCGCTCGATATGGCGCAAAAAGTCGTGCCCCAGCCCTGCGCCCGAAGACGCGCCCTCTATAAGTCCCGGAATATCCGCCGCGACAAAGCTGTTATCGTAGTACTTTACCACGCCTAAATTGGGTGAAAGGGTGGTAAAATGGTAGTTGGCGACTTTGGGCCTTGCGGCAGAAATTTTAGAAAGCAGCGTGCTTTTGCCCACGTTGGGGAAGCCTATTATGCCCACGTCGGCTATGACTTTAAGCTCGAGCACAAGCGTGTGGATATCTGTCTTTTCTCCCTTCTGGGCAAAGTTGGGGGCATGCCGCCTTGCCGTGGTAAAGCGGGTGTTGCCCTTGCCGCCCCTGCCGCCTTCGGCTATCAGCTTTTTTTCTCCGTCAGAAAACATATCGGCGATTACCGTGCCCGTTTCGTAGTCCTTTACCACAGTACCTACGGGCACTTTTATAATTACGTCTTCGCCGCCCTTGCCCGAGCAAAGGTTTGTGCCGCCGCGTTCGCCGTTGCCCGCCACGTATTTTGAAGTATAACGGAAAGACAGAAGGTCGCCAAGCCCCCTGTCTGCCAGTATATATACGTCGCCGCCCTTGCCGCCGTCGCCGCCGTCTGGGCCGCAGGCGGGTTTGCCTTTAAAGGCTTTGAAGGAATTCATCCCGTCGCCGCCGTCGCCCGCCTTTATTGTTATTCTTACTTTATCTGTAAAAGAATTTCTATCTGTCATTGTTGTAATAAATTTTAAGCCACTCGTCTGCACGCACACACAACTCTTTGTTGGTTCTGGTTTTTGACATCATACTAAAAAGATTTTCGGTAGTTACCCTTTTGCCGAGCATCTGGCGGAATTTGTAAGACGCAGAAAGCTCTTCAGGGGAGAGCAAAAGCTCCTCTTTCCTTGCGCCCGAAGCCTTTACGTCTATCGCGGGGAACACCCTGCTTTCAGCAAGGTCGCGGGAAAGCACAAGTTCCATATTGCCAGCCGACTTAAATTCTTCGTAAATAACGTCGTCTAAGCGGCTGCCGGTGTCTACAAGGGCGGTGGCAATTATGGTAAGCGAACCGCCGTTTTCTATATTGCGGGCAGAGCCGAAGAATTTTCTCGGTTCGATAAGAGCCTGGGGATCGAGGCCGCCCGACAATATCCTGCCCGAATTGGTAACAGAGTTGTAGGCGCGGGTAAGGCGGGTTATGCTGTCCAATAAAAGCACGACGTCGCCGCCTGCTTCAACCAGCCTTTTAGCGTGTTCGAGGGCTAACATAGCTGTGTGTATATGGTGGTACTCGCCCCTGTCGAACGTGGAATAAATTACGTTTGCACCCTCTACCGAACGCCTTATATCGGTAACCTCTTCAGGACGTTCGTCTATAAGAAGCACTATAACCTGCACGTCGCGGTAGTTTGCCGTAATAGAGCAAGCTATATCTTTGAGCATAGTCGTTTTGCCTGCCTTGGGGGGCGAAACAATGAGTGCTCGCTGGCCTTTGCCTATGGGCGAGAAAAGGTCTATTACCCTGTCGGTAAGCGTGCCGCCCTCCCTTTCGAGCGTGTAGCGCATATCGGGATAGCAAGGCACGAGCCTTTCGAATATGGCGCGGGGATTGAGAATATCGGGGCGGACTCCGTTTACGCTGATAATGTAAGTAGCGCCCGGGCATTCGTTTTCCCTGCGGCGGCGCGCCCTGCACACGATGAAGTCGCCTTCGCGCAGACGGAAACGGTTTATAAACGTGGCGTGTACAAACACGTCGCCGTTAGACGTTACCTCGAAGTTGTTTGTGCGCAGAAACCAGAATTTTTCGGTAAATTCGAGCACGCCTGAATATACCTTTTCCTCGTCTTCGACAAAAGTATCCTGTACTTTCACTTCGTCGCCGTTTACTGCCGCTTCGGTCTTTCCGTCTGCCTTTGCCTGGGCAATGGCACAGCCCTGCTGCTCCCTGCAAAGCTCTACAAGGTTTACAAGCTCTTTATCATAAGCGTCGGATTTGGGGGGAGCTCCCTTTGTTGAACGGGGCATAGGATCGCTTGTGCATTTGGCGATATCCATAATAGCGCCTATAAGCGGCTGTTTGTTCATATCCGCGGGGCGTTTTACGCCTACCGCCCTGCCTATCTGCCTTAAGTCGTAAATACTGCGTTTGTTAAGTTCTGTTTCTAATTTTTGCAAATTCTCTGTCATTTTTATTTCACCGCCTTGTTCATTACTATTATCTGTGTTGTATCGCCGCCGAGGTCTTCGCGCGAAAACTCCAATTCGGGATCATCCGAAAAAAGCACGTCTTCGCCGTCGAAAAGATCGGTAAATTCTTCTACCCTGTCTATATCGAGCTTTATGTTTTTTGTCCGGTAGTGCATAGGTATTACTATGTCGGGCATTATCCTGTCTACATATTCCTTTGCCTGCTCGGCATCTATCGTATAGTTGCCGCCCACGGGAATAAGCAAAACGTTTACGGGAAGAAGAGCTTCTATAAGCTGGGTTGAGCATTCCTCGCCGAGATCGCCGAGGTGGCATACCTCTATGCCGTCCATGCTGAACTTGAATATAATATTTTCTCCCCTGAGCTTACCGTTTTCGCCGTCGTGGAAACTTTTTATAGAATTTATTTCTACCCCGGGGAGGTCGTAATTGCCCTCTTTATCGATAACAACGGGGTTACCGTCAACCTTTTCCACCGCGTCATGATCGTAATGGTGATGGGAAACGGTTACAGCGTCTGCCGAGACTTCGGGCATGGTACAGCCGATGGCGTCGCTGTAAGGGTCGGTTACTACCGTAGTACCCGTGCTTTCAGTAAGCATAAAAGCGGAGTGTCCTAAATATTTTATTTTCATAAAAAAAGATTTTTCTCCTGTCCGTAAATATTTTATAAAAAATTATTTTGTTCAAATATAGCCGGCGGTAAGCGAAAGTTCAGTCACTTCGCCGCCATCGTAAATTATTTTAACGCTGCAGCCGCTTCCGGTAATAAAACTATCGGCACGTAGCACTTTTACCGTTTGGGTAAATCACCGCCCGCCTTCGGTAAATATAAAATCGCATTTTTCGTAAGGTATAAATTTCACTGAATATGTAAAATTGCCTTTGCGGCACTGGGAAATACCAGTTTTATCAGAAATAAGCTCGCAAGCGTCGCCGTCTATATCGTAACGCAACACGAACCCGCCCTGTATTATGGAAAGGTCGCCCTTTTCCAGACAGGAAAACCGTTCGCCGCCGCATTGCGAGCTTATCGAAATATTAACTTTCATTATAAATAAATTATTTAAGGTAAATAGTTCTTATACCGTCTTCCTCGCGGATATTGCTTAAACTGCAACGTTTCGCGCCGTCTTTAAGGAATTTTTCGAGTTTTGCTTTATCGCCCGATTTTATTAAACCGTCTACCGCGGTAAGGTTGGAGATAAGCTCGTTTATGCTTGCAGAAAGATTGTCGGCATTGCCGAGGTAGAGCTGAGACCATACGCTTTCGTCCACGCCGGCTATGCGAGTCATATCCTGGAAGCTGCCGCCCGTGAACGCCAGGCAGTTATTTATCGCGCCGTCTTTTACATAGCAGTTAGAGACGATATGCGCGAGCTGCGACGTGTAGGCAATCTTTTTGTCGTGCACTTCGGCAGAACATTCCACAATATATTTAAAGCCCATTTCTTCAGTTAAATGCTCCATAAGGTTGAGGGCAAGACGGGAAGTTTTGTGGGAAACGGTCAAAACCATACTTGCGTTGTCGAAGAGATCGGCGCACGCGTTTTTGATTGTGGAAACCTCTTTGCCTGCCATGGGATGAGCGCCGACGTAAAGGAAATCGCGGGGCGCTGAATACACGGCTTTTTCTATTTCGCGCTTTATGCCGCACACGTCGGCAACTATTGCCCCCCTTTTAAACCTGCGGTTTTGCATAAAATCTATTGCAGCCGCGGGAGGCATAGCTACGAATACCACGTCAAATGCTGCCGTAGCGCCGTAAATATTGAAATCGGGCACGCCGTAATCGATTATATCGTTTTCTACAGCGTAATCCACTGCTTCGGGAGAA
Source organism: Clostridia bacterium (assembly GCA_021199295.1). Taxonomy (GTDB): domain Bacteria; phylum Bacillota; class Clostridia; order Christensenellales; family Borkfalkiaceae; genus Coproplasma. The sequence goes on from JAJQII010000069.1 coordinate 28,930, forward strand.
CGGTTCATACCGTAAACTTCGTAACCCGCACGTTTTAATGCGAGGGCGATAGAGCCGCCTATAAGACCTAAACCTGCTACACAAATTTTCATAATAATACCGAGATAAATTTTTTATTTTTTACATTATAACATATAATTTTAAATTATTCAATTATTTTTATGATAATTTTTCAATATTTTTTAATTATTTTTGTAAAATTTTTATAACGGCTTATCCGCAGCGTGGCGGATAAGCCGTTTACTATTAATAAGCCCTTGCAAAATATACAACATGTTTTGCTTCGCGGCGGCAGACTATACATTCTTTTGCCGTTTCGCCTTCAGCAAATACACGAGCCGTTGCCGCAGTTTTTTCTTTGATTTTATCTTCGCATTCGCGGCAGCCGCACCAGCCAGCCTTTACAAAGTTGCCGCCTTCCACTCCCGCCAGAAGTTCTTCTACTGTGTCGACTGAAATTATTCTGCCGTCGCGGCGTTCGCGGGAGCTTACGAGCATTTCTTCCTGGACTTTGTCCAACAGCCCGTTTACGGTATCAACTATGCCTTCGAGCGGGTAAACATCTTTGCCGAGAGTATCGCGGCGGAAAATTACGGCGTTGCCTGCCTGTATGTCGCGAGGTCCTAACTCTATCCTTAAGGGCACACCCTTCATCTCCCATTCGTTGAATTTCCAGCCGGGACTGTTGTCTGAAGAGTCGAGCTTTACCCTTACGCCGGCTTTTTCAAGTCTGGTTTTAAGCTCTTCACACGCCTGCATAACGCCCTCTTTTTTAGCGGCTATGGGCACGATAACAACCTGTACGGGGGCAATTACAGGCGGAAGACACAAGCCCCTCTGGTCGCCGTGCGCCATGATTATAGCGCCTATCAGCCTTGTGGAAACGCCCCAGCTTGTAGTATAACCGTACTTCTGAGTGCCGTCTTTGTCGAGATATTTTATTTCGAAAGCCTTTGCGAAATTCTGCCCGAGGTAATGGGAAGTGCCCGCCTGGAGGCTCTTGCCGTCGTGCATCATAGCTTCCATTCCGTAGGTTGCAACAGCACCGGCAAACTTTTCCTTTTCGGTCTTTCTGCCGCAGATCACGGGGATTGCAAGGCAGCTTTCGGCAAATTCTTTATACACACCGAGCATCTGCTGCGTCTCCTGCATGGCTTCTTCTTCGGTAGCGTGCACGGTATGCCCTTCCTGCCATAAAAATTCGGATGTGCGCAAAAAGGGGCGCGTGGTCTTTTCCCAGCGCATTACGTTGCACCACTGGTTGATTTTTATGGGAAGATCGCGGTAGGACTGCAACCATTTGGAATACATTGTGCCTATTATGGTTTCTGACGTGGGGCGTATCGCCAAAGGTTCGGCAAGTTCCTCGCCGCCCGCGTGCGTTACTACCGCAACTTCAGGGGCAAAACCCTCTACATGCTCCTTTTCCTTAGTAAAAAAGCTCATAGGAATAAGCAGGGGGAAATACGCGTTCTCGTGCCCTGTTTCGCGGAAACGCCTGTCAAGTTCACGCTGGATATTTTCCCATATGGCGTAACCGTAAGGGCGTATTACCATAGTGCCCTTTACAGGGCCGTAGTCCACGAGCCCCGTTTTTATAACCACGTCGGTGTACCATTGGGGGAAATCTTTTTCTATGTCGGCTATTTTATTTACGAACTGATTATCGTTTGCCATAAAGCTCCTCGGCTGCATTGCTGCAAATATTTTACTTACTGATAAATTATACCAATATCGCGGACAATAAGCAAACAAATTCCGAGGATTTACAAAAAATACTTAGCCTTTTGGGGTTTGCACAAAATTTTGTGGAACAAATTTTCAAAAACGCCAGAACAAAAAAATTCTCTTTAAACGCTTGTAATTAACGCGGTATTATTGTATAATGTAATAAGATATGTCATTTACAGATTTGAAAAAACTTAAAAGCGGTACTGACATACGCGGCGTTGCCTCGGCATGCTTCGGCGGCAAAGTTACGTTAGACGGGCAAACGGCAAGGATTTTCGGCAGGGCTTTTGTTAAATGGCTTTCAGAAAAGCTCGGCAGAACCAACCTTACGATAGCCGTAGGCAACGACAGCAGGATCAGCGCCGATGAATTATATAAAGGTTTAAGCAAGGGCATTACGGAAAGCGGCTGCGATGTTGTATACACGGGGCTGTCTTCCACCCCCTCTATGTTTATACTGCTTAAAGAAAATTTCGGCTGCGACGCTTCGGTTATGATAACGGCATCGCATCTCCCCGCCGACAGGAACGGGCTCAAATTTTTTACCGAGAATGGCGGGCTTGGCTCTGAAGATATAGACGAGATTATTACATACGCTTTAAAAGGCGATTTTTTAAACGGCGAAGGCAAGGTAACATGCCGCGGGTTTATGGATGAATATTCGGCAATACTTGCGGCATATGTGCGCACCAATTGCAAAAAAGAGCATCCGCTTGAAGGCAAAAAAATTATAGTTGACGCCGGCAACGGCGCAGGCGGTTTTTTCGCTGAAAAAGTATTAAAACCGCTTGGCGCTGACACCCAAGGCAGCCTTTACCTTGAACCAGACGGGACTTTCCCCAACCATATACCCAACCCTGAAGACGGCACGGCGATAAGCAGCCTTCAAAGGGCTGTACTTGAAAATAACGCCGACCTTGGCATAATTTTTGATACCGACGTGGACAGGGCTGCCGTGGTAGACGGCTTTGGGAACGAGATTAACCGCAACAGGCTTATAGCCCTTTTAAGCGCTATGCTTTTAAAGGAACGCGCGGGAACTATAGTTACCGACTCGGTGACGAGCGACGGGCTGACGGAATTTATAGAGTCGCTCGGCGGCAGGCATTGCCGTTATATGCGCGGATACCGCAACGTTATAGACAAGTGCATGGAGCTTAACGAAAGCGGAGAATTTTCTCCCCTCGCGGTGGAAACATCTGGGCACGCGGCTTTTAAAGAAAACTACTATCTTGACGACGGGGCTTACCTTATTACAAGAATACTTGTCCTGCTTGCGGGGCAAACTAACGGCATAACCGAACTTATAAAGGATCTTAAAGAGCCTGCCGAAGCCGTTGAAATAAGGCTTCCGTTTAATGATTGCGACTTCCGCTCCAAGGGCGGGGAAATATTCGGAGCACTCGAAAAAGAGGCGCAGAACGCCATCGGCGTACACGTCGCCCCTGAAAATTACGAGGGCGTAAGGCTTTGCTTTGACAGAGAACACGGCGATGGCTGGGCGCTTGTAAGAATGAGCCTGCACGACCCCATCCTGCCAATAAACGTAGAGAGCAATTCTGGGGGCGGCATTTTAAAGATAGTACCCTTCCTTTACAGGGTGCTTTCGGGATTTAGCTACCTTGATTGCAGCAAATTAGAAACTTATTTAAGATAAAAATTGGAATGGTATTCCATCAAATAAATTCAACAAAAAGGAGATTTATTATGTCTGTTCAGCAGAAAAGCGTAGACACGATAAGGATTTTATCGACCGAGGCTATCCAAAAAGCCAAATCGGGACACCCCGGCATATGTATAGGCGCAGCGCCCATTGGTTATGAAGTTTTCAGCGACTTTTTAAGGTTCAGTTACAATAATCCTAAATGGGATAACCGCGACAGGTTTATTCTTTCGGCGGGCCACGGTTCAATGCTTTTGTACAGCCTTTTGCACTTGTTCGGCTACAACGTAAGCATGGACGATATAAAAAATTTCCGCCAGCTGGGTTCTATTACCCCCGGGCATCCCGAATACGGGAAGACAGACGGGGTTGAAACCTCTACAGGGCCTTTGGGCCAGGGGGTTGCAAACGCCGTGGGCTTTGCCATAGCGGAAGAACACCTTGCCGCCATATTCAACCGCCCCAACTACCCCGTGGTAGACCACTTTACCTACGTGCTTTGCGGCGACGGCTGCCTTGAAGAAGGCATAAGCTACGAAGCCTGCTCGCTTGCGGGTATGCAGAAACTCGGCAAACTCATACTTTTATACGACAGGAACAACATGTCGATAGAAGGCGATATCAACGCTACCTTTACCGAAGACACGGCAACAAGGTTTGCTGGTCAGGGCTGGCAGGTTATACGCGTAGACGACGCAAATAATCTGCTTAAACTGCGTGCCGCCATACAGCGTGCGCAAAGCGACCTTACCCGCCCTTCTATAATAATCTGCCAGACGGTTATTGGCTATGGCTCTCCCCTTGCCAACTCGCCCGACGTACACGGTGCGCCTATGGGCGAAGAAAATCTGCAGAAGATGAAGGAGTTCTACAACTGGGCGGAAGAACCTTTCACCGTGCCCGAGGACGTAAAAAAGCATTGCCTTGATATTGCCGAGGACAAGCTGAAATACGAAAAAGAATGGAACAAGATGTTCGAGACGTACGAGGTTGCTTACCCCGAACTTGCCGAAAAATATAAAAAGTTTATGGCAGGATGCCGCCCCGACTTCAACAAAATCGAGGGAATGTTCGACTACGGCAAGCCTGAAGCTACACGCGCCAGCGGCGGCACGATAATTAACAAACTTGCAAAAGTTATGCCCAACCTTATGTCGGGTTCTGCCGACCTTGCCCCCTCCACGAAAACTGAACTCAAGGGCGAAGGCTACTTCTCGCCTGAAAACAGGCTGGGAAGAAATATCCACTTCGGCATAAGGGAACACGCCATGGCTGCTATATGCAACGGCATACAGTTACACGGCGGCTTGCAGATAGTATGCTCTACATTCTTCTCGTTCACCGACTATATGAAAGCCGGTATGAGAATGAGCGCTTTGATGAATATACCCGTTATATACATTATGACGCACGATTCTATAGGCGTAGGCGAAGACGGGCCTACACACCAGCCTGTGGAACAGCTTATATCGTTACGCTCTATTCCAAACATGAAAGTGTTCCGTCCCTGCGACGGCAAGGAAACGGCGGCTGCCTATATCTCGGCGCTCACGCAGAACTCCCCCACCGCTATTATTCTTACAAGGCAAAATCTGCCCCAGTATGAAGGTTCGGGACTTAAAGCGCTTACAGGCGGTTACATTTTACAGGACAGCAAGGGCAAGCCCGACGTTATACTTATTGGCACTGGCTCTGAAGTGGAAATTTGCTCGGGTGCAAAAGAAATTCTTGAAGAAAAAGGCATTAAAACGCGTATTGTTTCTATGCCCTGCATGGAAGAATTTGAAAAGCAGACCAAGGAATATCAGGAACACGTATTACCCCCTGACGTTAAGGCAAGGGTGTGCGTAGAAGCTGCTTCACACTTTGCATGGTATAAATATTGCGGCGACTGCGGAGAAGTTGTTGCAATGCACTCATTCGGTGTTTCAGGCCCGGCAAAAGAGTTGTTTAATTATTTTGGTTTCACCAAAGAAAATATTGCAGAAAAAGCAATGCAGTCAATTGAAAAAGCTAAAAAATAAAAATTTGCGATTAATAGCGGGGTTTTACAAAACCCCGCTATTATTGTATTTTACAGCAAAAAATGTTTGACATAATTTAGCTCTTTTGATAAAATAATTTACGTTGCTCAGTATTTTTGATATGAGTTAATTTAATGGAGAGAATTTAGAAGCGGTCGTTTCGTGGCGAGCTTGTAAGGAGCGTAGCGACAGAATAGCGTTTGTTCGCCTTTGGCGCAATCGCGT
>JAJQII010000069.1:34672-34890 GCA_021199295.1 Clostridia bacterium
AATAACAATTTAATACAATGGAGAGATGGCAGAGCGGTCGAATGCGGCGGTCTTGTAAGGAGCGTAGCGACAGAATAGCGTTTGTTCGCCTTTGGCGCAATCGCGTCAAACCGTGTAACGGTTTTCTTCAATAACAATTTAATACAATGGAGAGATGGCAGAGCGGTCGAATGCGGCGGTCTTGAAAACCGTTGAAGTGAAAGCTTCCGGGGGTTCGA
>JAJQII010000069.1:34990-50132 GCA_021199295.1 Clostridia bacterium
ATCCCTCTCTCTCCGCCATTTATGCAGTGCAAATAATTTTGCACTGCTATTTTTTCGCGTAGAGAGAGGTTAAACGAAATAACGTAACGCTTCGTTCGCTTTTCGCTCTCTTGCTAACAATGCTACGCATTGACGAATCCCTCTCTCTCCGCCATTTATGCAGTGCAAATAATTTTGCACTGCTATTTTTTGCCACACACGAGAAAAATTCGTCGGAATTTGTAATTTTTTTGTTAATAAATTGCAGAATGTGAAAAAATAACATAAAATTACGCATACTGCCGATTAAAGCGGCAAGCCGCTTGCCAATAAAATAAATTTTTAGTAAAATAAAAAGCAGTTGCAGATTAGTTTTGCACTTTAAAAAAATTACGGAGGTCAGTAAAGGTGAAAAAGACTATACGAGGCGTTGAATACGATACCGATACGATGGAAGTTGTTAAGCAGGTTAATGTGGGTGAATACGGTGATCCCGCAGGCTATACCGAAGTTTTATTCGTTACGGCAGAAGGCAAATACGCTTTATATTGCGTAGGCGGCGAAACATCCCCCTATCCTGAAGAAAAGCTCACGGCTGTAGCTAAAGCTAAGGCTGAAGCATGGATTAAAGAAAACTAATTTATTCTTTAACTAAAAGGCAGGTTACCCCTGCCTTTTTTGTTTACCTCTTTACAAAAATTCACAACCATGATAAAATAGCTGTAATGGCAGATAAAAAGTACATAAAACAAATAAACAACTGCATAGAAAAAATCGCTAAGGGTGATATGGCTGCACTGGACAAACTGTTTGCTATTACAAAAAAGCCTTTATTTTTTGTTGCAAGGGCTTACCTTACCGACAAGGATAAAGCTGAGGATATTTTAAGCGAGACCTACCTTAAAGTAGTGAAAAACGCGAAAAATTTTGACAGTAACCAAAACGGTTACAATTATCTTTACGAAATAGTAAAAAATACCGCCCTCAACCAAAACAAAAAAGACTCTTTCAGGCGGCACGAAGATATTGAAGAAAACAGCTTGCCCGATTATGATTGCTTAGACGAAGTCTTGAATAAGATACTTGCAAGCGAGGCTGTCTCTTGCCTTGAAAGTGAGGAAAAGCAAATTATCTACGAATACTTTTTTGAAGGTAAAACTTTGCAGGAAATAGCAGACGGACTAAAAAAGCCAAAAACTACCGTCTATGACAAGCTCAAAAAAATTACAAGCAAAATGAAAAAACACCTTAAGTAACCGAACAAATTCTGCCTGAAAATGTATATAAATCTGGAACGACAATGAAAAACAGAGATACCAAAAAATTTAATAAGGCACTGCTTGACGGGGCTGACGTGCCCGACAGCGTGTTGGACAGGGCAAAGGCTGAAATGGCAAACAATTTGCCTGAGAGCGTAAGTTCCCCCACCCCCGCTATAAAAACGCGTACGGAGGCAACGGGGAATGCCGTTGCAATAAACAGTAAAGCTATTGCCGTAAGCTGTGCATGCGCTGCTTTTGCCGTGTGCCTTGCCGTGATTTTAGCTGCCGTTTTTTTACGCTCCCCCACTAACTCAAGCGATAATTCAAACTATTATTGTATTGCTGAACTTGACAGGCAGCAAATATCCTCTTTAGAGCAATACAACGAGCAGAACTACACACAATACATAAGTGCAGATATTGAAAACGTTGTAACTTACGTATATACAGCCAATGAAGAAACTGTGCTGATAGTGCAGACATTCACATATGAACAGACAGAATACGCGTGGTATATTGCAGTAAACGAAAATTATTTCTTTGACGTATTGTCTGACTACAGCCAGACCGACGACGCCGAGGAAATTGGCAGTTATACAATTTATTACGGCTTTAGTAACTGTTATTACGCAATGTTTTACGCTGACGGAAGCGCCTACTATTTAACAGGCGGAACGGACAGCGCGGCGGTATCCGAAATTTTAAAAACGATAATTGAATAAAAACTAAGGTACGGGAAAATTTTTCCCGTATTTTTTTATATTTTCCCGAACAAACGGCAAGCTGGAATGTATATTAAACAGAAAACCATCTTAAGGAGACAAGAAATGAAAAAGTTCTTTATTTCTATATCTGTAGCCAGTCTTGCCGCCGTCTGTATTCTGTGCGCTTGCACTCCCAAGCCCGTGACGCTGTGGTGCGGAAGTTCTTTAAGCGACGCGCATTTTTCTTTTGAATACTCGGCAGCAAACTCAACTTACGACGGGCAAAACAGGTCTTTTTCAGTCAAAGACGAGGAAGATTTTGGCGAATTTCTGACTTCTTTAGACGAATACAACGGCATGATACAATTTGCCGACAACAGCGAAAGGCAGGCTTACAGCTTTTTGTCGGATGGCGACGTGTTTGTATGCTATTCCACAAACGACGAAGGCGGCTACACGTTGCGCTCGAGCATTTTTACTATAGACGGATACGATTTTTACTATCCCCCTACAGAAAGAAATTTCGATTACTCTGTAAGTTTAGATTACAGCGGTGTAAACAGCTATATTACAACTACCGTACAGGACTGGGATTACTTTAAAAATTACTATTCGAACATACAATGCGCCGTTGTGATAGATGAAACAAAGACGGTTACATTCCAGAACGTTACCCTTACAGTGGATGACGGGCAGGTTTACTGGACTATTGACTTTGGCGGTGAGTAAAATGAGTGTGGCGCAATTTATAAACGTAAGTAAAAAATTCGGCAGCAAGGTTGTGCTTGACGATATAAGTTTTGATATCGAAGAAGGGGAAATACTGGGTATTTTAGGACCTAACGGCAGCGGAAAAACAACTGCGATGAAGATACTTTCCTCTATGGCAAGACCTACCTCGGGCAATGTTGTGCGGCCTGAAAAATACCGCGCCATCATAGAACAGCCCTGCTTTTACAACGCCCTGAGCGGACGGGACAACCTGTTATATCTTGCCTCGGCGACAAATTCCGACAAAAGCCAGGTAGACGAAATCATCAGGCTTTTGAATATGCAGCCCTATATAAAAAAGCGTGCGGGCAAATATTCGCTCGGCATGAAGCAAAAACTGGGCATCGGCTGTGCTCTTTTGGGAAAACCTGAACTTTTGATACTTGACGAGCCTGTAAACGGGCTTGACCCGCTTGCTATAATAGAAATCCGCGAGCTTTTGCTCACGCTCAAAAACAAATACGGTGTAAGCATATTTATATCTTCCCACATACTGCACGAAATGCAGGAAGTGTGCGACCGCGTTCTTATATTAAAAGATGGCAAAATAGCAGGCTGCTGCCGGATAAATGATGCTGACAGAGATAATGCCGACCTTGAAGGTTTATACCGTAATAATTTCGGAGGTCACGCTGATGTTTAAACAGGAATTTAAAAAGATTTTTAAAACGGGCATAATGCCTGCAATTATAGCCGTACTCGCCGTATTGATAATTTTGCTTTGTGTAGGCTTTGCCCAGACGTTCACCTTTGGCAACAGATACAGAGCTTACGGCATAAGCGAGTACCAAAGCCAAGAAGAACTTTTAGCCCTTATTACCGAGACTGAGGAAAATATAGAAAGTCTTGAGTATTCGCTTGAGACTGACTGGCTGTCTGACGAGGACTATACTGAGCTGGAAAATAGGATAGACAGACAGAAACTACGGCTGAATGTGTACAACTACCTGTACGAAAAGGGAATTTCTTATTCAGATTACAACGACTACGGCGGGATACGCGCCCAGACAAAGGACAACGCCTTTTGCGCCTTTACTTGGCTTATGCAGATTTGCTCTTTTGCCCTGCCGCTGGCTATGGGATTTGCGGCTGCCGTACTTATGCCTGCTGACTTTCACAGCGGGACTTACAAATACCTGTATTCCTCATCCGTCCCGAGAAAGAAATTTATATGGACAAGATATCTTGTATGGCTTGCGTGTGTCGCGGGAATAAGCCTTATTGTATGCGCCGCTTGTGCTTTTCTCGGGCTTATGTACGGAAGTGCCTCGGGGGTGATAGTTTACGCGACGTCTTCTTCTGCCTTCGGGCTAAACTATATCGGCACTGTGGCGCTGGAAAGCCTTTCCGCGCTGATAAAAGTGCTTACGTACGGCACAATAGTTTTTGGCAGCAGCATGCTTGCAAGAAACGTAGTTTTGCCCGTGACTGTAAATATTGTGCTTGGCGCTGGTTCTGCAGGGCTTTCTATATACTGCGCCTCGGAAGGGCATCCCCTTTTGTACCTTATTTCTAATGGTATAACTGGCGCGTACTCCTTTACAGGTTACGGAAGTTTCCCTGTCGCCTCCACACTTACTATCTTTTTAAGCGTGCTTATCCTGGTGATTGCAGCTATCGCTGTGTTTGCTGCGGGATATATGCGGCTCAATTACAGAAATATTTACTGAAATTTACGGGGAACAGCGCAAGCTGTTCCCCGTATAATTTTACTTTTTTTTGCCGAATAATCCCTTCTTTTCGTAGGGCTGGCAGGTAACGCCCGTCACGCGGTAGCCCTGCCCCTCTATTGCCGTTTGCATAGCCTGGACACACGAGTCGTCTTCAGCTATGACCTCTGTCCTGTTTTTTGAATGTGACGAAGTAACTTTAGAAACATTGCCCGCCTTGCGCACAACGTCGTTTACATGGCTTTCGCACATACCGCAGCGCATCCCCTCTACGTTAAATATAATTTTTACCATAAAACCTCCTTAAAGTACATATACAGTTTATCACTGCCGACAAAAAATGTCCAGCAAAAAATTAACCTTAATTAATGTTTGTGTATAATTTTAAAATTCCGTTTGCGGTTTTTCCGTTCAAGGCTGTAAAATTTACTAATAAAAATTAAGGAGCGTAACACCTATGATAACTTACGGATATGCGCGTGTATCGTCGCGCGACCAGAACCTTGCACGCCAGATTGCCGCTTTCAGCGAATTTGGGGTAAAAAAACGCAATATTTTCAGCGACAAGGAGAGCGGAAAAAACTTTGAAAGAAAGAATTACTTAAAACTGATCTCCAGGCTTAAAAAAGGAGATCTGCTTGTAATAAAGTCTATTGACAGGCTTGGGCGCAACTACAATATGATTTTGCAGGAATGGACAAGGATCACCAAAAAGATATGCGCTGATATAGTTGTGCTTGACATGCCCCTTTTGGACACGCGCGAAAGGGCTGATTCGCTCGTCGGCAAATTTATCGCTGATATTGTATTGCAGGTACTTTCCTTTGTGGCGGAAAATGAACGCGCGAACATTAAGGTAAGGCAGGCTGAAGGCATTGCCGAGGCTCGCAAAAAAGGCGTTAAATTCGGGCGGCCCAAAACGGTATACGGCAATGACTTTGGCAAGATAGCCGAGCGTTACTTTATAAAAGAGATAGACATAGACCAGGCACTTAAACTTACGGGGCTTAAAAAATCTAACTTTTACTACCATATAAAACAATACCGCAGGCAAAAGGGGCTTACGAATTATTACACAAAACGCACGGCGGGGCTAAGGCTTGCCGTCAACTGTAAAAATTTGCGTTTTTATAAGAGTTGAATTACAATTAACCCCATACTATACCGCAACTAACGTAAAATACAGGGCGCACCCTTGGGTGCGCCCATATCTGTATTTTAAAATTCAAGTTTAAGATAATTTTTCAAGCAGTTTAAGGTCTATGCCCTTTTCACCTATCTTAATAATTTCTACCTTTACCATATCGCCTATCCTTACGACGTCTTCTACCTTTTCCACACGCTTGTCCGAAAGTTTGGAAATATGGATCATGCCGTCTTTGCCGGGAGCAAATTCAACAAACGCGCCGAAGTTCATAATGCGTACAACCGTACCTACGAACATATCGCCTACTTCGGGATCGTGCGCTATGGAAAGAACTATAGCTTTGGCACGCTCGGCGTTTTCTATAGGACCTGTGGTAGAGATATAGCCCTTGCCGCTGTCGTCTTCGTTGAAGTCAATCTCTGTGCCCGTTTCTTCCATAATCTTTTTGATTACGCTGCCCTGTTTGCCGATAACCTCGCCGATTTTGTCGGGAGCGATCTCAAAGCTGATAATCTTGGGAGCATACTTGGAAAGATTGGGTTCTACTGCGGGAACACATTCGAGCATCTTGGAAAGTATGAACTGCCTGCCCTCGTTAGCCTGGTCTATAGCAGTGTGCATAATCTCTTCGGATATACCCTTAATCTTTATATCCATCTGTATAGCAGTGATGCCGTTTACAGTGCCTGCTACCTTAAAGTCCATATCGCCGAGGAAATCTTCCAGCCCCTGGATATCGGTGAGCACTTTGAATTCGCCCGTTTCCTGGTTTTTGATAAGCCCCATGGCAACGCCTGCAACGGGGTTTTTGATGGGAACGCCTGCCGCCATAAGCGCCATGGTAGAGCCGCATACCGACGCCATGGAAGACGAGCCGTTAGACGACATAATATCGTTTACCACCCTTATAGCGTAGGGGAATTCCTCTTCTGAGGGAAGCACGGGGATGAGAGCCCTTTCAGCAAGAGCGCCGTGGCCTATCTCCCTTCTGCCGGGGCTGCGGAGCGCCTTTGCCTCGCCTGTGCAGTAGCCGGGGAAGTTGTACTGGTGCATATACCTTTTATACGTTTCCTCGTCGAGACCTTCGAGCTTCTGTGCTTCAGAGAGCATTGCAAGCGTGCAGGTTGTAAGAGTCTGCGTCTGCCCGCGGGTAAACACGGCAGAACCGTGTGCGCGGGGAAGAACGTCGCGTTCGCACCAGATGGGTCGTACGTCTTTAAGTCCCCTGCCGTCGGGGCGGATGCCCTTGTCAAATATCTTTGCGCGTACCTTTTCTTTGGTAAGGTAATATAAACTGTCTTTAATTTCCCTTGTCTGCGCGGGATAGATATCGGCGAAATGCTCAAGCACTTCGGCTTCTGCCTGTGCCTGCCTTGCCTCCCTCTCCTGCCTGTCGAATGTGTCTATAGCCCAGTCTATTTTAGAGGAAGCGTAAGCCTTTACCTCTTTATCGAGGTCTTCGGGGATATGGTAAAGCTCCATTTCCTTTTTAGGCTTGCCCACGGCGGGAACTATAGTGCCTTCGATAAATTCGCAGATCTTTTTAATCTCTTCCTGGCCGAACATAATAGCGCCGACCATTTCTTCGTTAGAAACTTCTTGAGCGCCAGCCTCTATCATAAGGATAGCGTCTTTAGTGCCTGCAAGGTTAAGGTGGATTGTGCTTACCTTGCGCTGTGCAAGGTCGGGGTTTATGACGTACTTGCCGTCTACCATGCCTACCACTACCGAGCCTGTAGGACCTGCCCAGGGAATATCTGAAATAGAAAGGGCGACTGAAGAGCCTATCATAGCCAGAGGTTCGGGGGAGATATCGGGCTCAACCGAAATAGCCTGAGCCACTACGGTTACGTCGTTATAAAGGCCCTTGGGGAAAAGGGGGCGCAAGGGGCGGTCTATAAGCCTTGCGGTAAGTATAGCCTTGTCGCTTGCCCTGCCTTCGCGTTTTTTAAATCCGCCGGGGATTTTGCCGATGGAATACATCTTTTCGTCATAATCTACCTGAAGGGGGAAGAAATCCATACCTTCGCGGGGTGACGGCGACATACATACGGTAACGAGCACTGCCGTTTCACCGCAACGCACTACGCACGCACCATTGGCCTGCTCGGCATACTTGCCCGTCTCGATAACGACTTCCCTGCCGCCGACCATCATTGAAAATTGCTTGAAATCTGTCATTTTTTACTAACTCCTTGTTCTGTTCTTGCGCCTGCGACACCCGCCGCAGACAAATATTTTATGAAAAAAAGGGCGACAAAAAAACACCGCCCTCTTTGACTTTTACTTTCTTAAATTTAATGCTGCGATTATTGCACGGTATCTTTCGATATCCTTGGATTTAAGATAGTCGAGAAGACCGCGGCGGCGGCCAACCATCTTTAAAAGACCCCTGCGCGAATGGTTATCGTGGATATGCACTTTAAGGTGTTCGTTAAGGTGGTTGATCCTTTCAGTAAGGAGTGCTATCTGCACTTCGGGTGAACCCGTGTCGCCCTCTTTAGTGGCATACTTTGCGATAATTTCTGACTTTTCCATGTTTATTATCCTCCTTTATGGAAATTAATATGCGGCAAACAAAGCAGACCGTGGAGTATTCGCGTCGCTTTGTATCCGTAACGCGTTTATTTTACCATAGCAGACGGCAAATAGCAACTTATTTTAGCAAAGTTTTTTCAGTTTGCCCGCTGTTTTTTTATAATCCGAAAAGGGCGTTGCGGCGGGAAATTATCTCGTCGGTCTTTTCGAGATAGGTCTTTATATCTTTCGGCGAGGCATAGCGCTCTATGCGCTCCCCTCCGTTATACACTTTTTTGGAGATAGCGTTCGCCCCTGCCGCTATGTTAGAGCAGATTTCTTCCATAACGTCTACGTTGTACACGCAAGCCTTGCCCTGTTTTGCCCAGCCTGTGTTTTCGTTGCCGCCAGCCTGGTACTTTTGCCTGTACAGGTAATATGGCGAGTAGCCGTTATCTGCAAGAATTTCGCGGGAAAGACTTATCATACTGCCGATGCCGCCGACATTCAAGCGGGAAACGTTCTCTTTAAGTTTAGCGCCTGACTTTAACGAAAGGGTATGCACCGTAATGTTTGCGGGGGAAAGCTCTGCCGCCCTTTGCACCGAGCCGGCAAAGTCCGACGGCGTTTCGTCGGCAAGCCCCGCTATCAGATCGACGTTGATATCGAACCCGTATTTTTGAGCCATTTCGTATGCGGCGTACGTCTGCGCCGTGGTGTGCTTTCTGCCGATAGCCGCCAGCGTTTTGTCGCTGAAAGACTGGGGATTGACGCATATGCGGTTTACGCCGTAGTCTTTGGAAAGTTTTAATTTTTCCTCGCAGAACTCGTCGGGTCTGCCCGCCTCCACCGTAAACTCACACGTTACCCCAAGCGTGTTAATCGCGGCATATATGCGCTCCAATTTGTCGCAGTCCAGCACAAACGGCGTACCGCCGCCCACGTATACCGAATTAAGTTTTGTAATAAGCGGCTTTAATGAATAAATTTCTTTTATAAGGCTGTCTACATAGGCGTCTACATACTGCCTTGTGGCGGCTATGGGAGCGGTTATAAAGGAGCAGTACTCGCACTTCGTGGGGCAGAACGGCAGGCTTATAAACAGATCCTCGCCGTTGCCTCGGTTTTGTTTGTATATGTCTTTCTGCCCGTCTAAAACCTGTTGGATAAGGGATATATTGGGCTCAATTACGTGCAGCTTTTTAAAAAGGGCAACGTAGTCGCCGCCGCGCTCCATCTCGGTATACGCCATTTTCGTAGGGCGTATGCCCGTTAAAGCGCCCCATGGAAACGTTACCCCCTTTGCCTTAGACAGCACATTGTAAAAGGCGAGCTTGGCGTACCTTCGGGCATAACGCTTGTATTCGGTTTCGCCGCTGTACAGGCAGGGCTCTGCCTCGCTGTGCACGCTGCCGTTATATTCTACCGTGTTTATAAAAGCGCCGTCTTTATATGTAAGCGTGTGGGTAAAATCTTCTTCCTCACAGCCGAAAAGGCGCACGGCGTCCATGACGTCCGCGCGCAGAAATTCACAGTTAGTATTAAGCATTGTCTTCCCGTATAAAATAGTTGCCGCGGCGTTCGGCTTCTAACGTGGTATCTTCTTCGTGCCCGCAGAAAACCATGTAATCGCCCTTTAAGGCATACAGTTTTTTTACCGAACGGGTAAGCTGCGAGCCGCTGCCCGTGGGCAAATCCGTTCTGCCGACACTGCGGCAAAAGAGCGTGTCGCCCGTAAAAAGGGCGTTTTCGGCAAGGTATGTTACTCCCCCTGCCGTGTGCCCTGGAGTGGCTATTACTTTGAAATTTATGCCTGCCGCAGAAAATTCCTCTCCGTCGGAAAAAGTTTTCGCTATCGTAAAGCGGGGAACGCCGCCGCAAAGCCGCATATAACCTTCGCTGAATATAAGGTCTTTTTCGTCCTTGCCGCACATTATGGGCACGCCCTCGTTTTCGAACGCGGCACAGCCGCCCACGTGATCGTAATGCCCGTGGGTTAAAAGCACACATTCGGGCTGCAAGCCAAGCTCTTTGCATTTTGCAAGCACTTTGGGCTGTGCGCAGTCTATTACCGCACACGTTTTGCCGTTGCCCGAAACTATATAACTGTTAGCCGCAAAACCTGCGGGATATACTTTGATTACCTGCATTTTAGCCCGAAGTCCTGTAAACGTCTATAATGCGTTTATCCTTTTTTAAATGGTTTATAAGAACGTCTAAATCGGAACGGCGGTTGAGCCGTACGTTTAAATCAACTACCGCCTGTTTGTTTTTATCCAGCCTGCCGTTAAGCTGGGTGACGTATAGATGCATTGCCGCGACTTCTGCCGTGATAAAGGCAAGCAGCCCCGAGTCGTCTTCTGCCGTCACGCGAAGCCCCACTATAAATTCAGAGCCTGTATCCGACGTCCACTGGGCGGGCTGGATTCTGTCGCTTTCGTAGTCGGATAGGTTGGGGCAGTCCTTGCGATGGATTATGACGCCCCTTCCGCGTGAGACAAAGCCCACTATCTCGTCGCCTGGCACGGGGTTACAACAGTGCGCAAAACGGACGGCGAGACCGCTCATACCGCGTATGGTTACGCTGCTTGCCGAAGCCTTGGCCCCGTTTTTGTCGGGGAAATTGTCTATCGGCTTGGGTACTTCCTTTTTATAGTAATCTATAAGTTTGTAAATTACCTGGTTTACGCTTACAGCGCCGTAGCCCACCGAGGCAAACATTTCTTCCTGCGAGGCAAATACCAGCTTTTTAGAAAGTTTTTCAAACGACTCGTTTGTCAAAAGGTCGCCAAGGTTGTAGCCCTTGCGCTTTGCCTCGGCCTCTAACATAGATTTGCCTGTGCGGGCGTTTTCTTCCTTCATCTCCCGCTTGAAGTACTGGCGTATTTTGCCGCGAGCCGAGCCAGATTTTACATACTTTAACCAGTCCCACGAAGGGCCTTTGCTGTTGGGAGAAGTTAAAATTTCTACCACGTCGCCCGTGTGGAGGGTGGAATACAGGGGTACTATTTTGGAATTTACCTTAGCGCCCACGCACTTATTGCCTACCTCTGAATGGATGGCGTAGGCAAAATCTATGGGGGTTGCCTCTAACGGCAGAGATATAACTTTGCCCTGCGGGGTAAATACCAAAAGCTCGTTTGTGTATAGGTCGGTCTTTAAACTTTCTACAAATTCCTTTGAGCTGCCCGCACTGCCTTCCCAGTCCATAACGTCGCGTATCCACGAAAGGCGGGCGTCGAAGTTGTTGTCTGCCCCGCCCCTCTGCTCTTTGTAACGCCAGTGGGCTGCGATGCCGTATTCCGCCATGTGGTGCATTTCGAAAGTGCGTACCTGTATTTCGAAAATCTGCCCGAAGTCGGTTACCACCGTTGTATGGAGCGACTGGTACAGGTTGCGTTTGGGCGTGGCGATATAGTCCTTGATACGCCCGGGGACGGGTTTCCACTTTTTATGGATTTTACCCAGAACCTCGTAACACTCTTCGGTGGTATTTACTATTACCCTTACCGCCGAAAGGTCGTATATCTGGTCGAGCGTCTTGCCCGAATTTTTCATCTTTTTGTATATGGAATAGAAGTGCTTGGGTCTGCCGAAGACCTCTCCCTTTATGCCGCTCTCGTCTAAAATTTCGTTGAGTTCGGCAACGCAGGTATCTATCAGACTTCTGCGCTCGGCAAGTTTCTGGTGGATATTTGTTACAAGGTATTCGTATGCCGAGGGATCGAGATATTTAAGGCATAAATCCTCGAGTTCGCACTTTACCTGCGATATGCCCAGCCTGCCCGCGAGCGGCGTGTAGATTTCCAGCGTCTCTTTGGCGATACGCTGCTGGCGCTCATCTGAAAGGTAATTTAAAGAGCGCATATTGTGAAGCCTGTCGGCAAGTTTTATTATGATTACGCGCACGTCGTTTGCCATAGCGACAAATATTTTACGGAAATTTTCTATATCCTCTTCTTCGTGCGTCTGGTAATGTATCTTATCGAGTTTGGTTACGCCGTCTACCAGCGTGTAAATTTCTTCGCCGAAGCGCTTTACTATATCTTCCTTGGTGGCTGGGGTATCTTCTATAACGTCGTGCAGAAAAGCCGCCGCAACCGTAGGGGCGTCTAAACCTAAATCTATAAGAATTTCTGCCACGGCGCAGGGGTGGGTAAAATAGGGCTCGCCCGACGCGCGTTTCTGGCTGGCGTGCATCTGTTCGGCATACCTGTACGCGGCAAGCAGCATTTCCCGCTCGCTCTCCGCATAATTTTCATAAATTTTATCAAGAACGTTTTTCATATTTTCACCTTGCCGATAAATACCTTTTACGTTAAGCCATTTTTTTAATGCCGTCTACCAAATTGTACAGCTGAGAATTTTTAAGGTCTGTTTTTATTCCCCTGTACACGAGAAGGCTGCCGCCGCGGAAACCTATCAGCCCGAGCTGTTCGAACACTTTAAGCGCAAACAAAAAGTAACTTTTAGCGTACGGCGATGGATAAGCCGCGGCTTCTTCTGCAGAATTGCCTTCGATCTGCCCCGCGTTCGCCGTAAGATAGGCGAAAACTTGCAGCAGGCTTTGCCTGTCGCAGTCAAGCTTTAAAAGCGATTGGTAGCCGCATATATCCGAACAAACGGTGACGTCTTTGCCGCTTAAGCAGGGGAAAGTTATTGCTGCGGGTTTGTCGAGAAAAATAATTTTATTGTAGCCCGTAAAGTCGCAGTCCGCCTGCGGGGCAACCAGCACCGTGTCGGCAAGGCTGCGCGTGGATAGGGCAAACAGGTCTGTGCCGAATTTACCCAGATTGGAATATGCCGAAAGCGTGGAATATTCCATAGCTACAAGAAGCGTTCCGTAGCCTGCCGTGTGGCGGGAAAGCATATCGTCTATCTGAGTATGCTCTGTTAAAGTAACGTTTGCCCCCGCCGCGGGCAGAGAGGCATTTATTACCGCGTTAAAAGCAATATATTCCTGCGCGTACGCCCCGCTGTCGGCAGGGTAAATAACGTCTCGCACGAAGCCCTTTACATACTCCCTTCCCCTGAAATGGGAAACGTTGTATTCGTAAACAAGCTGCTTGGGGGCGGGACATTCCAGAAGGCGGGTATTTTTAACGCCGCCGAAGTACATAAAATCTAACCCGCCGCATTTAAACGTGAGGTGGCTGGAGGCAGGTTTAAGCTGTTTTACGGGGCAGGAATTTACGCTTGCCGCGAACAGCGGTTTTTTATTGCCCACACCGAACGGCTCTAACAAAGAAAGCTCTTTTGCGGTAGCCGAAAAACGGGGATCGTCTAAGCTGCCGTTTATGTATATAGTGGGTATAAAATCTTCAGCCGTGTAATTATTGTCGAGATATTCGTTAAGGGCGCGTTCAAGGCTGTCGAAACAGTCGAAATCGACGTTTACGCCTGCCGCCTGCGAGTGCCCGCCAAATTCTGATATATATTTATCGCACGCCTTGAGCGCATCGAATATATTTACGCCGTCTATACTGCGGGCAGAACCCTTTAAAGTATCGCCGTTTTTTACGAAAAGTATTGTAGGTCTGCCGTATTCATCGGCAAGACGGGCGGCGACTATGCCCGTAAAGCCCGAGTTCCACCCGTCGTCGGCAAGCATTATTACTTTGCCGTACGCCCCGCGTGAAGCCAGTTTTTCTTTTGCCGAAAGATACAGTTCGTCGCATCTTAACTGCCGTTCCTGGTTGTACGCCGTAAGTTTTGCCGACAGGGAAAATATCTCCTTTTCGTCTTCTGCAGAAAACAGCGCGAGAGCCGAAGCGGCGTCGCCCATTCTGCCCGCGGCGTTTACCTTAGGAGCTATGGTGAATGCCAGCGTGTGTGCCGTGACTTCTTCCTGCGATTTGGTAAGAAAATTAGCTATGCAGCTGCGCGGGGAGCTGTTTATCATTTTGAGCCCTTCCGCCACTATGTCGCGGTTTTCGCCCGTAAGCGGAACGCTGTCCGCCACGGTAGCAAGCGCCGCGAAGTCAAGATATTTATACGCGTTGCTGCCGAGAAGGGCACAGCCCACCTTAAACGCAACGCCCGCCCCGCAAAGATTGTCGTACGGGTAATCGTCGTTAAATTTGGGGTTTACACATATGCAATCGGGGATACTGTCGGGCAGTTCGTGGTGGTCGGTTACTATTACCTCGCAGCCGCATTCCTTTAAGTACTCCACCTCTTCAGCACAGCTGATGCCGCAATCTACCGTTATTACCAGTTCGGGGAAAAACTCCTCTAAAATTTCGTCTATAGAAGCCTTGTTAAGCCCGTAGCCGCCCTTGCGTTCGGGCACGTACGCCACGGCGTTTACGCCGTAGTCGGTAAGAACGCCGTGCATTATGGTAGAAGCGCATACGCCGTCGCAGTCGTAATCGCCGTAAATAAGCACGTCCCAGCCCTCGTCGCGGGCACGGGTTATAAGGTCCGCCGCCTCTTTCATCCCGCTCATTTTAAAAGGGGAAATGAAATTTTCTTTGCCCGGGGTAAGAAAGCGCTTTATTTTTTCGGTGCTGTCTATCCCCCTGCCGTAAAGAATGCTTACCGTGCCTTCTGACAGGTTACAGTCGGCGGCAAGAGCTTTTATAGTATTAAGTTGTCCGCCAGAAAAACTGTATTCGGGTAAGATCCTTTTCATTTTCTTTTTTAACCATAAAAGGCGAGGGTAAAACCCTCGCCTTTTTAAATAAACAAATTATTCCGCCGATTCGGAAGTTTTTACGTCGGCAACGGCATTTTCCTTATTTTTCTTTGACTTTTTTTCGGGTATTGCCTTTTTACCTTTTTCGCTTGCGCGTTTATCTGAACCGAGCTTAAAACGCGAATACACCGAGGGGATAAAGAACATTGTACCGTATTCACATGCAAGCACGGCAAGAATTGCTGCTATGCAGGGCATAAACAAACTGTATACAGAGAGTGCGCCGATAGTAGCGAATACCATTATAACGGCGATTACCGCTGCAAGAACGGCGTTCATCGTTGTTACTATGGGGAAACATTCGCGCGTAGCCGCATCCGTCTGTTCGAACGAAGGCATAGCCTTATATTCGTCGGTCTTGAAGTTTTTACGCATTCTGTCGAACAGGCATGCAC
>JAJQII010000069.1:50232-65521 GCA_021199295.1 Clostridia bacterium
TGCACCCTTGTGATTGCAAGCAGTGCAAGGAATATGGCGAGATTGTGCACGTCGGCGATGAACGCAGCGCAAGCCATCATCAGTTTGTACCTAATAAGGAAGTACAGGAACTGGAAGACTACCGACGCCGCAAGCGCTATGCCAGCCCACATAAGGGCTTCGCTGCCGCCTAAAGTGCCTTCGTAAGAGGAATAATACGCACCGCCCAAGAACCATCCGCTTGTGCTTACGTAGCTGTGGATGGAATTTACGGCGTTTTGTATAGAAGTGCCGTCCTGCGAAACTGAAAATCTGTATTCTATTTCGCTGCCGTTGGTTGTATCGGAATACGTCTTGGAATAATAGCTTACGCCGTTATCCGAAAACGCCTTTTCGCAAGTATTTTCCACGTCGTCTGTGGACGTTACGCGTTCGTAGTACTGGACGGTAACGCTCTGGTAAGAGGAATAATCCCCGCCCCAGTTAAAGAAGCCGTCTGCCGTGAACTGGCATACGAGACCTAACGCGAGACCTATTGCCACGATAACGCAGGATATTATTATAAACAAGTGCATTTTAGAGGAGAAAGAAAACTTTTTCATTTTTACACCTCCCCGTTTACTTTTTTATTCTGTTCGGCACGCTCGTACTCCTCTTCCATTTCCTCGAAAGATTTTGCCTTTGCGCCGAAGAATTTGCGTTTGTCTGATTCGTTTTTAACGGGCGACATGGTGACGTACCACATAAACCTTGTGAACCAGTGCAGGCAGTAAGATGCCAACGTGCAGATTACAAGTATAGAGCCGCACGCAGCAGCCTCGCCAGCCGCAATAAACGTAAGGAACGCGCCCACTACAAACAGCACGATGTGAAGATCGAGTATACCAGCGACAGTCTTTTTATAGCCTGTCTTTACGGCGTTCTGCACCGTCCTGCCCACGGAAAGTTCCTTTTTAACCATCTCGAAAGACCAGTAGTTGCTGCCCGCGAAAAGGGCAAGGCACATAAGGATTACGAACAATCCCGCCAGGGTAAGCTGTGTCTCGAGGAAGAACATCGCTATAACGGGCACAAGCGCAAACGCCACTATCATAAGCGAAAGAACAATGCCGAGTTTTTTATAGCGGTATACCGAATAAGCCATTATGCCGATAAGTATTACCAGCACCGCGATAGACGTTAAAAGAGCCGTGTAGTTGCCGTATGCCGACGAGGACGAAGTTACCTCGGAAAATTCATAGCTTAACGAGAGCGCGTCGCCCGTAGCCACAGAACCGAGTAGAGCGGCGTAATTCTGAGCCGTCTGGTAATCGTCTACCTGTATATAGAAGGAGCTGCCCTCTATAGTGCTTTCGCAGGTAAGGTTGATTACGTTGGTAGTGCCCACGTAGAACCTTATATAAGTATCGTCGGAATTGGCTACCTTTTGCGAAATGCTGTAAAATATATCTTCGCCGTCGGACGTAAGTTTAAATTTTACCGCGTAAGTACCGCCGCTTGAATA
Organism: Clostridia bacterium; assembly: GCA_021199295.1. GTDB lineage: Bacteria > Bacillota > Clostridia > Christensenellales > Borkfalkiaceae > Coproplasma. The sequence continues at coordinate 51,716 of JAJQII010000069.1, forward strand.
AGCCGTAATGCTCTTGATATAGTCGGATATATCCGCGCGTACGCCTAAAAGCGAACCTGATGAGCCGTAGTCGTCGTCGAGACGGCTGGTTATGGTTGAATCGGTATTGCGGAGCGTAAGCTCGCCGCCAAGCGTAAGATAAGATATCGTGGTTGACGTTACGGAAAGATCGTCGGTATAAGAATCGTTATCGTTGTCGCTATACGCAGCGTATGTGAAATTGGAAGGCACGGCAACCTTTATTGCTATACCGTCTACGACGGAAACGGAATACGAGGTGTATTCCATAGCGCCGAAGCGTCCGCTTAAAATTTTGGCGTCTTCCGCAACAGTGTCTTTAAGCAGTTCAATCGCTGTGCTTTCGTCGCTTGCGTAATCTTCCAGTATTTCCTTTTCGACATAATAGCTGCCGACCTGGACATAATCGCCCTGGTCTTCTTCAGCTACGCCTAAGTTGTACCTTTCCGCGGTGATAACCCCGTCGGGAAGGATCGTGGTGTAGGCGTCGCCTGTAAACTCGCTGCCGAGGTGAATGTTGGAAAGTATAGAATTATACCTCTCCACTCCGCCTGGCAGGGGGCAGGATATTACGGTAAACAGCAGCAGAACGACAACTATCAACGTTACTATGACGGTTATTATTGCCGATTTGACTTTACCCATCTGTAATCTCCTTCTCATCGTCCGCAAAAATTACGGACAGCCGAATAAAAGCTAAACAAAAATTAACTTCTTTATTATATTAAAAAATCTTCCCGCCGTCAATTAATTAACTGTTTAAAGCAAAAAATTTACACGCGGATTGAAAATTTTTTGTTGTTTTATTTAAGCCCCATGCGCTTTTTTTGTGCAAATACGTGCATTCCGCACTCTATGCGCTTTTTCATCATAGTGCAGGTTATGGGGTAAGGCAGCTGTATATCGCCCATAAAATTGTAGTTATTGGCGCTGCACCCGCCGCTGCAGATAAATTTTGCAAAGCAGCCGTCGCAGTTTTTACGGGTGAACAGGCAGGACGTTGCGAACGTATTGCGGATACCCTTGTCTAACGAGCCTTCGTACACGTTGCCCATTAAAAACTTTGCGTTGCCCACGAACTGGTGGCAGGGATACAGGTCGCCGTTGGGAGCTACCGAAAAATACTCGTTGCCTGCGCCGCACGCGGATACTCGCTTGGAAAGACAGGGTCCTCCCTCTAAATCTACGTTGAAATGGAAAAAGTTGAAGCCTTTGCCGTGTTCAAGGTAGTAAAGATAGCTGTCGCAAAGCTCCTCGTACTCGTCGCAGATGCGGGGAAGGTGTTCTTCGCGTATCTGCAGGTCGGGAATATCCGTAACCACGGGTTCTAACGATATGCTGTCGAAACCGCTGTCGGCGAGAAATAGCACGTCTTTGGAAAAGTCGAGATTTTTTGCCGTGAACGTGCCGCGCACGTAGTAATTTTTATCGCCGCGCGAGCGTACAAAGCGGGATATGTTGGGGAAAACCACGTCGAAACTGCCCCTGCCGTTTACCGTTTTACGTATCTCGTCGTGGACGGATTTTCTACCGTCGAGGCTTAAGACGACGTTTTCCATTTCGGCGTTGAAGAAATCTTCGGCGTCTTTATTTAAAAGCACGCCGTTAGTAGTCGTGGTGAAAAGAAACTTCTTGCCGTATTTATCGCCCTGTTCCCTGGCATAGCGTACCGTCTCTTTTATGGCGTCGAGGCACATCAAAGGTTCTCCGCCGAAAAAGTCGGCTTCGAGAATTTTACGGTTGCCGCTGTTCGCTATAAGAAAGTCTATGGCTTTTTTAGCCGTCTCGACGCTCATAAACTCGCGGTTTGCATGGTAAGCGCCTTCGTCGGCAAAGCAGTAACGGCAGCGAAGGTTGCAGTCGTGGCAAATATGTATGCAGAGAGCCTTTACCTCGTCAGATTTTACGGGGCGGGCGGCCGTTTCGGGGGCGTTTAAAAGCCCCTGCGACGTAAGCGTGTCCACATCGGCAATAATTTCTTTTAACTTATCTTCGGGCACGCTCTGCCCTTTAAGGTAGGCGGCTGTAAAGCTGTCGCATTCGTGCAGGCTGGCGCTCCCCGAATCGTATATGTAATTGTAATTTTTGTAGTTAAAAACGTGAATCATAAAAAATTTTCCGCCGTACAGTAAATAAGGAGCAGTAAAACCTGTCTGCTCCTTACTGAAAATGCGTTGTTAAAAATTACTTCGTTTCTTTATCGGGATTCTGTTCTCTCGTAATCCTTTCACAGCTCTGGTTGCCTACCGTGCAGCTTGTTTTGCAAGCCGACTGGCATGTGCTTCTGCATTCACCGCAGCCCGTTACCTTTCTTTCAGAGGGTTTAGCTATTGTCTTGATCATAAACTTTTATCTCCTTGAAGTACTTTTTTACTATTATAAAATAACAGCCGTGAAAAATCAAGCAAAACTATTGCAGTTTTTGCTTTTTTTACAGCTAAATATGCAGATTACCTTTTTAAATTTACGCCTATAACCCCGCTTACGCCGCCCGCTGCCGCGCCGACGGCGAGTTCGAGCACAAACCACCAGCTTATAGTAAAAGACCATGCGATAAGCCCGTATAGAAGATATGTTACGGCTATTACTATAACGCCGTACACCGCGCCCTTAATTAGCCCGTGACCTGCGCGTATAAACAATATGCCGCCGAACGCCACCGAAAGAATTTTTAATACCTGGTTGATGGGTTTTATTACCGAGTCTGTAAGGGAAGCAAAAGTTATGATAAGCGAAAAGACAAGCACGCAGGCAAGCGAAAAAATTACCGCTGCGAGCACTGCCTTTGTTACCTGTAAGATATTCTGGCGCATAAAAAACCTCCACACACATAACGTATGCGAAGGCTTTTTATATTATGAAAAATTTAAACCTTTTAGTGTAATCGGGTTAATTATTTTGTCTGGAATTTGTCTTCAAGCTCGGTGTTTTCGGCAGGTTCTTCAGCCTTTTCTTCTGCGGGCTGTTCTGCAGCCTGGGCAGTTTCTTCGAAAGGTTCTTCTGAAGCCTCTGCGGGAGCTTCTTCCTTATTGTCTGAATTTTCGTCTTTCTTTTCTACAACGGCGTCTGTCTGGTATATAGCCTGTTTGTCGAACTTAAGGTAGCTCTTGCCCGAAAGCTCTGTGCCCGTTTCAAGAACGAAAGTATTTTCCTCTTTGTCTACTTCTACAACTATGCCGCATATGCCGCCGATAGTCTTTACTTTGTTGCCGGGTTTTACAGCGTCGATAAGTTCTTCCGCTTCCTTCTGCTTTTTCTTATTGCTCCTGGAAGACATTACAAAGAACACAACTATTATTACTATGAAAACCACAAGGATAACGTAGGTAAGAATCGTGCTGGTATCAGCCAATAAACTTGTCTGCATCAATAAATCTCCTGTTATTAAAAATGGTATGTAACAAATATATCCTTTTTGAAAGAATTTTGCAAGTGTTTTTTACGTTGTTTTTGCAAATAAAAGCAACTTTCACTTAACTTTCAAAAAATTTTAATTATTTCCGTACCGAGAATAAAACTCTTTGGCAAAATCCTGAAGGCTGTCGGCAAAAATAGCCTCGCGCATATCAGCCATAAGTTTGTGCAAAAAGGTTATATTGTGCATGGAAAGCAACATTCCCGACAGCATTTCTCCCACGTTTATAAGGTGGCGCAGGTATGCCTTTGTATAATTTTTGCAGCAGTAGCAGTTGCAGTTTTCGTCTAACGGGGTAAAATCTTCTTTATAAGCGCCGTTGCGCACCACTATCTTGCCGTTTGACGTAAACGCCGTGCCGTTGCGGGCAACCCTTGTGGCAAGCACGCAGTCGAACATATCTATGCCCCTTAACACGCCTTCTATAAGGCAGTCGGGGCTGCCCACGCCCATAAGGTAACGGGGAACGTTATCGGGGAGAATGGGCTGGAGATAATCAAGAATTTCGTACATAAGCGGCTTGGGTTCGCCTACCGAAAGACCGCCTATCGCTATGCCGTCAGTGACGAACGGCAGGCAACGCTTTAAACTTTCGCCCCTTAAATCTTTATAAAAATTACCCTGTACTATGGGGAAAAGCGCCTGGTCTTCCCGCGTTTTCGCCTTTGCACAGCGCTCCAGCCAGCGGGAGGTAAGTTCCATTGCCTCCTGCGCCTGCCCGCGGGTATAGCCGTACTCGCTGCACTGGTCGAACGCCATTATTATGTCAGAGCCGAGATTTTCCTGTATAGCCACCGACTTTTCGGGTGAGAAAAGATGGCGAGAGCCGTCTATATGGGAGTTGAAATACACGCCTTCGTCGGTAATTTTATTGAGTTTTGACAGGGAAAAAACCTGAAATCCGCCGCTGTCGGTGAGGATAGGGCCGTCCCAGTTCATAAATTTATGAAGCCCGCCCGCCTTTTTTACAATGCCGTCGCCCGGGCGCATATACAGGTGATACGTATTGGAAAGGATTATGGAGCTGCCCGCCTGTATAAGATCTTTAGGGAGCATCCCTTTTACGGTTGCCTGAGTGCCTACGGGCATATAGACGGGCGTTAAAATATCGCCGTGGGGCGTATGGAAAACACCCGCCCTCGCGCCAGTGTGTTTTTCTACATGTTGAAGTTCGAAAGAAAAATTATGTGCCATAGTATGTTTGAATTAACGTCGTTTTTAAATTTTTTTTCAAGCGCTTCTGCCCTTTATTCGATAAACATCGCGTCCCCGAAGGAAAAGAACCTGTAGCGGTTTTCCACTGCCGTTTTGTAGAGTTCGAGCGTCTTTTCCCTGCCGCACAAAGCGGAGACAAGCATAATAAGCGTGCTTTCGGGCAGATGGAAATTTGTTATCAGAGCGTCTACACACTTGAATTTATAGGGGGGATAAATAAAAATCTCGGTGTTGCCGCTGCAAGGTTTGACAATACCGTTTTCATCGGCGGCGCTCTCGAGCGTGCGCACCGACGTAGTGCCCACGGCAATTACCCTGCGCCCCTCTTTTTTTGCCCTGCTTATAACCTCGGCAGCCTTTTCGCCTACCTCGTAATACTCGCTGTGCATCTTGTGGTCGGTTATGACTTCTTCCTTGACGGGGCGGAACGTACCCAATCCCACGTGAAGAAGAACTTCGGCAATTTCCACGCCCATATCCCTTATCTTTTGCAGAAGTTCGGGGGTAAAATGCAGCCCTGCGGTGGGTGCTGCCGCAGAGCCGTCAGTTTTGGCGTAAACCGTCTGGTAGCGGTTTTTATCCTGCAGCTTTGTCTTTATATAGGGGGGCAAGGGCATAGCCCCTACCCTGTCTAACACTTCTTCGAAAACGCCGTCGCATTCAAAGTCTACAATCCTTTCGCCGCTGTCGGTGATGCCTGCGACAGTAAGTGACAGACTATCGTCTACAGTAAGATGAGTTCCTATGCGGCATTTTTTGCCGGGCTTTACCAGAACTTCCCACCTAAGCTGCGATATGCGTTTTAAAAGCAGCACCTCTACCTTGCCGCCGTTTTCGGTATGGGCGAAAATACGGGCGGGCAAAACCTTTGTATTGTTTATAACAAGCACGTCGCCCGCGTGCAGATATTCGGTTATATCCCTGAATATCCTGTGTTCAACGGTGTCTGTCTGCCTGTGGTAAACAAGCATACGGGAACTGTCGCGGGGCGTTGCAGGCGTCTGGGCGATAAGCTCTTCGGGTAATTCGTAATAAAAATCTGATTTTTTATATTCCATAAGTTAATTGTCGTCTTTGTCGAAAACGGAAAGCTGGGCTGCCTGCCGTTCGGATATTTTATAGCCGAGATGCTCGTAACCGCCCTTTAGTATAACCCTGCCGCGGGGCGTTCTCGCGATAAAGCCGAGCTGTAAAAGATAGGGCTCGTATACGTCTTCTATAGTGTTCGCGTCCTCGTTTACGGTGGCGGCGAGCGTTTCCAGCCCTACGGGCTTGCCGTCGAACTTTTCTATCATCGCCCTTAATATATTGCGGTCGGTTTCGTCCAGCCCGAGATTATCTATCTCCATACGGTTAAGGGCAAAGCGGGCGTCTTTTACCGTAACGGCAGTGCCGCCGTTTACTGTGGAAAAGTCGCGCACACGTTTTAACAGCCTGTTCGCGATCCTCGGCGTGCCGCGCGAACGGCGGGATATTTCTGTAGCGGCGTCGTCCTCTACCGTTATGCCGAGTTTAGAGGCGCTTTTTACTATAATCTGCCTTAGTTCGTCGGGAGTGTACATCTCTAAGCGGAATGTTATGCCGAACCTGTTGCGTAGCGGCGTTGATATGTTGCCCGCCTTGGTTGTAGCGCCTATAAGGGTAAATTTTTTAAGGGCAAAACGGATATTTCTTGCGCTCGGTCCTTTGCCGACTATAATATCGAGGGCGTAATCTTCCATAGCCGAATACAAAATTTCTTCCACTGTGTGGTTTAAACGGTGGATCTCGTCTATAAACAGCACGTCGCCGTCGTTTAAGTTTGTAAGTATTGCCGCGAGGTCGCCGCTCCGCTCTATCGCGGGAGCTGAAGTGAGTTTAAGCTGCCCGCCCATTTCGTTAGCAATAATATGCGCGAGGGTGGTTTTGCCCAGGCCCGGAGCGCCGTACAATAAAACGTGCTCGAGCGCCTCTCCCCTCTGCTTGGCGGCAGCCATATATACGTTTAAATTTTCTTTAAGGCGCGTCTGCCCCACGTAGTCGGCAAGCGTTTTAGGGCGCAGGACGTTTTCTTCAACGTCGTATTCGCCTTTTGTGCTTGTTACCAGCCTTTCTTCTTCGCCAAATTCCTCGCCGTAATCATCGTCGTCGTAATACATCTTTCACCCTTTTTACATGTTCTTTAACGCCGAGCGTATTATATCTTCCAGAGTCTGAGCCCCGCCCGCCTTTGCCTTTTCTACGGCGCGGGAACTTTCTGCCCGAGTAAAGCCGAGAGTCATAAGCGCAACCACCGCGTCCTCGTCGCCCTCTTCCATAGGCATGCTTACAGGGATATCACCGCCGTTTGCGGATACATCTGCCGTTACCTTTTCGCGAAGCTCTAATATGATGCGCTCCGCCGTCTTTTTGCCCAGCCCTTTAACCGAACTTAAGCGCTTTACATCGGAAGAAGCAATAGCCGCCGCGAGCGACGAGCTGTCCATACCCGCAAGCACGGCAATACCCAGCTTAGGGCCTACGCCCGAGACGGTAATAAGTTTTAAAAACATATTCTTTTCTTCGGGGGAAGAAAACCCGAAAAGGCTTACGCCGTCTTCGCGTACCTGCAAATATGTATAAACTTCGCCCTGTTTTTTGCCTGAAAGCGAATGAAGCGCCGAAGCCGAACACAAAACTTCGTACCCTACGCCGCCTGTTTCTATCAATGCGCTGTCTGCAGACACCGACATTATATTGCCTTTTAAATATCCTATCATAATAAAAACCTTGTTAAATTATTTTACCTTATGCCGAACATTTTGCCGAAGCGCGAGGTGTGCGCATGGCACAAAGCTACTGCCAGGGCATCCGCCGCGTCGTCGGGGCGGGGGATTTTGTCGAGGCGCAAAAGGCTTGTCACAACGTGCATCATCTGCACCTTGTCAGCCCTGCCGTAACCCGTGAGCGCCTGCTTTATCTGCATGGGCGTGTACTCGTACAGCCTGCCGCAATATTTTACGCAGGTAAGTAAAATTACCCCGCGGGCATGTGCTACAGGTATACCCGTGGTGATATTTTTAGAGAAGAACAGCTCTTCTATAGAAATTTCGCTCGGCTTGAATTTGTTGAGTATTTTGTTTACCCCTTCTTCCAGCATGGCGAGACGGACGGGTAACGTTTCCTCTTTAGGGGTGCGTACCACCCCGTAATCTACAGCGGCGCTTTCGCCGCTCGCGCGTTTTTCTATAACGCCGTAACCCATTGTCGCAAGCCCGGGGTCTATGCCCAGAATTATCATAAACGCCTTAATGGGGGAATGTGCCGCTTCAGAACAGTAAGTTGCCTGTATTTTGCGGCGTTGCCCCGAAAATTAACTTGATTAATTGTTTAAAATCTATTATAATTATTCTTACAGAATTATTTTAGATTAAAATTGTTAATAAGTCAATTTAATTAGAGGAAGAAATACCATGAAACTGTGGGAAGGAAGATTTGCTGCGCCTACCGCGAAAGACGCAGACCTTTTTAACGATTCACTGCCGTTTGACAAAAAACTTTGGAAAGCCGACATTACCGCTTCTGTAGCGCACGCAAGGATGCTGGGAAAATGCGGGATTATTTCTGCCGACGAAAGCGCCCTTATCTGCGGCGGGCTGGAGAAAATTTACGAGGACATAGAAAACGGGACTCTGGAAATACAGGGGGCTGAAGACATACACTCATTTGTGGAAAACGAGCTGGTATCGCGAATAGGCGACGCAGGCAAAAAACTGCACACGGCGCGTTCGCGCAACGACCAGGTTGCCACCGACTTCAGGCTGTATGTAAGAAGTTCTACGGATACCGTAATAGAGAGCCTTTCTAACCTTATAGAAGTGCTTTTGAACAACGCTGAATACGGGGTAAAATATATTATGCCCGGCTACACCCATTTAAGAAAGGCACAGCCTATCTGCCTGGGCCACTTTTTTAACGCGTATGCCGAAATGTTTTTACGCGATGCCGACAGGTTTTACTCATCGCGCAAGCGCCTTAATGTAATGCCGCTTGGCAGCGGAGCTTTAGCAGGTACTTCTTACCCCATAGACAGGGATATGGTTGCCACCCTTTTGGACTTTGACAAGCCCTGCGACAACTCGCTTGACGGCGTTTCTGACCGTGACTTTGTAGCTGAATACTGCTTTAACGCCTCTATGGCGATGAGCCACCTTTCCCGTCTTTGCGAGGATATCATACTTTATTCTACCGAGGAATTCGGGTATTTTGAAATTTCGGACGAATACTCCACGGGTTCTTCCATAATGCCGCAGAAGAAAAACCCCGACATTCCCGAACTTATGCGCGGCAAGACGGGCAGGATTTACGGCCACCTTATGGCTATACTTACCACCCTTAAGGGCATTCCCCTTGCCTACAACAAGGATTTGCAGGAAGACAAGGAAGGATTTTTTGACTGCGAAAACCAGCTTTTAAGCTGCATAAACATTATGGCTGAGCTTTTGGACAACATAACCTTCAATACGAATAAAATGAAGAAGGCTGCCGAAAGCGACTTCGCATGCGCCACCGACGTTGCCGACTACCTTGCCAAAAAGGGCGTGCCATTCCGTACTGCCCACGGCGTGACGGGCAAGATTGTGCGCTGGTGCATAGAAAACGGGCGCACGCTGCAAAATATGACTATAGATGAGTACCAAACCTTTGACGAGCATTTTGACATAGACATATGCGAGACGGTAAAGGGCAAGACCTGTGCCGAGGCAAGAACGTCTTTCGGCGGGGCTTCGCCCAAGAGCGTAAAGGAAAATATCCGCTCTATAAAAAAGAGGCTTTCTAAATACAAGGAATAAAATTTTCGCCCTCCGCTTTGCTTGCGGAGGGTTTTTTTACTCTTTGCCTTTGTCTTTGCGTATTTGTTTAACCGTCTTTTCGTAACCGTTGTCGGTAGGTTTATAGTAAACCCTGTCTTTTAATTTATCGGGAAGGTACTGCTGTTTTACCCAGCCGCCGTAGTCGTGGGGATATTTATAATTTTTTGACTGCGCCTTAGTCTCTTTATCGCCGAAGGTGTTGTCCTTTAAGTAGGGCGGAACGCCGTCATCGTCGCGTATCTCCCTCGCGTCCTTAACGGCGGCATGGTATGCCATGCAGGCTGCGTTGCTTTTAGGCGCTTCGCACACGTACACTATCGCGTTGGAAATGGGAATAAGCCCCTCGGGATAGCCTATTTTTTCAAAGGCGTACATAGCCGAAGTTGCTACGACAAGCGCGTTGGGATCTGCCATGCCCACGTCTTCAGAAGAATGGACTACAAGCCGCCTTGCCACTATCATAGGGTCGCAACCGCCTTCGATAAGCCGCATTGCGTAATATAACGCGGCGTTGGAATCGCTGCCTCGGAGCGATTTGCAGAAAGCCGACAGATAGTCGTAAAAAGCGTCTTCGTTGTAAGACAGCGCCTTTTGCTGTATAGACTGCTCGGCATCGGCAAGAGTTACCTTTATAGTTCCGTCTTCCTGCGGGGGCGTGGTTAAAACGGCAAGTTCCAAAGCGTTGTACGCCGAGCGTAGATCCCCGCCCGCCATACGGGAAATATGGTCTAACGCGGCATCCTCTACCTCTGCCTTGTACGCGCCCAAACCTTTACGTTTATCTTTGAGTGCTTTTTGCATTGCCCCCTTAATATCCCCTTGCGAAAGGTGTTTGAACTCGAACACGCGGCAACGGGAAACTATGGCGGGCGTCATTGAAGCATAGGGATTTTCGGTAGTAGAGCCGATAAAAATAATCGTGCCCTGCTCTATCGCGGGCAGAAGGCTGTCGGACTGGGTTTTGTTAAACCTGTGGCACTCGTCAAGCATCAAATAGGTGCGCTTGCCGTACATCTTAAGGTTGTTACGCGCCTGCTCTACCGCCTTTTTTACGTCGGCAACGCCTGCCTGCACTGCGTTGAGCTTTATAAACTCGCCGTGCGTGGTAGAGGCGATAATATTGGCAAGCGTGGTTTTACCCGTGCCGGGAGGGCCGAAAAATATACAGCTGCCCAGCCTGTCTAAAGCTATCGCCCGCCTGAGAAGGCTGCCTTCTGCCACTATGTGCTGCTGCCCTATAAATTCGTTAAGATTGTTTGCGCGCATGCGCTCGGCAAGCGGTTTTGCCTTTTCTTCGTTGCCGTTTAAATCGAATAGATCCATGATATTACGGGGTTAATTAATCTTCTAACAATTTTTTTATTTCTGCCATATGCGCTTTAGCTATGGCGTAGCCTTCGTCGTACGCCCTGTCAAGATTTTTTACGGCGTACTGGCTCATGCCGCTCATTTCGGGGATAAGCATAAGGTCGCAGGGGTAATCTGCCTCCTGCCGTTCGCGGGCGGTGCTGGCACTGTCAACTATATCAAAAACGCGCGTAAGCATTGCAATGAGGTTCGGCACCTTTTTTACGGGCTCGTCGGCGTTTTTTATGGCATCCACCCCTATAACCACGTCAGCGCCCAGCGCCTTTGCCTGCCTTACGGGTACTCGGCAAAGAACTCCCCCGTCTACAAGCAGCATATCTTCTGTAGCCACGGGGCGGAAAACAGCGGGGATACTTGCCGAAGCCTGCACGGCGGTTGCCACGCTGCCCTGCTGCATTATTATAAATTTGCCTGAATACAGGTCTACGGCAGTACAGTTAAAGGGAATTTTAAGGTCGGAAAACTGCTTGTCGCCTATATACTGCAAAAACAGTTTCTGTAATTTTTTGCTGCGCAAAATAGAAAGCCTGGTGTAAGGGGCTACGTTTACGTCTACAAGGTCTGATAACCTGAGTTTTAAAACTACTTCGCGTATGGTATCAACGTCTATGCCGCAGGCGTAACATCCGCCCACTACCGCTCCCATAGAAGTGCCCGATATGCAGTATGGTTTGATGCCTTCTTCTTCAAGCGCCTTTAATATTCCTATGTGCGCCACTCCGCGAGCGCCCCCTCCGCCAAGGGCGAGCCCTAATTTTTTGCTCATAAATTTCACCTTGAAATAATAAAATTTTTATGTATGGTAAAAACGTTACGCCGTGTAAAATACGGGTTTTCAGGTATAGCCCTGGCAGCCTTTGCCGCGATGCTTACCTTAAAACCCGACAGATATATTGCCGCCTGTTCAGACGGGATAAAGTTGTGGGCGTCGTGCGTGCTGCCGTCGCTTTTCCCGTTTATGGTGGTATGCGCTCTGCTTACCAACACGGGGATAGCGGCAAAGATCTCGCAGCCGCTTGCAAAATTCACAAAAATATTTAAACTGCCTGCCGCGGCAGCGCCCTGCTTTTTGATGGGTATAACGTCGGGATATCCTGCGGGCAGCCGCGTTGTAAGCGAATTTTATTCGGGCGGATATATTGACGGGACAGGCGCAAGGAAACTTGCCTGCCTTTGCACGGCGGCAAGCCCCGTGTTTACCATAGGCACTGTGGGCGCTGGCATGTTCGGCTGCAGCGCTGCGAGCGCGAAACTATTTGCGGCACACGTTGTATCGGTAACTTTGGTTGCCATTGTCTACTCCCTTTTCACGCCGAAAGCTATAGGGGATAAGATGAAACCCATGTTAAAGGGCAATATTTTGCGGGAAAGTTTTTACGGCGCTGTCAACGCCGCCCTTACCGCAGGAGCGTTTATAGTATTCTTTTACACCGCCGCAGTGGTTATTGCCGATTTGCAAATTTTGTACCCGCTTGAAAGGTTACTTTGCCTTGTCTTCGGGGAAGAAACCGCAAGCGCCGTATGCACGGGGCTTGTGGAAATGACGGGCGGATGCGCCGCCCTTGCAAAATCGGGGAGCGTATTTGCCCTGCCCTTTGCGGGTTTTTTAGTGACGTTCGGCGGGGCTTGCGTGCTTTTACAGCAACTGAGCTACCTTAGCGGCACAGGGGTAAAAGCCTCAGCCTTTATATTACAGAAATTTATACAGGGCGCACTGTGCTTTTTTATACTGCTTATTATTCAGTAACAGCCCAGAACCCTGAATGAATTGGTGGATTTTTTAAGTTCGGCAAGGGCGTCCTTTACCTTTCGGGACGAATAGTCCGCCTCAAGCTCTACAAAAAAGCGGTATTCCCCGGGTTTATCCTTTATGGGGCGGGATTCAATCTCTGACATATTCAGCCCGAAACCGTAAATAATCTGCAAAAGCTTTAAAAGCCCGCCAGGTACATTGGGGCAGGTGAGAGAAACGAATACCCTCTCCGAACGGAAATCTTCAGGTATGCCGCCCCTTACCACCTTTAAAAAGTGGGTGTAATTATTCTTTTCGTCTGAAATACATTCGGGCGACATATCCAGCCCCGAACGCTCGCACTGCACGCCTGCTATAGCCGCGTATGACGGGCTGTTTACCATGGCAAGAGCGCCTGAAGTTGAATCGGTGGCGACTGTGACTGCATACGGGTAGTTTTTAGAAATAAATTCCGAACACTGGTCGAGCGCCTGTTTGTGCGAATATATGCGGGTTATCCCGGATCTGTCCGCCCCAGCAAGGGTAAACAGCCTGTGGTCTATTTTTACTGTGTACTGGCAGACCGCCGACAGTCCGCTATGTGCCTGCAAAAGATCGATATTCTGCCTTACCGCGCCGTTTATGGTGTTTTCTATAGGGAGAACGGCGGCATCCGTTTCACCGTTTATAAGGGAATTAACTATAAGATAAAAATTGGCATACGGAACGAGCTGTGCGCCCGAACACATAGCTTGGGCAGCTATTTCGCAGTAACTGCCTTCAGGCCCTAAATAACCGACTTTTTTTTGCGTGCCGCTTTGCATACTTTTCCCCCGTAAGATTAAACTTTTTCGGCTATGTCTAAAATGAGCCTTTCGGTATCTTCCCAGCCAAGGCAGGGGTCTGTTATGGACTTGCCGTAAACAATGTCGTCTGCCTGGTTGCCTTCCTCTATAAAGCTCTCTATCATAAGACCTTTTACTATCTTTTTAAAGTCTTTGTCGTAATTCCTGTTCTGCATTACTTCTTCGCATATACGGATTTGCTGTTTAAACTTCTTGGCGCTGTTAGAGTGGTTTGCGTCTATTATTATTGCAGGGTTCTTAAGCCCCGATTTGTTGTAACCCTCTAAAAGCTGCATTACGAACTCGTAATGGAAGTTGGGAATATCGTTGCCGTAATTGTCTACACCGCCCCAAAAAATGGCATGCGCTAGGGGGTTGCCG
>JAJQII010000038.1 GCA_021199295.1 Clostridia bacterium
TGGGGCATGACTTCTTCCATAGGCGTAATAAAAACGTTGCCCTGCGGAATGGAAGTCTGAAAATCCCCGTTGTTTTTCTTTGCCATAAGACACCTCGTACATCTCACGAATTTCTTTTTGCATTGCTGTGCAAAAACAAATTCCGTGATTTTCGGGGAAAAACCAATCTCGCGCTGTGCGCTTAGCTTGTTATTTTCCCCCTTGCAGGCATTTGTTTTAGCGTAGGTATTATTTTATGCCTGCAATTCCCCCTTTTCCCTTAAGCTGCAAGTAGGTTGCGGCAAATCGGGGCGCTCAGGTGTGGCAAAGCTACACCTTCGCAAAATTATTATTTTGATAATTAGCCGCTTTTTGCTATCGCAAAACAGCGATATATTATGGCTAAAGTTATATGGAAGTCTGAAAATCCCCGTTGTTTTTCTTTGCCATAAAAGCCCCCGTAAAGTATGCGGCTAAGGAATTTACCCCGCGAATATGCCGCGATTAATCGTCATCGTATTTCTTTTCGTTCTCGTCTTTGAATTTAACGCGTTCTATAAGCCCGTCCACCTTGTTGAAGTCGGCATTATTGGCTAAAAATTCCTTTCTGCCATCCACTTTGTCGCCCATAAGCATTTCAACCACGTCGGCTGCCTCTGCCCTGTCTTCTATGCTGACTTGTATAAGGTTGCGCGTGGCGGGATTCATAGTCGTATCCCAAAGCTGTTCGGCGGACATTTCGCCCAACCCCTTATAGCGCTGTATCTGGTAGCCCTTGCCCACCTTTTTAATCTTTTCGTCAAGCTCGTTGTCGTCGTAAGCGTATTCAACCACGTCCTTTTTATACACTTTGTAAAGGGGCGGCATTCCGATATACACGCAACCTGCGCGTATCAGGTCTACCATATATTTAAAGAAAAACGTTAATAGTATGCAGCGGATATGAAAGCCGTCCTGGTCGGCATCGGAAAGTATTATAACCTTGCGGTATTTTACCTTATCTATATCGAACGTCTTGCCGAACCCCGCGCCTATGGCTGAAATAAGTGTCTTTAATTCCTCGTTCTGCAGAGCCTGCAAAGCCGATTTCTTTTGCACGTTAAGCGGCTTGCCGCGAAGCGGCAATATGGACTGGAACTGCCTTACCCTTGCCTGTTTTGCTGTGCCACCCGCGCTATCGCCCTCAACTATGAACAGCTCGTTCTGTTCGGGATTTTTGCCCGAGCAAGCGGCAAGTTTACCCACGAGGTTTAACCCGTCGTTTTCTGAAGCAGCCTTAGCTACGTCGCGTTCGGCGCGATGCTTTATGCGGTCGTCAGCGGCAAACTTTGCTTTACGGGCGATCTCGTCGAACACCGCCTTGTTGCCCTTTACGTTTACAAGCGTAGCCAGCCCTTCTGACACAACCTGTTCCACTATGGGGCGGACTTCGGGGTTGCCGAGCTTGGTTTTGGTCTGCCCCTCGAACTCCACGTTGTTCATCTGCACGGTTAAAACGGCGGTAAGTCCTTCCTTGATATCGTCTACCACAAAGGCGGGATCTTTGGCTTTCAACACGCCGTTAGAACGGGCATATTCGTTGATGAATTTCAAAATACCGTTCCTGAAACCCGTTTCGTGGTAGCCGCCTTCCACCGTGGATATATTGTTTACAAATGAATATAAATTCTCCTCGTCGTCCTTGGTGTGTGTAAGGGCAAATTCTACCTTTATTTTACTTTGGGGGAAGCCCTTAAGCGTAATATCTTTTACGGCGCTGTAATAAAGCGGCGAGGAATACGCCCTTGATTTATCGGCGCTAAGGTAGTTTACGAAATCTAAAAGCCCGCCGTCGTATTTATAGGTAACGGGTTCGCGCGGAGGCAACAATTCTTTGGTTACCGTCTCCTCGTCGCCGTCGCCTGAAGTTACGGTGCGGTACAATTTACGCTCGTCGGTAAGCGTGAGCTTTAAACCTTTATTTAAAAAGGCAAGCTCTTTAAGGCGCTTTGATATGGTGTCGTAGTTCCACTCCACCGTTTCAAAAACCCTGTCGTCGGGCATAAAATGTACGGTAGTTCCCTTGCCCGCTGCCTTTACGCCCGTATCCTGCAAAGATGTTTCGGGAATGCCGCACAGCCACTTTTTGTTTGCGTTGTCGTAAGATGAGGTAAAACGCATCTTGTATACGTTGCCGCGGCGGACTTCCACTTCCAGCCAGCGCGAGAGGGCGTTGGTGACCGAAGCGCCCACGCCGTGCAGACCGCCTGAAAAAGCATAGTTGCCTTCGTCGAACTTGCCGCCTGCGTGCAGCTTGGTAAATATTAGTTCTACGCCGCTTATGCCCGCCTTTTTATTTATATCGGTGGGCATGCCCCTGCCGTTATCTGAAACGCAGGCAGAGCCGTCTTTGCACAGCGTTACAGAAATTTCATCCGCAAAGCCGTTGGCTGCCTCGTCTATGGAGTTGTCCACTATCTCCCAAAGAATGTGGTGCAAACCCTTTACGCCCGTAGAACCCACGTACATACCTGGGCGCATACGCACCGCCTCTAACCCTTCAAGAATTTTAAGGTCGTCGGCATCGTATTTATTTGCCGATGGTTTTTTTACCGCCATATAAAAATACTCCGTTAGCTCTTATGTAAGAAAAAATGTTAAGACACAGGCGTTTGTTTGTTATTATGCCTCGCCTGAAGATAACCATTCACCTTATTATACAATATATGGTAGATAATTGCAAGAATAAGCACTAAAAAAAGTTGAAATTTACTTTAAAAATGTTTCAACTTTTCAAATAGTTTTGGCAAATAAAAAAGCCTTACGAAATGTAAGGCAATATTCTTTTTTTGTAAAGCGCTACTATTTGTATGTTTTATGTCATTGCGAGCGAGGTCTTAGCCCGAAACTTTGCGCACCTTATTCTTGCGTCCCCTGAGAGGACGAGCCAATATTCCCCCAAACAGTGTAGTACACTGTTTGGATTGGCGAGATGAACAAACGCATATGTAAGGCGTTTGTGGTGACCGAAAAGGCTGTTTCCCTTACAGTCTTTGAGACAGAGAGCCACTTGTGGCGAAGGGGTTCTCAGATAATAACTGCGCAAATGATATTACTAAAATACATAAATTTAGTTAAACCCTTCAGTCACGGCAAGCCGTGACAGCTTCCCTCTCAGGGACGCCTTGCAGGTCGAACGATAGCTGAAAGTTATTTTACTTAGATTGCCACGCAAACTACGTTTGCTCGCAATGACAAAAGAGAGTAACGATTTACAAATCAATCTCGGTAACGCCGTCTTCTACAAGGTAACACATTTCCTCGTGATAGTCCACGCCGTCTGCTATCTTGCTTACGGGAAGTTTTAGATAAACCGAAGTGCCCTCGGCAAGCACTGCCCCGCCTTTGGCTGAAATCGTAGCATGCACCGTTACAAAGTGGGGAGAATTTTTTACCACCTCTCCCCTGCCTAAAAGCTGTTCGCCGTAGGGAACGGGCTTGCGGTACTTGGTTTCGAGCGAGGTAGTAACGCCCCACACGTCTTCCTTGCCTTCTTTAGCCCACAGCCCGCGGAGGCCGAGCTCGTCTAACATGGCGGCGATAAGCCCGCCGTGGACGCGCCCGGGGTAGCTCTGGTGTTCGGGGCGGTATTCAAACAGAGTTACCACGCTGCCGTCTTCCATAGAATAGAAGGGCGCTCTTACGCCGTACTCGTTATCCAGCCCGCATATCGCGCACATCCTGCTGTTGCGCTGTTTAGCTATTACTTTCATATAAATCACCTTTTATATAACCAAACGGCGGCTTGCTGCCGCCGTTTATGTCAATTATTCGTTATCTTCGGATTTTTTATCCTTTGCTATTTTTTTACGCGACTTCTTATCTTCTTCGTTAAAGTCTATAACGTCGATATCTCCCTTTTCCTTAGGTTTGATAACTATAAGAAGTATTATTCCGATAAGCGCTGCACCTGCAACCGCCAGAAGGATTATAGACGCAAGGTTATCGCTTACCCACGTTGATTCACCCGAAAGTTCTTCGGCAGCCGCAGAAGAGTTTATTACCATATATTCCACAGTGGCGTCCGTCTTGTAAACGGTATCGGTTACCACAAGCCTTATGATATAGAACGTGTTCTCGTCCTGGGGAACAAACGACAGCGCGTCCGCATCCCATTCATAGTCGCAGTAATCGTCGTAGTACTCATCCGTTTCTTCCAGGTCGGCAAGCGCTATAATCTGCGTGAAGTACTTGGAACGGCTTTCGGCATTTTCGAATATCTCAGCGACATGCGCTATCATATAGGAATAAGATATTGTTTCGTGGTCTTCGGTGTATGCCTCACGGTCGAACACGTAAAGCGTGTAAGATTCGGTATAACCCGAGTTGAGTCCCGTTATATCAAAGGATTCAGCCGTGTACGTGCTGTCTACAAAGGCGATATCCTGTGCCTCGGGCGTCGTAACCGAAAGCCCTTCGTATGTCACGGAGAATTCAAAGTAAGGCACGTAAGCCCAAAGCTCGTGGTCGGCGTCGGCAAGCATTTCAGCAACGTCGTCTGCCGAGAAGGTAACTTTCTTGGTCCAGCTGCCGTTATCCTCGTCGTAGGTTAAATAATACATTTCGTTGCTTTCGCCGTCAGTAGCAAATATTACAAACCTGTATTGTCCTTCAGAGGAAAGCGAAATGGAAAGTTCGTTGTAGTCAAGCCCCGTGCTGGAAGATACGCTTGTGTCGCTGCCTGCAACATAATATATGGAATACGTTAAATCCTGGTAGCCCGTAAGGTTGTCAAACAGATATCCTTCGAAAGAGGGAAGGTACAGATAGTTGTCGTCGCCTGCGGTAGCTTCCTGATCTTTTACGGCGCTTTCAAGCAACGCGTTGTATTCGTCCTGTATCTCCTGCTTATTGGCATATGCAAACGTCGTGCCGCTATAAGTTACCGTAACTTCCTGCTGGCTTGCATCGGTGTATGTCACGTCTGCGGGGGTGTAGTTGTATGTCGCGCCTTCGATATCCTTTACCACTCTTATAAACTGGCTTTCGTAAGCGTCGCCGTCCTTTACAGTTTCAAGGTTGTTCTTATCTTCTACGTACCACTCAAGGTAGACGTTATCAGACTTGCCGCCCGAAGCCGTGCTGTCGGTTATGGTGAGGTATATTTTAACAAGGCATTTTGTGGTATAGCCGTATTCGGTGGTATCGGTAAACGATTTGTAGTAATCTTCACAATCGATAAACGCGTATGTGTCGGAGGTGCTTACCGAGGTAAATTCTACCGTGTCGGAAGCTTCTTCAAGGCTTACGTCTGCATCCACCTGTGCCTGGGTAAGTATATAATAATATATGGTCGTGCGGGGTGAAGTTGCAAGCACGTCTATTACGGCGTAGTTGAGTTCGAGCCCGTAGCCGTAGCGTACTGAAGTAAAGTCGTCGTCTACGCAGAGCACAGGATACCTATTATCAGTAACCGTTCTCGCACCCTCGTCGCCCGAAAGGATGAAGCTCTGGGTGTTGAGTTCGTATAAAACCATCTCGGCAGAATCTGTAGAGCCATCGGCAAACGACGCGCTGAACGTCATAGGTATAACCGAATTGCCTGAAGACGAAGATACATACTTGGAATAACTTGACCCTATATTGGTAAGCGCGTAGGTATAGCCCGTAGTATCGTCGTCGCTGCAAATGCCGTCGTTATCGGTAATCTTTAACGCGTAATCGCCTTTAGTATATGATGTAAACTCTATGGTTATCTTGCTGTAACCTGTAAAAGCTATCCTTGCCGTAGCGTCGGTCAGGTCTTGCTCTTCGGGTTCTTCAGTACCGACAATCACGTAAACGCAGTTATTTGTAGTATCTGCCACAAAGGTAAGATAGTTGGTCGTAACGCCGTCTTCCGTCTCGATGTACTGCTGCGACTGGTATTTTATTGTGAACGTTTTAAAGG
>JAJQII010000105.1 GCA_021199295.1 Clostridia bacterium
TCCCGCCACTTTCTTTACTATTTGATTTTTCATTGCCGCACAGCCGATAATGGCAAGATCTTTAGCCGTTGTGTAGTGGTTATTGTCAGGCAACCCGCTCGGATTGGTAAAATTTGTATTTACCGCACCCAACTGCTTTGCCCTTTCATTCATGTTGCTTACGAATTTTTCTACGCTTCCGCTATGGGCAACGGCAAGCGCAACGGCACAATCATTGCCGGAACGAAGCATTAACCCGTAGAGTAAATCTCTTATATTTATAACTTCGTCCTTTTTAAGATATATTGATGAACCCTCTACACCTACCGCACTGTCAGGAACATTGATTACCTTATCAAGTTCGCAATCCTCCGCTACTAACAATGCGGTCATAATTTTAGTAGTGCTTGCCATGGGTAATTTTACGTCTGCATTTTTTTCGTGCAGCACTGTGCCCGTGGAAAGTTCTACGGCAATTTCTGCCGAACTTTCTTCAGCAAAGACTGTTGTACTGCCAAAAATCAGCTCTATAAACAAAAATATCAAAACCAAGGCAAAGACAACTGCAATTCTTCTTTTTATCGCACTACGCATTTTTACTTATTGTATGAACCAGATCCCCTGTCTTTTCTATCAGCGTATCTATTGCACCGTCATCCATTTTAAGAAGCCTGACGTTACCGTCGTCAACAAGAAATCCCTTGGGTTTTACGGTAATTACCGTACCGTTTCCGCCTGCAATTTTAAAGCCGTCTGCTTCTTTGTAAGCCTTTATGTCGCCGTACTCCCCTCCGCCGTTAAGATTTACCACAGTAACGGAAGAAAGCGGAATTACCTGAGCCCCGCTTACTGTAATTATCGATTCCCCAATAACAGTATTCGCATCGGCTACTTTTTCAATGGCCTTAGGCGGTTCTTCAAAATTATTATCGCGTGTTTTGGTTTTAGTTTTCATTTGCTCCCCTCTTTAAAAATAATAAACAAAATTTTTAATGCCGCTAAAAGATTAATAACGCAAACAACCTTTGCGCTGTATCTTAGCTCGCTGTGTTCCGTGTTAAGTATTACATAATTTTTTAGTTTGCACTTGCTTTTGGTGCATTGCAGATATTTATATAGCGGCAGAGTCGCGGCGCTCTGGGCAAGGGCAACGTACGCGTTATTCTGGTTTTTAAGCCCGTAGTCAGATAGCTGTATTATCTTAAAGACACATACGTTATCAAGCAGTATTTTTCCGTTTTTAAAAAAACTTGCAATATTTATCTGTGTATCCTTGCCGTTAATCTGCATTTTTTCGCCTTCGTCAGCCGTATTGATATTCAAAAATCTTATTATCCTGAAAAGACAGAAGTTTAGCGACGCATACTTAATTTCTGTATTGGCATAGGCGTAAACCGAAAAATAAACGGGAAACACGGCAAAAAATAAACCTGCGGCTGTGCCGTATATTATAAAATTCTGCACAAAAATATTATTTGTAATAACATTTTTTATTATACAAAAACCCGTGCACAAAAATGCACGGGTTCAACAAATCTAGGTTATTCGTCTTTAATTTTTATAACGTCTTCGTCATCGCCGATAAAATCGGGGAGTTCGTAACCGTCTTCGGTTACGACCGCTTTAGGTTGTTCGGCTTTTTTAGGCGGAGCTGGATTATTTTCTTCGTCTTCGTCGGGGTTATATGTATCCTTCTTGTAAAGATAATTGCCGTCGTCTTCGTCCTCGTCGCCGAATTGCAGACTCTGAAGCTGTGCTATCTGCGCCATAAGATCGTCGTAATCAGGCAATTCGTCTATAGAATTAAGTTTAAACCTCTTTAAAAAGTTATCCGTTGTGGCAAATAATATGGGTTTACCTATAGTATCTTTCCTGCCGCAAGGATATATCATTTCAAGCTCGAGAAGTACGTTTACTGCGTAATCACAGCTTACACCCCTGACTTCTTCAAGTTCAGAACGTGTTACAGGCTGTTTGTAGGCAATCAGCGCAGCACATTCAAGGACAGCCTTTGTAAGTTCTTTTTCCTTTATGGGCGTTATCGCCGAAGATACAATTTCTTTATACGCGGGATTACTTGCAAACTGAAGTTTACCGTTGAAAGTAAGCAAGTGGATTCCGCATTCTCCGCTATACTTTTCCTTAAGCTCGTCCACGCAGCTATTAACTTCTTTAAGCGTGCAACCGGCTTTTTCCACTATGTATTTTACAGGCACAGGCCCGCCAGAGGCAAAAACTATCGCCTCAATTATATTCATCAAATTGTTCAAGTGCATCCACCTTCAAATCCCATTCAGGGTTGAGTTTTATATTAATTTCGCCGAAAATTTCTGTCTGTACAACCATTATGTACTGGTGTTTCAACATTTCGAGCATTGCCTGGAAAGTTGTAATTATTTCGCTCTTTGAGTAGACGTTAAAGAGTTTTTCGAATGCCGTTTCTCCCCTTTCCACAAGCGTATCCTTAATGAAGCCAATCTTATCTTCCACAGTAAAATTGTCCATGGGGATTTCTTTTACGCCGTCGTTTTCTTTTGAAAGACTTTCGTTTTTGAGCATCAGCCTTGCAAACGCTTCCAGAAGACCGTCAACGGTAAAATCCTTATAAACAACTTTTACTTTACTGAATTCCTCGTCCGTGTCCCTGTAGCAATAACCGACTGTCTCCATTTCCTTCAACTTTTTGGTTTCGTCGCGTATAAGCTCCATTTCCCTTTGTTTAAGCTGTTCTATAAGGTCCTGCTTTTCAAGTTCCACATCGTCGTAATATTCTTCGTCGGGCATCTCTACAACGGGCAACATGCTTTTAGACTTTATGTAAATAAGCTGTGCCGCAAGCTGGAGATAAAGACTCTCTTTATCAACGTCGCGCGAAGGCTGCGTTTTCATAAATTCGATATAATCGAGGAACTGTTCGGTTACCTGGGAAACAAATACATCTTCAATATTAATTTTAGCCGTATTTATAAGGTGCAAAAGAAGATCCAGCGGCCCTTCAAACACGTCGAGCACGGTATTGTAATCAACGTCAGACTGAAAATTTTCCTGATTGAAATCATCTTTCACATCTTCCTGCGAAAGTTCCGCGGGAAGCTCTTTTTCGTTTTCGGTCATAAAACCAGCCCCCATAAAGTTTTAATCGGCCAGCCGATAATATCAACGGCAAACGTCATTACATAACCTAAAATATCAAAATAACTGAAGATTGACAGATAATTTTGCAATATACCGCAGATAAAACTTTCTACAATAAGCGCAAAAAGTATAATCTGCCCGTATTTTTGCAAAAACATACGTACACGGTTATATGTGTGCGTAAACGCTTCCACTATCCTGAAACCATCTAAAGGATATAACGGCAAAAGGTTAAATACCGCAATACTTAAACTATAGCTGTATACAAGCCTTAAAAATACAGTCAAAAAGTAAGAAGCGTAATTATATTCAAGGTAAATTGCACACAGGCGGTAAAGAGGATATACCAAAAACGCAATTATTAGATTTGCGCATATCCCCGCTATAGCCGTAGTGAACAGCCCGACTTTATAATTTTTAAAATTACGCGAGTCTATAGGCACGGGTTTTGCCCAGCCAAAACCCACTAAAGCAACCATCACAAGCCCTATCGGGTCTAAATGTTTTAACGGGTTAAGCGTAAGCCTGCCGTTTACTTTAGCCGTAAGGTCGCCGTTTTTATACGCAACGAATGCGTGAGCAAACTCATGCGGCACGAGTACAAATATTACAGCCAGCACAGCGGCTACGTAATATATAATTTGTGTTACCATTACTTATTTTAAATAATCGGGGATCACGTCGTTACGGACAAGATCTTCATATGTCTGCGGTTTTATTATATACTGTGCATTTCCGTCTTTTGCAAGAACTGATGCGGGAATAAAATTCCTGTTGTAGTTGCTCGCCATAGAATAATTATAAGCACCTGTAGAAAGAACTGCAACTATATCCCCGCGCTTTACTTCAGGCATTGGAACGTCTACGGCGATAATATCACCGCTTTCACAGCATTTACCGGCTATTGTTACCTTTTCGGTACATTTATCGTTCGCCCTGTTGGCAAGCAGAGCGGTGTATTTAGATTGGTAAAGGGCATAACGGGGATTATCGAACATGCCGCCATCTATGGCAACATATTTTTTAATACCGGGGATATCTTTTATAGCCCCAGCCGTATAAAGGGTAATACCCGCCTCGCCCACTATCGACCTGCCGGGTTCGATAAGTATATAGGGGAGATTAAGCGAAAGTTCCTCTGCCTTGGCTTTTACCGCTGAAATAAGTGCTTTAAGGTATTCCGCATAGCCGCTTACAGATATTTTAGCGTCTTCATCGGTATACCATATGCCAAAGCCCCCGCCCATATTCAGCGTGTCAGCCTCGAAGCCGAGTTTAGCTTTCATTGCAGAAATAAAATCCATTGTTTTATTTACCGCAAGGGCAAACGACTGTTTTTCGAAAATCTGAGAACCTATATGGCAATGGTAACCCTTAAGTTTTAAATGGCTTTTTGCGAGAACATGGGCAGTAATTTTTTCCGCCGTGCCGTCTGCAATAGAAAAACCGAATTTACTATCTGTACGGGCAGTCTGCACATAGGCGTGCGTATGCGCTTCTATCCCCGGGTTAATTCTTATAAGCACTTGCTGTACAATGCCTGCCTTTGCCGCGATATCGTCTAAAATATCAGCTTCACTGTAAGAATCTACAACTATTGTACCAACTTTTACAGAGACAGCGTATTCAAGCTCGCGGACAAGTTTGTTGTTGCCATGCATATAAATCTTTTCCGCGAGAAAACCTGCGGCTATAGCAGTGTAAAGCTCGCCGTCAGAAACCACGTCTACCCCTATGCCTTCCTGTGCCGCAATCCTGTACATCGCCTTGCAAGAAAATGCCTTTGAGGCATATAAAACAAGCCCTTTGCCGCCATATTCCGTATCTATAGTATTTTTGTAAACACGCATCATATCGCGTATATATTTTTCGTCGAAAACATAAAGGGGCGTTCCAAATTCCTTGGCAAGCTCTACACAGTCGCAGCCGCCTATTTCAAGATGCCCCCTGCCATTTATCTTTAAAGTGTCTCTTTCGTTCATAACTATCCAACCGATCTGAAATTTCAGCCGTGCAAACAGCACGCCCTTTTAATTATTTTAACAAAACACAGCCAAATAGTCAAACAAAGTAATGCCTTTAAAATTATTTATAATTTTACGCCCTGTAATCCTACAGCGCCCAGTTGCCACTTATTGTCTTTATCCCGTCACCGTAACCAGCTTTGCCGATATCCTCTGCCGAGACCACGTTTACGGTATCGTACAAAACATTGTCGCAGTAAATCTCTATCCTGCCGACAGTCTGACCTTTATATACAGGGGCTTTAACCTTGTCATCGCACACTACAAAACTTATATCTCGGTTTTCATTCTTTTTGGATAAAATATATGCGTCCCGCTCCGGCAAGACGGCATAACTTTTCTTTTTGCCGCCCTTTAACTCAAATTCATCGTTCAAAGTTACTGATTTATCAAGAATTGCCTTATTTTTGTAATTAGCAAAACCGTAATCAAACATTCCTATAGCAGATGCGAACCTGCTATCGCTCGTATCAGCCCCAAGCACAGCCGAAACAAGACGTAAATTATCTTTATATGCGGTAGACGCAAGGCAATAACCTGCTTCGCCTGTAAAACCTGTCTTGCCGCCGTCGCAGGCGTTATACCTTCTTATAAGCTTATTTGTATTGGTCATAGAAGTCGTTCTGCCGTTACCATGGGTAAAATCTTCAAGCCAGATTTTACTGTACCTGAAATAATCTTCGTGACAGATAAGGTTACTGAACATTAC
>JAJQII010000113.1 GCA_021199295.1 Clostridia bacterium
GATCTATACGGTAAAATAAACACAAATAAAGTTTTATTTTTAGAGACTTTAGATAATATATTAGACCTTGCGACATTTATTCCTGTTTGTATAGCTGAATATGGGAGTGACGGGTTTGCTTCACTTGAATTGAATACGTTAATTATGGATAAGCTAAATGGAATTTTATCTGATTATGGATTTCATCTGATAAAACAATAAACACACCATTAACCCAAGATTCAATTTTTTTGTTTATGACGACTTCTACGGCAAAGATGGTTTATTCATTTTGACCGTTATGTTGCATATAAAATATTTCTTTTTGGCGTTCTATTTCCGTTTTCAGCTGTTCTTTAGTGGGCAGATAAGTTAAATATTTAGACATAAATAACCTGTCGTTATCGTGTAGTACAGAATATCTTGCTATATCCTTATCGGTTTCAGAGCAAAGTAATATGCCTATAGTAGGGTTATCGCCGTCTTTGCGCTTTAATTCGTCATACATACGCACATACATATCTATCTGCCCGACGTCCTGATGCGTTATTTTACCCATTTTTAAATCAATAAGCACATAACACTTCAATTCAATATTATAAAATACGAGGTCAATAAAGTAATCTTCAGTTTCGGTTACTATATGCTGTTGTCTTGCAACAAAGGCAAACCCCCTGCCTAACTCCATTAAAAAATCTCTGATATGAGAGAGAATGGCAGATTCAAGATCGCTTTCGATATAACAATCTGCTGTCTTAAAGCCTAAAAATTCGGCAACTATCGGACTTTTTATCAACTCAAACTGATTAGTTTGATATTCAGCCGTCTTTTGCTGCATTTCTGCAATAACTTTATCTTTTGAAGGCGACCGCAAAAGACGGTTATAATATTGCGTACTAATATTGCGATCAAGGGTTCTTGAGCTCCAGCCCTCGTTTGCTGCTTCATTTAAATACCAAAGTCGTGCTGTTTCATCGGGTATGCGCAGTATGGAGCGTATGTGAGTCCAAGTTAAATTGTGAACGCGCGCGTTCACAATTTGTTCGTTGGGGAAATAGAGATAGAACCTGCAAAAATAATGCAAATTTCTTTTTGAGTAATTTTTACCAAATTCTTTAGTTAGATCGTCCGCTAAGGATTCTATCAAGCCTTTACCATACTCGGCTCTTTCGTTCCCATTTTGTTCTTGCTCAACAATGCGCTTGCCTACATTCCAATAAGTTAATATCATTGCCTTATTGATAGAATTATACGCATTTATTGTCCCTTCGGTAATTATGCTCTTAATATCACTAACTACTGTTTGATAGGTTGACAGACCTTTTTCCATTGAGAAATCTCCTTGCGGTGTTCATATTATTTCTGTTGTGTTAATTATATCACATTTTTAAAATAATAACAAAGGTTTATCTTAAAATTTGCCTGAAACTTTATTATAAAGAAGTACACAGAAAACAATCCGTGTACTCCTTCTTTATTAATTTTGAACCCACTGTTTGCTATTAATATTTTTATTTGTTGAATTTCCCCAAGAGCATTTAGCTAATGTGGCGTAGATAATCCATTCGACTACGCAACTAAAGTTGCTTCGCGCAGGATGACGAAAGGGTACTGTCGTTTGTCTGCGGTGGTAGCGCATTGCAACTGGCGTTGCACGACAGCCGAGCTGCAAAGGCAGGAGATCTTTCGACTACGCCTTTCAGGCTTCGCTCAAGATGACAAGGGCGTTGCCCTTGTAAACCCCCTTCGCCACTTCGTGGCCCTCTGTCTCAAAGACTGTAAGGGAAACAGCCTTTTCGGTCACCACAAACGCCTTACATATGCGTTTGTTCATCTCGCCAATCCAAACAGTGTACTACACTGTTTGGGGGTAATATTGGCTCGTCCTCTCAGGGGACGCAAGGGCTGTCATCTCGCGCGAGCGTTAGCGACACTTTGTGCACCTTATTGTAAAGATTTCAGATAAATGTGCGCAAAACGGAGGGCGAAGCCCGTAGTCGAGAGATCTCCAACAAGTAGCACTTGGATGTCACGCAATGACACCAAACTCTTGCCTCCCCTGTAAAGGGAGGAATTAAAGGAGGGGTTAACGACCATTCAGTCACGGCAAGCACCTAATTGTCATTGCGAGGCTTTGTAAAAGCCGTGGCAATCTAAGCTGGATGCTTTTCAGCTCCCTTTTGCCTTATTTTGCGTTGCAATCACACATTCCGACGGCTAAAAATATGCAAAATTTTAACATATTTTGATAAAATTACAAAAAATATCTTGACTTGTAAATTTTTTGTGATATTATACTATTAGGCAGAAAATCAGATAGATTAATTAACAGGGTGTTGCGTAAAACATTTACAGTAACAAGAAATTTTTTAGCTACGCAAAAAACTACAGTACAAGCATAACTTGTACTGTAAAAAGAACCTTCGCAATAACAATAAAATAGCACGGTTTGCACCCTGCGGCATCGGTTACTTAACTTACATATTTCGGGGGTTTTGGCTTTGAAGTGGAGAACAAGGCTTGTTTTTAACAGAATATCCAAGGTGGCTATTATCACCTGCCTTGCCGCTTCGGTCACTTTCGCTGGCTTCACCATATATGGCTCTAAAGTAGGTAACTTTGTAGTAAACGTAGAAGATACCAAGGGCAGTATTAAACTTTCTGTCGACGAAGACCCCTTGTCCGAGACGGCAACCTTAACAAATATACTTTCTACCCCTGTATTAAAAAAACAGGTAGATGCCACATATAACTGGATTCCCGACAACATTGCCGAGGGTATGGGTAGCAAAAACGACGAAAATTACAGGTATTTCGCCTATAGCTTTTATCTTGTAAATACTGGCGAAACAACGATAGATTACGACTTTGGCGCTTACATAACGGAAACAACGCTGTCTGCCGACGAGATTGTCCGCTTTATGGTAATAAAGGGCGAGCAGTACACTTACAACGAGGATACCGAGTTCCCCGCCGACGCTTATAAATCGCAGGGCACGATATACGCCAAGACCGAATCTTCAGAAGAAAATAAAGCATATGTAGAAACCAGCGCAGGCTATCCCGCCCCGCAGGTGGATTTTTTATCAGACACGATAATATGTACCAGCCAGGAGTCGGTAGACGGCTTGTCCTGCATAAAATACACGCTGGTAATGTGGATAGAGGGGTACGATGTAGACTGTACCGACGATAAAATCGGCGGCACAATCAAAATGGAAGTAAACATTACCCAGCTCGCCGAGTGAGTTTTATTTGTTACTGCGTGCGAGGGCGTAGCCAAGTATAGGCGAAACATAAGCAACAAAGTAAAGCGGTTGAATGGTAACTGAAAGCCGACAAACTTGGCTTTTCTCGAGCCGCAACATTCTGTTGCTCTCGAGAGATCCGTTCGACTGCACTTCGCTTACGCTACGTTTCGCTCAGGATGACGAACTGTACGGTCGTTTTTCCTTGTCTTATGATTACGCAGGATGACGGTTGAATGGACGATCGCTTTTTCGTCATTCTGAGCGTAGCCGAAGAATCCCGCGAGAGCGATAGCGGCTCGCGACCGACCACCCACGGCGGCATTCAGCTACCATATTACCGCTAATGAATGGTGACTACTAATGTCATCCTGAGGAACGCGAAGCGTGACGTGAGGATCTCGCGAGAGCAAATTTATTTGCGGCTCGCGGAAAGCCAAGTAAAAACGCTTTTCAGCTATCGTACGACCTTTTTAATAATGCGAAGATTAATTAGAATAAACGTATTATTTTTAAATAACTAATCTGCCGTCTTGCCTGCTGGTCGCGAGTTCTCGCGGGATTGCCACGGGGTAGAGCCCATCTAAGCCTTATATCTGAAACCTTTTACAATAAGGTGCTTAGAGTGTCGCTTACGCTCGTACGCAATGACAAGTGGGTGCGTGCCGTTATAATAACGTTCGCAATGACAGGTAATGGGCAAACTCTTTTGTCATTGCGAGGCTTTGTAAAAGCCGTGGCAATCTAAGCAAAATGGTGTGTCACACCCCCCCCCAACCCTCAACCAAGGTATTAAACGCCAAAGGCGGATAATAAATAAAAAGAAAAAAATAAATTTATTCATAAAAGGGAGGAAAATTTTATGAAAAAATTAAGGAACACTAAAAAACTGATCGTTGCGGCATCCGCTTTGGCTGTTGCGGTGGCAGTTTCGGCAGGCGCAACGTTTGCATGGTTTACTACAAACAGCCAGGTTTCAGTGGGTTCTATTAACGCATCTGTAACAAGCGGTGGACAAAACAATATAATGGTTGCTTTAGGTCATGGCTCAAGCAATGTTGAGTTCAAAACTACGATTAACTCTAAAGACATCGAAAATTGGTTGGATGAAGAATATACAGACGGGGTTGAGTTTGACGCTATAACATACGGTAGCCAGACCACTGGTGAAGCTGTCGCATTTAAAGATGTTGAGGGCGACCCTGTTGATTCTACATCAGGAAAGTACATAAAAATTCCTCTTACAATTAGGACGGACGAGTCAGACACGATTATATTGCAAGGCACTAGCACCGTTACTACTTCTTCAACTGTAACAAGGACTACTTCCGCTTGGGAAACTATTAATGCAAACACATATGGTAACCATGACGAGATTCTTTCTGGTACAGAGATTGAAGCATATGCATGTAATGCTACCCGTGTGGGATTTACAACCGGTTCTGGTACAATAACTAATAGCTTAGCACCCACTGAATCAACGTTGAAGGTATGGAGTCCTAACGAAGCCCGTTACGATGGCGCACAGACCGATGGAAGCATTGAAAGCGGTCTGGAAAGAACGGCTGTAACTGGGGATACTACAGGTACAAATTATTGGAAGAATAATCTTGCTGCAGCTGCCTACAATGCGGTGAGCACACCGACAAAAACAATTTCTTGTGAAGGTTATGGTACGAATTATATAACTACATATGCAGAAAAAACTACAGGTACTGCGAATATTGCCACGACAGCACAGTATGAAAATTCAACTTCATATTATGCGTTCATATACGTATATATCTGGCTTGAAGGCACTGACGGCGACTGCTTTAACAGCGTGTTAGAGCAAGAAATAGATGTAACATTATCGCTTACATCTTCATTGTCATTATCAGCATAATTGCCGCAGAATACTTTTACATAAAAATTACTGCCGCGGAATAAAGACGGCTGATAATTGGTGTTGTAATATAGCTGAATTAAGCGGAACTAAGTAGAAAAACAAAATACAGAACAGCATGTTGGGCGGGCGCGCCGTCAGGCGCACCCGCCCATAACAATTTAAAAAACCTTGTGAGTGGCATTGCAAGCGGTGGTGTAGCCAAGCAGGGCGAAACATAAGCAACAAAGTAAAGCGGTTGAATGGTATCTGAAAGCCGACAAACTTGGCTTTTCTCGAGCCGCAACATTCTGTTGCTCTCGAGAGATTCTTCGACTTCGCTCAGAATGACGGAAAAGCGATCGTTCATCTCGTCATCCTGAGGAGTGCCGAAGGCACGACGTGAGGATATCTGCGCCACATTATAGAATTTTCTATAATAAGGTGCGCAGAGTGTCGCTAACGCTCGCACGCGAACGCGCGGAAAGCCAGGCACGACGGCTTTCAGCTACCATACCACTCAACAAACGACCGCGCTCCTCGTCATCCTGAGCGGAGCGGCTTTAGCCGCGAAGTCGAAGGCTATCTGCGCCACATTATAGAATTTTTTATAGTAAGGTGCGCAGAGTGTCGCTAACGCTCGCACGCGAACGCGAGGAAAGCCAAGCA
>JAJQII010000097.1 GCA_021199295.1 Clostridia bacterium
GTATAAGGTGGTGGAAGAAAACGGCGCGGGATATGCCGCAGATAAGGCTCTTACCCCGCCCGAACCCAAGGATAAAATTAATTGCGGCAAGGCGCTTTTCGGCGGCACGGGCGGCAGCGTTTCGCCCACTTTGCTCGAAACTTATTTTTCCTGCCCGTACCGCAACTTTATGCAGAGGGGGTTAAAACTTGCCGAGCGGCAGGAAGGCACAGTACGCCCCCTTGACACCGGTAATTTTATACACGAAGTGCTGCAAAAATTGGCGACGGAACTAAATTCATTCAATGATAGTGCGGGGGCAAAGCTTAAGGCAAAGCAGATAGCCGAAGAGCTTTTAACCCGCCCCGAATATTCTGCGCTGGGCGAAAACGAAAGCGGCAGGTACACGGCGGAAAGGCTGGTTTACGAAGCGCAAGAAGTAGCTGCGGGCGCGTGCGAACAGTTGCTTGCAGGCAGTTTCCGCGTGCGCGACGCCGAAAAATGGTACAACCTTCCGCTTGACGGCGGCGTCAAGGTGGGCGGCAGGGTAGACCGTGTGGACAGCTGCGGCGAGCTTGTGCGCGTTATAGACTACAAGACGGGCACTGTAGACGCCGACGAAAATTTATATTACGCGGGCGTAAAACTCCAGCTGCCCCTTTACCTTAAGGCTGCTGCGGGCAATATGCGTGCGGCGGGCGCTTACTATTTCCCCGCAAATCTTGAATACGGCGACAGCGAGGGCGGCGTGTTCACGCTCAAAGGATTTATGGACGGCAGCGACGACGTGGTAAGGTGTTCAGACAGTACCGTGGAAGAAAAGAAACGCAGCAGGTACGTGGACGCATACCTTAACGGCAGACCGCTAAAGTCGGCTATGGACAGGGATACGTTTACCGATTTTTTAAATTATTCTACGCTGGTTGCAAGAAAGGGCGCTAAAGAAATTTTTTCGGGCAACATAGCCCCGTCGCCCTATAACGGCACGTGCGTGTACTGCCGTTTCGGCGGTATGTGCGGCTATTCGCCTGAAGACGGCAACGGGCGGGAAGTCTCAGGTATGAGCGGTAAAAAGATAGCCGACGCGGTACGCCGCGAAAGGGGGGATATCGATGGCTAAAGAAGGCAAAACTCTTACGCCCCAGCAACGCGCCGCCATAGAAGAAAAGGGCAGGCTTATAGTTTCTGCCTCGGCAGGGAGCGGCAAAACGTTCGTAATGATAGAGCGGCTTGTGGATTACGTGCGCTCGGGCGGCGACCTCGGCGAAGTGCTCGCGGTAACGTTTACCAAAAAGGCGGCTGCGCAGATGAAGGAAAAGCTGCGCACTGCGCTGATAGGGTGCGCGTCAGACTGTTCCGAAAAAGAGCGCACGAGCCTTAAAAGGCAGCTTGGTAAAATCCCTTCCGCAAATATAAGCACAATACACTCGTTCTGCGCGTACCTGTTGCGCACGCACTTTTATCTTGCCGATATAGACGGCTCTTTCGATATTATTTCCGAGGATAACGGGGCGGAAAAACAGCTTAAAGCACGTGCCATGGACAGTCTGTTCGACAAGTTGTACGAGAGCCGCGACAGCGACTTTATGCTTGTCTTAAGCTGCTATACAAAAAAACGCAGCGACGCGGCGCTGCGCAGAATGTTGTCGCAGGCGTATTCGGATATAAGAATGTACGCCGATTACCAGAGCAGGCTGGAAAAAACTGCCGATGTTTACACTGCCGAAGGCTTTGATAAAATATGCCGCGAACTGGCAGATATACGCCGTGAAAGGTGTGCTGCCATGCGTGCGGAAGTTTCCGACTATATAAAAAGTTTTGTAATATCCGAAAAGCCTGAACTTTTCAGGAAGATAGCCTCGCAGATAAACGATAACCTTTTGGCGGCGGAGGCGCAGGACGA
Source organism: Clostridia bacterium (assembly GCA_021199295.1). Lineage (GTDB taxonomy): Bacteria > Bacillota > Clostridia > Christensenellales > Borkfalkiaceae > Coproplasma. The sequence goes on from JAJQII010000097.1 coordinate 1,883, forward strand.
TATTTTCGCGCCCCTGCCAAAATTCACCACTACAAATAAAATTACGGGGCACAGCGAAGAAGATATCGCGGCAAGCGCCGATTTCGGCAAGCTCCGTTCCCGCGCCAAAGACGTTTACGAAATGTACGACAAACTTTCAGACAGGCAAACCGAGCAGGAAAGTTTTATAAAAAGCGGCGCTCTCGCCGTTGCCTTCGCCAACGTTTTATTGCAATTCGACCGTGAATATGCCTCAATTAAAAGGGAAGAGGGCAAGCTCGACTATAGCGATCTGGAGCATCTTACTTTAAAAATTCTGTCGGACGAAAACGTAAAAAATGAAGTGCGTTCGGGCTTTAAACAGGTTTTTGTGGATGAGTACCAGGACGTAAATCCCGTACAGGAGGCTATAATTTCCGCCGTGGGCGGCGACAACCTCTTTCTCGTGGGCGACGTAAAACAGGCGATTTACGGTTTCCGCGGCTCTAAATCTATGTATTTTACGCGCCAGATAAAGGAATTTTCCAAAACGGAGGGCAAGGCGCGTTCTCTCTCGTCCAACTTCCGCAGTTCGCCCGCAATTATAGACGCGGTAAACGCACTCTTTTCCCGCCTTATGCGCGTGGACAGTTGCGGTATAGATTACTTAAACGACGGTAAAATGCAGAGCGGGGGCGGCTATCCCGAGGGCAGCGGCGGCGTTACTTTGCATATATTCGGCAAGGAAAAGGCAGAAAAGACCGAGCTAAAGGGCATTTATTCGGTTGGCGAAGCCGTCTCGCAGGAAGTGCCTTTAACGCGCGAAGGGCTCGCCGTTTTGGATATAGTGGAAAGGGAACTTTCCGGCACAGTTTACGACCTTGACATAAAGGACTATCGCCCCGTTTCGCTGGGGGATATCTGCATATTAACGCGTATGAACGCCAACGAAAGCGCCTCCGGCATAGCGAGGGCTCTTACCAAGGCGGGTTATCCCGTTTCGGGCGCTCAGAGCGGCAACGTGTGCGACACGCCCGAGTGCAAGCAGATGCTCGATATTCTTTCGTACATAGACAACGGCGAGCAGGATATACCGATGTGTTCGGCAATGCTCTCGCCCGTGGGCGGCTTTAACGAAGAAGAACTTGCAAAAATCCGCCTTATGTGCGCCGAAAAGGGAACTTCTTTCCGCGACTGCTGCGCCCGCTATGCGGCTACCTTTGCCGACGGTATAGCGCAAAAGCTGAATAATTTTTACGGCAAGGTGCAAAACTACAGGCGCGTTTCGGCGCTTTTCGGGGCGGCTACGGTAATAGACAGCGTGCTTTCCGACGGCGCAATGGAAGCGGCATATATGCGGGGCGGCGGTGTAAAACTGAAGAACGTAAGGCGGCTTGCCGCCGAAGCTGTTACGCCCTCGGGCGAACTTTCGGTAAGCGCCTTTTTAGAAAAACTCAAAATCGGCGGCTACCGTGTCGCTCTCGCGCAGGGCGGCGGTGGCGACAGCATAAAAATAATGACTATGCACGCCTCTAAAGGGCTGGAATTTCCCATAGTTATATTAGCCGACGTGTGCCGTTCGTTCAGGGGCAAAGAGGGGGAAGGCGTGCCTATAGACGGCGAATACGGCTTTACCCATAAAACGTACAACCCCGAAAAACGTCTGTGCACGCCCAACCTTTTAAACAGGCTGCAAAAGGCAAAGAGTACCGCCGAAGACGTTAAAAACGAAATGAATCTTTTGTACGTCGCCTGCACCCGCGCCAAGTTCCGCCTGCATATACTCGCCGCCGAAAAAGTGACGTTCAGCATGTATGCCGTAAACTACGTTTCGGACTACGCCCATATGCTGGATATGAGCCTTTTAGATACCGAATATATGCAGCCGAAGGCTAAGGAGATGCCTGAAGACGAGGTAACTTTAATAGGCAAACCCGACGAAAATATGCTTGAAGCCCTGCGCTCGCACTACAAAATACCCTACGCATATGCCCAAAGCATAGACCTTCCCGTAAAAACTTCGGCTACCGCCGTGTTAAAAACGCAGGAGCAGAGTTATTACGCCCGCCACGAACTTTTCCCTGAAAGCGAGGGCGAAACGGGCGCTGAACGCGGTACGGCTTACCACAGGTTTTTGCAGCTTTGCGACTTTTCAGTAACCGATAGTAAGGGCATATTTGCCCAGTTAAACAAGTTTATAGACGATGGGCTTATATCCCCCGAACAGGCAGGGCTGTTAGATATAGGCAACCTTGAAAGAATATTGAATATGGGCGTGTTTTCCCGCGTGCAGGGTAAAAAACTTTACCGCGAACAAGAATTTTTATGCTCGCTGCCTGCGGACAGCTTTTTGGCAAGCACTGCAAAAGATAACGTGATGGTTCAGGGCGCTATAGACCTTCTGTGCGTGGGCAACAACGAATGTAGTATAATAGACTACAAGTATTCCCGCAAAAACGACGTGGATATAGTAAAGACGTACGCCGCCCAGCTCAATCTTTACCGCCTTGCCGTGCAAAGGATTACGGGCGTGCCGATAGGTAATATTTCCGCCACGATAGTAAATATTTTTACCCTGCACGAAATACCTTTAAATCAGGCATAGTATGCCATTAATTTACATTTTTCGCCTGCCGTACACGGATATAATCAAAGTGTTATGGCAGGTTTTTTTGATCTTTTAACAAAGGCTTCCGCCGCTGTTTATTCGCTTGGTTTAAATATTTTGCTCTGCATTGCGTGGGGCGCGTACGCCGCCGTGTTCTTGCTTGCGCTTGGCTTTACGCTGTTTAACAGGGGCGTGCGCCGTGCCGATAAAAGGCCCTTTCTGGCGTTTACCAACGTGTTCACGGCGGTAACGTTTGCCCTTATGTTCACCGAAAAAGTTTTACCGCTTTCGGTAATAGTAGCCGCCACGTTCTGGTGTGTGGGGTACATGCTTTACGGCTTGCTTGTCTTGCTTGGCAAAAGAGGGCGTGTGAACAATAGATTGCTGCGTTATGCTGTAAGCGAGAATAGTGTCGCAGGGGAAAAGTTAAACGAGAACTGTCATTGCGAACGGAACGGCTATGCCGTGGAGTGTGGCAATCGGAGTAAAGGTTGCCGTACCTCGGAATTAGATTGCCACGTCGCTAAAGCTCCTCGCAATGACATGGCGGCAGGGGAAGCCTTAAATGCGGTCAAGTATTCCCAAGGGGAAACCTTAAAGAGCAACGTGCGGCTCGACCATGCCGTGTCTGTTACAGACAAACTGCTTGCAAAGGAGCTTGGCAGGGGCGACAGACAAGAGGCAGAGCGCATAAAAACATTTCTGTCGCTTATGCAGATAAAGCCTGAACTTTCGCCCGAAGAAAACGACCGCCTTAACGATAACTTCAATACCTTATTAAAACTTATGGCAAAGTATAATGTGTAGGGCATTCAGCTACCATACCACCGCAGATAAAGGCGTTACGAATTCTTAACACTTAATTATATTTTAGCAGTTGACAAATGTCTTAAAATGCCTTATAATAAAATCACAACAAGGAGCTACCTTTAACGGTTAGCCTTTAGTTACTTAAAAATAACTGCCAGCTTTCCAAAATCAGAGGCGGTTATTTTTTTGCAATTTTTACAGCTTAGTATATAATGTCAATTAAATTTAAAACGTTTGTTTGTGGTAACAAATAGTAATCGAAAACCACTCACCCCTTGCCCCGCAAGGGGGATTTTTTATGTTTTTTTCGTCATAGATAAAGTGTATTTCTTTTGTGCGAAATGCAATAAAATTGGAAATTTTTCTTATATTTCACAAACTTTTGTGTTGTTTGGTATTGACAACTTGGCGAGGGTGGGGCGTATAATTATTTAAAAAATAAAGTTGCAAAATAACATGAAAATTATAAAAAACTCCGACCCAAAGAGAAGA
>JAJQII010000118.1 GCA_021199295.1 Clostridia bacterium
ATGTAAAATTTTACCCAAAATTATAATAAATTTTAAAATTTTGTTTGCGCCGTTCTGTTAAAGTGAAAAAAATCTGCAAATAATAAAAAAATTTTTCATTTCCCCCTTTACAAATGGTTGAAAATTTTATATAATTGTATGTGTACGGAATGCGTCTGCCCGAGCAAATCTTCGGCAAGGTCGGCATTACCCCGTTTTATCAGCGCTATGCGCTTAAGGAGGATTTATGAGTTATAAAGAACTATACGAGAGCTGGCTGGGCGACGAACGCCTGTGTGCCGAAGGTAAAACCGAGCTTGAGTCGATTAAAGGCAACGAAGAAGAAACCGAATACCGTTTTGGCGCTGAACTTGAATTCGGCACGGCAGGCTTGCGCGGCATAATAGGCTACGGCACTAATATGATGAATATATACACCGTAAAACGCGCTACGCAGGGTTTAAGCGAGTTTATTACCACCCTTGGCGAAGAAGCTATGCACCGCGGCGTGGTTATCTCTTACGATACAAGGCTTAAATCTGATGTGTTTGCCAAAGCCGCTGCAGAAGTTCTGGCGGCTAACGACATAAAGGCTTACGTATTTACAGACGTGCATCCCGTGCCTATGCTCTCTTTTGCGGTACGCGACCTTAACACCATCGCGGGCATTATGATTACCGCTTCGCACAACCCCAAGCAGTACAACGGCTACAAGGTATACGGCGAAGACGGCGCACAGATGAACCCTGAAGACACGGCAAAAGTTTTAGGATTTATTAAACAGCATACCGACTACCTTGACGTTAAAGAGCCCACCGAAGCACAGAAAGTTAAGTATATGCACGACGTTCCCGCCTCGGTAGACAAGAAATATTACAAAGAACTTACAAAACTTTCACTCTCGAAAGAAGCTGTTAAAAAATGCGGCAAGGATTTAAAACTTGTCTACACGCCCGTACACGGCTCGGGATACATACCCGTTACCACCATCTTAAAAGAATTGGGCATCAACTACACCGTGGTTGAAGAACAGACCAAGAAAGACACAGACTTTTCTACCGTGGAAGTACCCAACCCCGAGTTTAAAGAGACTCTTTCTATGGGTATAGCCCTTGCCGAAAAGATTGGCGCTACCGTTGTGTTCGGTACAGACCCCGACAGCGACAGGCTGGGCGTAGCCGTCAAAAATAAAGACGGCGAGTTTGAAGCGCTTTCCGGCAACCAGGTGGGCATACTTCTTTTGGATTACATACTTACCCGCCTTAAGGAAGACGATAAACTCCCTGAAAACGCCGCCGTGGTTAAATCCTTTGTTACGACAGGTATGGCAAGGCCTATCTGCAACAAATTCGGCGTAACGCTTTTTGAAGTGCCCGTAGGCTTTAAGTTTATAGGCGACAAGATTAAACAGTGGGAAAAGACGGGCGAATACACATATGTGTTCGGCTTTGAAGAGAGCTGCGGATATCTGCGCGGCACGCACGCAAGGGATAAAGACGCGGTAGTTGCCTCTATGCTCTGCGCTGAAATGGTATGCTACTACACATATAAAAACAAGACTGTATTTGAACGCCTTAACGAAATCTACGATACATACGGCTATGTATTGGATAAGAATATCTCTATCCAGTACAAGGGGCTTAACGCCATGAAGGAAATGAATGCCGTTGTAGACGCGTTAAAGACAAAAGAAGTAAAGAAGTTCGATATTTACGACGTTGCTTATATAAGGGATTATTCCAAGAATATCAAAACGAATGTAAAGACGGGCGAAACTTCGGAAATAGGTTCTCCCACTACCAACTGCGTATACTATGAACTGTCTAACGGTAGCTTTATATGCGTACGCCCTTCTGGCACAGAACCCAAACTTAAGATTTACTATTCAGTTAAAGCTAACACCAAAGCCGATGCAGAAGAAGCGCTTACCAAGATGAAAGCCGCTGTAGAAGCTCTGCTTAAATCGCTTTAATAACCAACGCTGATTATACTAAAAAACCTCATTTTTTCATTTAACCCGCCCTGCTATCTCCGCAGGGCGGGTTAAACTTTACCTATTAACTATACACAAAGCAATTCTTTTGTCATTGCGAGCCGCTTGCGGCGTGGCAATCTAAGCAAAATAACTTTCAGCTACCATATTTACCTTATACACTTACGTTCTCTCTATTTTTACAGCAACAAATAAGATGCGAGTGAAACTTTTATATTATTTCCTTTATATCGGCGTTGATGCAAAGCGATTGTTTTTCTATCTCACGAGGGCAGACAGCCTCGCCGTAGTTTATGCAGATATATGTCGCCTTGCGGTTTTTAAAAGCCAGCTGCCAGAACGGGTATTTAATAATCACGGGGGTATTGCCGCCCACGCCCAGCTCTAACAGCACTATCTTTTTATTGGCGTTCTTTTTTAAAAATTGCGAATACCTTTCCTTAGCCGCGTACCACCCTTTATCCTGCACGAACGTTTCGTCGCAGCGTAAATTAACCGTCATAGGCTTGCCGCAGACGGGGCATCGGGGAATAAGTTCAGACGGTACTTTCATATCCTTTTGACAATCTAACATTTGCCTTACGGCGTCGCGGTTGTCGTACGATTCCGCATGGCATGGTACAGAACACTGGAAAAGCCCGTAGTCCCCCTGCGTGTAGAACAGCCTGTTTTTATCGAAACCCGCGAGCTGGAACATATGGTCTACATTGGTTGTAAGCACAAAATAGTCTTTATCCTTTACAAGCGACAGCAAATCGTAATAGACCTTACCGGGGCTTACAGCGTAGCGGTTATACCATATATGCCTTGACCACCACGCCCAATACTCCTCTAAACTGTCAAACGGGTAAAACCCGCCAGAATACATATCGTTTATGCCGTATTTTTCGTGAAAATCGGCAAAATACCGCATAAACCTTTCGCCGCTGTAACTTAAGCCGTCAGAAGCGGAAAGCCCCGCGCCAGCGCCTACGAGTACCGCGTCTGCCTCTGATATTATTCGTCTTACTTTATCGGCTTGCGCCGAGAAGTCCCGAGTAGATTTCATAATCACTGTCCTTAAAAACATTGAATATAACTTTTAACTTGCTGCCTGTACGCGAGAGAAAATCCTTTACCGTTTGCACGGCAATGCCAGCCGCCATATCGGGCGGGAAATGAAATTCGCCCGTGGATATGCAACAAAAAGCAAGACTTTCCAGCCCGCTTTCTATAGCAAGCTCCAGACAGGAAAGATAGCAGTTTGCAAGATCGCGTTTGTTTTTTTGCGTAACTTTGCCGTAAACCACAGGGCCTACCGTGTGAAGCACGTATTTGCACGGCAGATTGTACGCACCGGTGATTTTTGCAATGCCTACAGGTTCGCTGTGCCCCTGTGCCTGCATAATTTTTGCACATTCCTGCCTGAGCTGCACACCTGCAAAAGTGTGTATGGCGTTATCTATACAGCCGTGGCAGGGGCAAAAGCATCCGAGCATCTGCGAGTTGGCGGCGTTGACTATGCCGTCGCATTTGAGCGTGGTAATATCGCCTTGCCAAAGGCATATATTGGGGGCAATTTCTTTAAGCGAACTTGCGTCGGTTATACCCTTTTGCTCTGTTTCAGCCCTGAGATATTCGTCCTGCACGCGCAAAAAGGCGCTTTCTGCCTTTCGGGGAGGGCGCACATTCATAAGCGAGCGCAAAAGCATTTTCTGCTGGGTTTCGCTTTGCGGCATGGCGCTGTCTTCGCCGCGCTCGTTTAAAAGATATTCAATTAAATACTTTCTGTTTTCGCCTTGAGTCATATCAAACCTGCATTTTTATAGCATTTACTGGGCACGCTGCGGCACAGTTGCCGCAATTTAAACATCTGCCGCCGTCTATCACGGCAGGCACTGACGTAACGTTTATACATTTCTGTGGGCAGACGGCAAGGCATTTTTTACAGCCCGTGCATAAGCCGCTTACAAAGTAGCCGACAGACTGCGCTCCCGCTTCACCTATGAAAAAGCTATCGCGCCTTACGTTTGAGGGCTCGCTTATGTCGAAGTACTCGCCCGTGGCGCTGTAAAGGCAAAACACCTGCAAAGCCTGCCTTGTGCCTTCGGGGTAAATGCCCTTCATATAGCTATTCTTTTCAAAAATTTCTTCCAGACGGCTATTGCCTATATTTTTCACATAGCCCCTTAAAGAGAGCGATTTTTTACCGCTTACCGCCGACAGCGCAATAAACTTTTGCGCCATAAGCTGGGTATAAAATTCCTTGCCCTTTGCAGTGAGAAAATACACGCCGCCGTCATCGTACAGCATCATATCGATAATGCGTATATGCGGCTTGCCGTCGCCGCCTATAGTGGCGACGGCGGCAGAGTGCATTTCTTCTACAAGCATTTTTAAAGCAACTTGCACCTGCATAGTTTTTACTTACGCGCGAACCACGCTGATGCGTTCGCCGATGTGGTTGCCGCTTACAATCTCGTCTACCATGGCTATGGCGTAGTCGGCATAGCTTATTATGCTTTCGCCCTTAGAGTTTAAAGTAAGTTCATCGCCGCCCAAAATGTATTTACCGCTACGCTCGCCTTCTGCCTGGAAGTCGCCCGCAGGGCTCACGTAGGTCCACTTTACGTCGTCTCTTGCACGCAGTTCTTTAAGCGCCTTAGCCATAGCAGCCGCAAGGGGCTTGAATATGTCGGGGAAGTCAGGACCGTCTGATACGGCAATGGTGTGCTCCTTATTTACGTAAAGGCTGCCAGCGCCGCCTACAACCAAAAGCCTTGTGTTTGTTCCGCTCAGTACGTCGCAAAGATGGGCAAGGGACGTCGAGTGCATGGGAAGCATATCTTCAGTCCACGCGCCGAATGCGTCTACAACGGCGTCAAAGCCCTTTAAATCTTCTTTAGTAAGGCTGAATAAATCCTTGGCAATTACCTTTTCAGCTTCTGTCTTGTTTTCGCCGCGTACTACCGCCGTTACATCTAACCCGCGCGAAAGCGCCTCTTTAACAATAAGTTTGCCTGCTTTACCGTTTGCACATACAACTGCAATTTTCATAATAACACCTCTTAAAAATCATTTATTTGTTGTAACCTCATCGATTACAACAATAATATAACACCTATTTAGTGTAATGTCAAGTGTTACAACGTAGATTTTTTAGTGTAATGTGCATAAAAAAATCCCCTTTACGGGGATTTAATAAGTTTTATCAGTTAATTTCTTTATAGTCGCTTACCAGATTTTTTAGCGTAACGCTCTTTAACGAATTTTCAAGGGCAAGCTGGGCATCGGCAAGGTGAACGTCTAACAGGTTATGGATATTTTTACCTACGGGGCATTCAGGGTTGGGATTATCGTGAAAGTTAAAAAGCTGCCCGTCTACGCACTCCACAGCGGAATACACGTCGTAAAGGGTAATTTCCTTGGGCTTTTTGGTAAGTTTCGCCCCTCCGCTGCCGGCGGCTACGGTTACAAGACCTGCCTTTTTTAAATCCTGTAGAACACGGCGTATAATAACAGGGTTTACGTTTACGCTCGACGCGATAAATTCTGAAGTAGCCTTGTTCTCTTTGCCGAGTATGTGTATAACAAGCAGCGTATGCACTGCAACGGTAAATTTAGATGTGATTTTCATAATTTTACCTCCTACACTTATTATACAACAAATAAATGTAACAGTCAACATTACAACTGCAAATTATTTTTTAATTTTTATTATTTTATTTGAATAGGGACAGGTATTCGGTTACTTCGTCGA
>JAJQII010000060.1 GCA_021199295.1 Clostridia bacterium
TAAATCTTGCCTTTACTTGAAAGACAAAAATTACCCGCCAGCGGCTTTTCAACGCTTGTTGTGCTTTTACGGCACGGATTTCAACCTGAACTCTTTATAACGGATTTACCTGCGCTTTACTAAGCAGAACCGCTATAACCCATTACAGGTCATATTAAATTTTTACTGTGCTGTTATTTTAATGTTGCACGACGTAGGCGTTATATGTTTTGATACTATCTTTGCATCGCACCTCTCGCATATAATTTTTACGCAACCTTTTTCATCTTTTATCCCGCTTAAGTGCCTTGCACAGTTAGGGCAGCACATACGGAATATTTCCCCTTGTTTTTGCATTCTGGCAAACTCCTTTTTCCTATACGGGGCTTGTATGTGGCAATAGGAATTTCCTCGAATTTAAAACTTGTATATAAACATATGTTCGTTTTACATTTATATTATAACCTGCATTTGGACTAAAGTCAAGGATGCAGGCACATATTTTTTGTGAAATTTTTTTTGCTACTAAACGCTTCCCGTGTACTGATTTTCTCAATTACATTATAACCCGTAAATATGACAAAAACGGTATAATTAAAAAAATTTTCTTGCCTTTTTGCAAAAAAAATTCGTGATTTTTTGGAACGGGCATTTTTTGCTTTTATTTTCCCCCCTTCATTTTAGCATAAAAAGCAGCAGCCGACACGACAACTTATGTCGTGTCTTTTCTTGTTCGGGTACTGACCAAACTTTTTGCATTACAATACCCCTTTCATTTTAACATTGAAATTTAATGCTGACACGACAATATTTGTCGCATTGATTTTTCTTTCTGACGGAGAGGGTAAACGAAAACGACCTTCCTGTCAAGGTAAATGGCACTGCTTGGCGCAGCCGTTGACAGGAAGGATTGTTGCAGACGAAATTTAAGCGTTATTTTTCGTTCCCGTTTTTTTGTTGTCCGTCGAAAGAAAAAATCTTTAATTTAGGAGGGCAAAAAATGTTTTTAAAAATATTTTCGCTTTACGCAATTTTTTTGCGTAAACGACATTTAATCTTAAAATCGAAAGATTTACGCAGGAGGTGAAAATATGTTGCGAAGTATTAAAAGTGCCCACGAGCTGCTTTTAAAGGATGATCCCGATACCGCTATTACCGTGCATACAATCCGTATGTGGTGTAAACAGGGTAAAGTAAGATACCTTACGGCAGGCACAAAAATCCTCGTGGATATGGAAAGTTTACGTAACTACATTGAAAATCAAGGCTAAAAAAGGAGTTTTATTATGGCTTATTTCAAAATCACAGCAAACAAAAAAGGCGAATTACAGGCTAAAATTCAGGTCAGCGGTAAAGACTTTGAAACGGGTAATCCCAAACTGTACACAAAGCGTATTTATAATACGGATAATCTTACTGAAGCTAAATTCCGTAAGTACGCAGAACGGCAGGCTCTGGCTTATGAGGAGGAAATCGACAGGGCGTACGAAGAACATACTAACGCCGTACGCAACAAGATACCTACTTTTGCCGAGCTTGCAAAGGAATGGTGCGCTAACGTGCACGCTAACTATTCTATGAATTACTATAGGCACTGCGTTGATACTTCTAAAAAGTTTAACGAATACCTTACGCAAAACGGGCTTGCAGATAAACCTATTACAGAAATCCACGTAAGGGATGTGCAGCTTTTCTTAAATTCCTTTACCGAAATACAACCGAAAAAACCGCGGGCAATGCTTGTAAAAGAGTTGCCCTCTGCCATTAATTTAAGAGAGCTCGCACGCAAAGGCGTTATATCCAGACATATATCTTGGGATATGAAGAAAAATCCTATAAGCAAGGAATATGCGGAAAGGCTGTGCAAACACTGCAACTTACCTTTTGATGCGTACTTTGTATGCTTACCAGAAGAAAAGGGCTATGCTGTATATTCTATAAAAGGATACAGGAGAATTTTAAGGACTTTATTCAATGAAGCCGTAAGATTTGAATGGATAATCAAAAACCCCGTGTCCGCTACAAAGGTTGGCTCTTCTAATATGTGCTTGCGGCCTGTGCAGGAAAAGGAAGTTTTTTCTATACAGGAAACCAAAGATTTTATACATAATCTTGACAGTGTTGACAAAAAAGATTTTCGTAAGGCTATCGTTATAAAATTCATGTTGCTTACTGGTGTCAGACGTGCCGAAATGATGGGCGTAAAATGGTCCGATATTGACTTTGATCGCAAAGTGGTTCATATAAGACGTAGCCGAATGTACGACAGAGAATTGGGGCATTACGAAAAAAACCCTAAAACTAAAACGTCTGTAAGAGATATACCTTTAGCGGCAAGTTTAATAGCCGACTTAAAGAAGTATATGGATTGGTTCAGAGAAGCGGACGAGCATTTTGACGATAAACTTGACAAATATTATATTGTCGTAAATGATTACCGCTTGCCTGCAAGTTACGGCATAATCAAGAATTGGCTTAAAAAATTTGAAACGATATTTGGGACAAAGAAAGTTACCGCACACGGATTAAGACATACTTATTGCAGTTTGCTTCTTTCGCAGAATGTACCCTTGCAGACAGTAAGCAAATATATGGGGCATAGCGATTCCGTTGTTACATTACAGGTTTACAGCCACTTTATACCAGATACCAAAGATAACGCTTTAAGCGCATTAGACAACATAACTGAATAATTTTAGCCTTTATGGATGCCAAAATAGCCTGCGGATGAACCCGCAGGCTATTTTTGTGTGGTATAAATTTGGAATAAAAAAGTTATAAAACTTGCCGCACAACAGACAAAAAAGCGAAAATCGTTGCCGATTTTGCCAAAAAAGAACGCAAATTTTTCAATTTTTTGCCGTTTTTGCAAGTTATTTTTCTTAATTTGCAGCTTTTTTGCTAATATTTACAACTCGCAATGACAGGTAATGGCTATGCGACACCCCTAATTGTGCACAATGCATCTCTCTTGTCATTGCGAGCGAAGCGCGGCAATCTAAGCCAGACAACTTTCAGCTATCATACCACCGCTTGTAAGCCTTCATCTTAAAAAAAGAAAAATATCGTTACACGGCAAAACGGGCGGGAAACCCGCCCGTTTAAATAATCATTTAAAACCTTAACTGGATGCCTCCGCCGTTTCCGCCGCCGTCGCTCTTTTGCTTTAACGCAAATACTTTTACGGGTGCAAGGGGCGGCGTACGCTTTAACTTTTTGCCCTTGGAAATTCTGTTTTCTATCGAGATATCCTCGGTACTTACCTCTGCCACCGATTTATCTTCGTTAATTACAGCAAGCGTGTACGGTATGGTAACGTAATCGGCGAAAATAAGCCTGCCGCAGTCCTTTACGTCGGCAATCATAACGCCCTTTCTCGCCCTGCCGATAGGATCTATAAGCGAGGATATAACGCGCTTGAACGAACCTGAAGCGGAAATTGTTATAATTTCGCCCTCGCCGTTTATCTGCGAGGCAAACAGCACACGATCTTTGTCGCCTATGTTCATGCCGCGTACGCCTGCGGCAATCCTGCCGTGTACGGGCACGTCGTCTTTTACGGCGTTGAGGCACATACCGCTTTCAGCTACAAAGAACATTGTGGAGAACTCGTCTTCGTCGTAATTTTCCACGTTTATAACCTTGTCGCCCTCTTTAAGTTTGATAGCCTGGTAATAGCTCTTATTAAGGGTGTATTCCTCCCACGACGAGCGTTTTACAGCACCGCCCTGCGTAAAGAATATAAGGTCTCCCCTGCGTTCTTCCTGCGTAAAGATTTTTACAGGCATCTCGTGCGGCAGTGCGTCGGGGCATATATCCCTGAGTTTAAAGCCCGAAAGTTTAGGCGTGGTTATATCTATATTTTCAAGGTTGATATACAGGCAGTTGCCCAGATCGGTAAAGCATACCAGCGTTGCGTCTGACTTTACAAACACCGCCTGCGTGTGCATTGCCGTAAGGGGCGCGGAAGCGCTCAACGGGCGTTTGAAGCGGGATACGAAGTCGGGCTTTTCGGTAAACCTGACAGTGCCGCCAGCCGTAAGCGATACCGCCCATTCGGTAACGGCACGCTTTACGTCGTCGCGCTTTACAGATATTTTTTCAGTATTGTATACTATCTGCGTGCGGCGCTCGCACTTATATTTCTTTTTAATCTCCTTTATTTCCGACTTGACGATATCCCACTGCATCTTTTTGTCGGCTATAATGGAATTGAGATAATCTATCTTCTTGTTGAGTTCGGCAAGCTCTTCCTCGAGCTTGGATACCTCTAACTTGGCAAGGCGGGCAAGGCGTAAATCGAGTATTGCCTGCGCCTGGCGCTCAGAAAGCCCGAAGCGCTCCATTAACCTTTTGCGTGCGGCAGGAGTATTTTCTGAAGTTTTGATTATTTTTACCACTTCGTCTATATTGTGTACGCCTATAATCAGTCCTTCAAGGATATGCTTGCGGGCGAGGGCTTCTTTAAGTTCAAACTTAGCCCTGCGCAAAACAATAAGCCGCTGGTAATTAACATAATATTTTATTATATCCAAAAGCCCGAGCTGCTGGGGCTTGCCGCCCGCTATGGCAACCATATTTATGCCGAAGGTACATTCAAGGTCGGTATACTTTAAAAGGGCGGCTATTATATTGTCTACATTCGCGTCCCTGCGGCAATATATCACGGCGCGCATACCCGTACGGTCGGACTCGTCCACAATGTCGGTAATGCCCGACAGAAGTTCCTTTTTATCCTCTTTCAGCAGCATTATCTTGCGCAGAAGCTCGGCTTTGTTGGTCTGGTAGGGGAGTTCTGTGATTACTATCATCTTCTTGCCCATAGGCCCTGTTTCTACCGAATACTTGGCACGCAAAGTAATTTTACCCCTGCCCGTTTCGTATGCCTGCACAAGCTCGTTGGCTATGATATAGCCGCCTGTGGAAAAGTCGGGCCCGGGGATTATTTTCATCATTTCCTTAAGGGATATGCGGGGGTTATCTATATACGCGCACACGCCGTCTATCACTTCGCCAAGGTTATGCGTGGGTATGTTTGTAGCAAGCCCCACGGCTATACCGTTAGACCCGTTTACAAGCAGGTTGGGGAAGCGCCCCGGCAGAATGTCAGGCTCTAACAGGCTATCGTCGAAGTTGAACGAAAAAGGTACTGTCTCTTTGTCGAGGTCCTTTAAAAGCTCTAACGCGAGCGGCTCTAAGCGGGCCTCTGTGTACCTCATCGCGGCGGCAGGATCGCCGTCTACCGAACCGAAGTTACCGTGCCCGTTTACAAGCGTCATGCGCATATTGAAGTCCTGTGCCATACGCACCATTGCGTCGTACACCGAACTGTCGCCGTGGGGGTGATACTTGCCCATGCAGTCGCCCACAATCCTCGCAGATTTTTTATGCGGTTTGTCAGGTGTGAGCCCCATCCCCATCATAGTGTAGAGTATGCGGCGCTGGACGGGTTTAAGCCCGTCTTCCACCCTGGGCAAAGCCCTGTCTAATATTACGAACTCTGCATAAGTGAGCATCGCCTGGGGCATGACTTCTTCCATAGGCGTAATAAAAACGTTGCCCTGCGGAATGGAAG
>JAJQII010000065.1 GCA_021199295.1 Clostridia bacterium
CTTCGGGTTCGGTGGGTTCTTCTGTTACTTCAGTTACTTCCTCGGTTACTTCGGGTTCAGTGGGTTCTTCTGCTACGTCCGTTACTTCTTCAGCAACTTCAACAATCGGCTGCTCGGGAACGACATCTGCTGCCTCGGTTATTTCGGGAGCTGCTTTCAATTCAGTTACTTCTGCCATATCCAAAGGCTCGTCCTCAGCACTGCTGTCGGGTTCGCCTATGTGGGTTAAATCTTCTTTTATCTGTGCGCAAAGCGCGTCGGCATCGACAAATTTGCGTATACCGCGGATATAGTTTATAAACGAGATGGTAACTTCCTTGCCGTATAAATCGCCGTCATAGTCTAAAATGTAAGTTTCGAGCACGGGAGCGTCTTCACCGAATGTAGGGCGAGAGCCGAAGTTTGCAACGCCCTTATAGGTATTGCCTTCGAATTGCACCTCTACGCCGTAGACGCCCTGCTTTATGTGGGCTTTATTTTCAGGATACTGCATATTAGCCGTAGGTATACCCATAGCTGTGCCGCGTTCGCTTCCGTCGCAGACAGTGCCTGTTACGGAAAAATTCCTGCCCAGAAGTTCGTTGGCACGCGATATGCTGCCCTGTTCCAGACAACTTTTAATAAGCGTGGTGCTTACCTTTTCACCCTGGGAAAGAACGTCTTTTACAGGCATATACCATATGCCGTTATCTTCGTCTTCGGCATACTTTTTAAGCGTTGCGGACTTGCCCTTTGCACCTGCGCCAAAGCGGAAATCTTTGCCGCTCATATATCCCTTTACATTGATAAAACTTTCTACCGTGGAAAGGAAATCTGCCGCTGAGGTCTTTTTAAATTCTTCTGTAAAATCTATGTTTAACACAAACTTTACGTTGTACTTTTCAAGGAACGAGCATCTTTCTTCGAAAGTATAAAGCTGGCTGCCCCCCTTGCCCGTGTTGAACATCATAACGCCCAAATCCAGGCCGTTTATTTTAGCCTGAAGTTTAGCTTTCTTTAAAAGTTCGGCATGCCCGATATGTATAGCGTCGAAGCATCCCAGTACCAAAAGGGCGGGAAAATTATATTCGTCCTTTTTGTAGTTTACGATAGTCAGCATAACTTTGTCCTCGTTTTAAAATTTATACCGTCGGACGAGCCAATGCCGTAAAAAGAACCGTCTGCAAGATATATTTTATAATCTCCGCAGGCAAGCCCTTTTTGCACGGGCACGCCGTTTGTTATTTTTTTATCTTCCACGGCTGTAAGATGCACCGAAGGGAAGTCTACAACCATATCCGCAGGGATAAGATAACTTTCAAAATTATCTGCGTTTAAATCACGCGTGCGGACGGAATTTTCAAGAGTGAACATGCCGCTCTTTGTCCTTACAAGGGCACTCATAGCGGCGCAAGTGCCTAATTCACCTGCAATATCGCGGGCGAGCGAACGGATATACGTGCCGCCGCCGCATTCTATTTCCAGGCGGAAAACGCCTGCAGAAACCGTTTCTTTAATGGTTATATTATATATGGTTACCTTTTTGGGCGGCAACTCTATATTCTGCCCCTCGCGAGCGAGCTGGTAACCCCGTTTTCCTTTAATATTCTTGGCGCTGTACAGGGGCGGCACTTGCATTATCTCGCCTACAAACTTCGGAATTATATCCTCTATTTCGCCCTGCGAGGGAATTCTGCCGCAATCTTTTATAACGTTGCCCGTTATATCGAGCGTGTCAGAACTTATGCCGAAAGTAAAGTCGGCAACGTAAGTTTTACGCTTGGATAGAAGATAGTCAAACAGCCTTGCCGCGTTGCCCGTCGCCACGGGAAGCACGCCGCTTGCCATGGGATCGAGCGTGCCCATATGCCCGCAGGGCATGCCGGCAAGTTTTTTTACCCTTGAAACCTCTTGCGCAGAGCTTGCGCCGACTTCTTTATTTACGTTAATAAACCCCGTAATATGCCTTAACGAATTACTCATAATGCTGGTAAACGGCGTAAGTAAGGCGTTCTACAACTTCTTCGTATTCGCCGAAAATCATACAGCCGCTGGCGAGTATATGCCCGCCCCCGCCGAACGTGGCGGCAACGGCGTTTACGTTTACCTTGCCCTTGCTGCGCAGCGATATTTTAAACTGACCGTGGCGGACTTCCATTAAAGCCGCCGCGACTTCTACCCCGTCTATAGACATAGGGAAGTCTACAAAGCCTTCGGTCATGCTCTGCTCTGCGCCCGTCTGGGCGAAATCTTCGCACGTAACGCATATTATAGCAAGCGCGTCTGATAAGGCAAAGCGTATGCTGCGCATGGCGCGTGCATACAAAAGGGCACGGCATTTTTTCTGGTGGTCGAACATGTTGTAGTTTATAGTATTAACGTCTGCGCCCTCTTTTACCAGCCTTGCCGCGGCAAGGAAAGTGTTTTCAGTTACGTCTTTATGGGCGAAACAGCCGCTGTCGGTAACAAGCCCTACCATTAAAAGGTCTGCAATCTCTTTGGTAATTTTAAACCCTGCGGCATCGAGTATGCGGGGCAAAAGCTCGCACGTTGCAGTACATTCCTTTACGCAGTTGTACATACCGTAATAGGTGTTCGAAATGTGGTGGTCTATATTTACCGTAACCCCTTTAAAACGGGTATATTCCGCAGCGAATGCGCCTAAACGCGACTCGTCGGCACAGTCCACGGAAATCAGAATATCGAAATCTGCGTCGGGCATGCCCGTAGCCACTTGCGAAAGGGCGGGGAGAAAGTTAAATTTTTCGGGTATTTTTTCTTCGCACACAAGATATGCTGTCTTGCCAGCCGCCCGCATTGCAAGACAAAGCGCCATACCGCTGCCCAGCGCGTCGCCGTCAGGGCGGATATGGCAAAATATTGCCGCCGTGGTCGATTTTTTTAGTTGCTCGGCTACTTCTTCTACCGATTTATCTGCCATAAAATCCCCTTTTATAAATTCTTTAATATATCGTCTATATGAGAGCCGTATTCGGCACTTACGTCAAATATAAACGTAAGCACGGGAACAGTCCTGATAGTCATTCTTGAGGAAAGTTCGTGGCGGATAAAACCTGAATTTTCCTTTATTATTTCGAAAGACTGCTGTCTTTTTTGCTCGTCTGTATCGAAAATGCTTAAGTATATTTTTGCCGTTTTTAAATCCGGCGCAACGTCTGCGCCCGTAACGGAGATAATAGCCGAAATAGAAGGATATTTATTCCTTAAGTCGCGGGATATTATCGATGTTATTTCTTTTTGAAATTCGCTTGCGAGCCTTGCACCGCGCTGTCCTTTCATTTTTACCTCCATTTTTTAGTATATAAATTCTCACCTTGTTAGGTTTAACAGTCGCGATAATTACTACCGCACTTCGGCTTTCAGAAACAAGCAAGACAAGGAGGGCGCGTATTTGCCGCAGGAAGTGTACAAAGACGTACACGACCAAGCCAAAACGCAAGCCCGACAAAGTATTGCGAAGTTTATCAAAGCCGAAAAATGTTAAACCGTTTTTAGGCTGTTATCTGTTGTATCAGATAACACTCAATAATATCGCCGATCTTGATGTCGTTGAAGCCTTCTATCGCGCAGCCGCATTCAAAGCCGTAGTTTACTTCCTTTACGTCGTCTTTAAAGCGCTTTAACTGCTGAACGTTGCCCTCTACAATGAGAATATTTTCGCGGTAGATGCGCAGCTTGCCGCCGCGTACTATCTTGCCTTCGGTTACATAGCAGCCTGCAATATTGCCGACGCCCGTAATTTTGAAAGTCTGGCGGACTTCGCATTTGCCGACGTAAATTTCCTGGAATTTGGGTGCAAGCATACCCTTTAACGCAGCCTGCATATCGTCGAGCAAATCATATATAATGCGGTATGTTCTTACGTCTACCTTACTGCGTTCGGCAAGAGCTTTCGCCTTGCTGTCGGGGCGGACGTTAAAGGCGAGAATTATCGCGTTGGAAGAATCGGCAAGCATTACGTCGGTTTCGGTTACCGCGCCAGCGCCGCTGTGGATAACCTTTACCGTTACTTCCTCGTTAGAGAGTTTTACAACCGACTGCTTTACAGCCTCTACCGAACCTTGAACGTCACCCTTTATTATAAGGTTCAACGTCTTCATATTGCCTTCGGCAATCTTGCCGAACACGTCGTCGAGCGATATTTTGGAAGTCTGCGCCGCCTTAGCCTCGCTCTCTTTACGCTTGCGCTCTTCGGTAACCTGCTTCATAAGCTCCTGCGAAACAGCGAATATACTGTCGCCGGCGTTGGGAACTTCTTCAAAGCCGAGTACGGAAACAGCCGTGGAAGGACCTGCAGACTTAACCTGTTTGCCCTTGTCGTCTATCATAGCGCGAACTCTGCCCGTGATAGTGCCTGAAATTATATTGTCGCCCGTGTGGAGCGTACCGTTTTGCACAAGCACGCTTGCCATAGGGCCCATACCCTTGTCGAGCTTAGCCTCTATTATAGCGCCTCTCGCCTCCCTCTCAGGGTTGGCAAGCAACTCCTTCATTTCGGCTACGAGAAGGACATTTTCCAAAAGCGCGTCTACACCCTCGCCCGTCTTTGCGGATACGGGGCAAACAATGGTATCGCCGCCCCATTCTTCGGGAACAAGGCCGTAGTTTGTTAAATCCTGCTTTACTTTGTTGATATCCGCGCCCACTTTATCCATTTTGTTCACGGCAACTATTATAGATACGTTAGCCGCTTTGGCGTGGTTTATAGCCTCTACCGTCTGTGGCATTATGCCGTCGTCGGCGGCGACTACGAGTATTACTATATCGGTAACCTGCGCTCCGCGTGCACGCATAGCCGTGAACGCTTCGTGCCCCGGGGTATCGAGGAAGGTTATCTTTTTATCGCCCACCGCAACAGAGTAAGCGCCTATGTGCTGGGTAATGCCGCCTGCCTCGCCTTCGGTTACATTGGATTTGCGGATATAATCGAGAAGGGAAGTCTTGCCGTGGTCTACGTGCCCCATAACGGTAACGACGGGGGCGCGAGGCACTAAACTTTCTATCTCTTCCACAGTGTCTGCCTGTTTTTCGCTTAAAATTTCTTCAGCCGTCTTTTCGGGCTTGTATTCAAGCTCTATGCCGAGATCGGCGGCTATCATAAACGCCGTTTCGTAATCAATAGAGCCGTTTACAGTGGTAGCTATGCCGTCTTTGAACAGGCGTTTTGTAATTTCAACCGCAGATATGCCTAACTTTTCGGACAATACTTTTATGGGAATATTGTCGGAAGTTACCACGGCGTGTTCTATTTTTATAAACTGCGTTGTCTGCTTGGCAACACTCTTTTTACGCTGTTTGCGGTAAACGTTCCTGTCGTCGTCGAAATCGGAAACGCTTGCGCCCTGCTGTTTTTGCAGCGAACGCTTATTCATAGGGCGCTTTTCTTTTTCTATATAAGTGCGCTCAAACGTGCCTTTCTTTTTATCAGGCCCGAAATTTTTATTCTTTGCCGGTACTGCCGCAGGTGCGGGGGCAGGGCGAAGGGAAGGCCTTCCGCCTTGCGCGGGGCGGGGCGAGGAAGTACCAGTGCCTGCGCGTGCAGGTCTGTCGCCGCGGGGAGGACGGCTGTCTTTATTGACAAACGTCTTGTTATCGGGGCGGCCTTGCTTTGCTCCGCCTTGCTTTGAGGGCGCGGGGCGTACGGGCGGATCTATGTGCCTTAATACGGGCGATTTGAATGTGGATTTAGGCGCTTCGGCAGGCTTTGCTTCCTTTACTGCCGGCGCTTTTTCCGCCTTGGGTGCTTCGGCGGGCTTTACGGCAGGTTTTGCCGTGGGTTTTTCTGCGGGTTTTTCCGCCGCAGGCTTGGCGCTTTCCGCGGGTTTCTTACTTTCGGCAGGCTTTTCTTTGGCAGGTTTTTCTGCCGCCGACGGCTTTTCAGGCTTTTCGGCTGCCTGCACGGCAACTTTTTCGGCGGGTTTTTCTTCCTTTACCGCAGGCTTTTCCTCTGCTTTCGGGGGCTCTTTAGCTTCAGGGGCGGGCATAGCGGTTTCTGCCTGAACAGGTTCTGCCTGCCGTTTTTCAGCCTCTGCCGCTTCGGCGGCACGCTGTGCCTTTTTAGCTGCTTGCGCCGCGCTCTCCATTTCTGTCAGCTTTTTTATAATATCGGAAAGTTTGCGCTCTGTAGAGCCTACCTTTTTAGAAAGGTCGGTTATCTTGTCTTCAGATATCAATTTGCCGATATTTTCCGCGTTTTCGTATTTTTGTGCCATAAATGAATTTTATGCCTCCGGGATTAATTGAAAGTTTTCGTCTGCGTTTGAACAAATTGCCGCGGCAAGATTTTCGTCGCGTACGGCGGCTATTTTTACGCCGTCTTTATGCACGGCGGCATCCAGCCCGTTTTTACAAAGCATAAGCGGGCAGCCGTGCCTTCTTGCAAATTTTTTTGCGAGGGACATACAGTTATCTGAAGCCGTCCCGCAAACAAGAATTAAATATACGCCTTTTTTCAGGCAGTCCACCGCGCCAGTGCCCATTGTTATTTTACGGGCCCGCACGCAGAAGCCTATAAATGTAAGCGCTTTAGCTTTGTTTTCCAAAGTACTCCTCCTCTATGCGGGAGTAAACTTCCGCGGGAACTTCGCAGGAAAATACTTTGTTGATAAGTTTATGTTTTACAAGTTTTTTTACGCAATCGGGGTTATTGCAGATATACGCTCCCCTGCCTGCCGCCTTGGACGAAAAGTCAAGAAAAATTTCGCCCCGCGCGTTTTTAACTATTCGCAGCATATCGCGCTTTTCCTTAAGTTCACGGCAGGCTATACATTGCCTTAAAGGTATCTTTTTTTGCTTAGGCATTATTGCTGTTCTTCCCCTGCTTCGGTTTCAGCCGCTTCCCCTTCTTGCGTTTCTTCGGGAGAGCTATCCGCTATTTCTGCCTCGGTGGGAACTAAGCCGAGTTTTGTTGCCGCTGAAAGGCTCTTTACGTCTATCTTCCAGCCGGTAAGCCTTACCGCAAGGCGGGCGTTCTGGCCGTCTTTGCCTATTGCAAGCGAAAGTTTATCGTCGGGAACGACAGCCATAGCCGTCTTTTCGCCGTCGAGCTGGGTAACTGAAATTACCTTTGCGGGAGAGAGCGCCTTGGCGATAAATTCAAGGGGATTTTCGCTCCAGGGGATAATATCCACCTTTTCGCCGTTGAGCTCGGATACAACCGCGTTTACGCGAGAGCCTTTGTTGCCCACGCACGCGCCTATGGGATCTATGCGGGGATCTTCAGAATAAATAGCCATTTTAGAGCGAGCGCCCGCTTCACGGCTTATTTCTTTAATAACCACAGTGCCCTGCTTAATTTCAGGCACTTCATCTTCGAACAGTTTGCGTATAAGACCGGGCGACGAACGGCTTACAAGGACGTGTGCCCCGTTATAACCGTTTTTAACCTTTTTGACGTATACTTTTATTCTGTCGTTTACGTTATAAGTTTCGCCGTAAACCTGGTCAGACGGCATCATTATGCCCTCTATCTGCCCGTTGCCAAGGTCTATATAAACGTTTTTGGCGTCCTTTTTGCGGATAACGCCCACCATCAGCGTACCCTCTTTGTCGGCAAATTCGTTCATGGCGGCGTCGCGTTCGGTTTCGCGCAGCTTTTGCATTATTACCTGCTTAGCCGTCTGCGCCGCTATACGCGAGAAATCTTTAGGCACAAGTTTTTCCGTAAGCCTGTCGCCCACCTTCGCGCTCTTTTTTATCTGCTGCGCCTCTTCCAAAGATATTTCCTTTTCGCGGTCTACTACTTCCTCTGCCACTGTCTTTACCGTGAAAAATTCTATAGAGCCTTTTTCTTCGTTGAATTTAAGTTCCACTTCGCCGACAGCGCCCGCGTACTGTTTTTTACAAGCCGAAACGAGAGCATTTTCCAATGCTTCCATAAAAACTTCGCGGGGGATTCCCTTCGTTTTTTCAAGTTCGTCCAGAGCCAAGAAAAAATCCTTGTTAATCATTGCCAATTCTCCTGTGATGTTATTGAGTAATTTGTTTTATTTTGTAGCAGCCGTTTATTCAAATATAATGGCTTTGCTTATTTTTGCTATTTTTGTGCGATTGATTTTTAACTGCCCGTCTTTTGCAGTTTCTATCGTAACCGAATTTTCGTCGAACGCGGCAAGCGTACCTTCGATAAATTTTTTGCCCTTTAAGGGTGCGTAAAGTTTTACCTCTACCTCTTCGCCGATATTGCGTTCGAAGTCGCGTGCCGTTTTAAAGGGACGGTCGAGCCCGGGGCTGGACACGTTTAACGTGTACGGAGCGCCGTAGGTGGGATCGAGATCGTCTATAGGATCTAATATGGCGTTATGGTATTTTTCGCAGGTGTCAAGGTCTACGCCGCCCTCCGTTTCGATAAAAACGGTGAGCGAAGCATTCTTTTGGTTAAACTCCACGTCTACGATTTCTATGCCCATAGGCGTTGCGTATTCTTCGAAGAACTTGCGGATTTCTTCCATAGGTTTTATATCCATAATTTAACCCCGACGGTTTGTTATATAGTAGTGAGCAGTGTTATTGTAGTCTTACACTTCATTTGGGCAGTTATTATCTGAAAACCCCTCCTTCAATTCCGTCTCAACGGCGGTTAGGTTTTTACCCGCCGTTTCGGTCACCCCCAAACGCTTAACCATATGCGTTTGTTCTTCTCGCCAATCCAAACAGTGTACTACACTGTTTGGGGAATATTTGCTCGTCCTTACAGGGGCGGCAAGGGTAAGATATACAATGTACAAAGGGTTTCAAAATCCCGTTATATGACGATTGAGTGCCGCAAGGCACTCAATCATCCAACACTACACTATCAAGTCTTTTATATTATACCACGCTAATTATAATTTTGCAACATTTATGAGAGGTCTGGCAAAGATTTTTTTATTTTAACCAGCTCGATAAATATCTTGGCGGTAGCCAGCGCGTCGTCTTCAGCCCTGTGGTGATTGAACGTTATGCCGAAATGGTCTGCCACAGTGTTTAATTTATAATTTGCAAGGTGCAGCGTACGCTGCGAAAACGTTAAGGTATCTATTAATTTACGCTCTATCTCGTACCCGAGCGACTTGGAATAATAGTCCACAAAGCGGAAATCGAACGCCGCCACGTTGTGCCCCACGAGGGTTGCGCCGTCGCAAAATTTAACAAAGTCGGGCAGCACCTCTTTATACGAGGGGGCGGAATTAACCTGTTCGTCGGTAATGCCCGTAAGTTCGGTTATCTTTTTGGGGAGCGAACCGTTGCGCAAGGGGTTTACAAACGTGGAAAACTTTTCGGCAATGTTGCCGTTTATAATCTTGAAAGCCCCTATCTCTATTATCCCGTCCATACCGCCGCCGACAGGCGAAGACTGCAAGCCCGTTGTTTCAAGGTCGAATACCACGAATATATCGTTTTTAAGGCACTCGGGCAGGGTGTCGTCGGTAAAGAAATCGGACTGGGTGTAGTCGGTAAAGGGCTGGGGTTTTATACAGTTATATTTCGCGGGCACGGGCTTTGCAGGTCTTTTTTCGGGAACAAAATTTTCGGGCTGCATGCCCCTGTCTATCTTTATAGCCGTGTAACTCAAGTTGCCCTCGTATAATTCCGAGCGACATTCGCAGACGACGCTTTCGCCTACGGCAAGCGCCATAACCTTTTCCAAAGATTTTTTGCGGGTAAAATATCTTAAGCGGATAGTACCCGTACCGTCGCTCAATGTGAAGATATAATATATTTTTTCTTCGCCGCTGTTTCTTGTGCACGTGCGTTCGGTTTTATCCACTATTACGCCGCATACAAACGTGCTTTCGCTTATATAGTCGAAATCCGCCATATATACCGCCCTTTCGGGAGCATATACCGATTCTATAGACAAAAAATTTGTTACGGGAAAGGTACGGGGCAAGAACACGTATTCGGGTTCGTCCACCTGTTCTTCAACCTCTATCGAAGAAAGGTCTACATCCGCCTTTACCGCTTTGCCGTAAAACTCGCCGCAAAAATGTTTTTTAAGCTCTTTCTCTATCGCTTCCACCGCGCCCTGCGCCTCTTTAGGGGAACGCACCGTTGCTATTTTAAAGTTGAAGCCCTGCGGCGACTGTTCCACAGACACGTCGCTTTCGGTCATCACGGCAGACAGCGCGGGGAATTTTTCCTGCATAAGCGAAAATATTCTGTGCTTTACCATAGCGCAATCGGGGGTAACCTTAGAAATTTCTACCGAGAGGGAAAATTCCTGCGGGACGTATTTGCGTAAAACGCCGAAAGCGGCGTCGTAATCGGATTTTACGTATGGGGTGTCGGTTATTATTTTTACATTTACGGCAAGGGCTGACGTGTCGAGCGACATGCCGCCTATTATCGCTTTTTTCATATCAGAGGCAGAGCGTACTTCTGCCAGAATATCGTCAGTCATTTAAAACCGAATAAATCTCCTTTAAAAACTCTTCTTCGGCATGGTCTGCCTGTATGCGGCGCTCGACCTTGCCTTTTTTGAAAATAACGCAGTAGTCCTGCGCACCCGCTATACCTATATCGGCGTCAGCCGCCTCCCCCGGGCCGTTTACCACACAGCCCATTACAGCCACGGTAAGCCGCTTGCGGCTGTTTTGCACGGCGGCATTTACCTTTTCGGCAAGCTCTGCCGAATTCCAGCGGCATCTGCCGCAGGTAGGGCAGGATATAACGTTTACGTAGTCTTTGTCCAGCTCAAGCGAACGCAAAAGCCGCCTTGCCGCGAACACCTCGCGGACGGGCTCGCCCGTTATAGATACGCGTATGGTGTCGCCTATGCCGTTTAAAAGCAGAGCGCCGAGAGCCGCCGAGGATTTAACCACGGCATAGTCGTACGTGCCCGCCTCGGTAACGCCTATGTGAAGGGGGTAATCTGTACGCGACGACAAAAGCGTGTAAGCCTTATAAGTTAAGGGAACGGACGAAGCCTTTACCGAAAGCACTATGTCGGTAACGCCGTATTTTTCTAACAGAGAGGCGCTGTGCAGGGCGCTTTCTACCAGAGCCATTTCGCTTCTGCCGTATTTTTCGAGAAAGCCCTTTTCTATGCTGCCCGTGTTGCTGCCCACCCTTACGGGGATATTGTGGGCGCGTATGCAGTCGGCAACCAGCTTTATATTATCCTCGCCGCCAATGTTGCCAGGGTTTATCCTTACCTTGTCACAGCCGTTTTCTATAGCCGCCACAGCAAGACGGGCTGAAAAATGTATATCGGCGACAATGGGAATGTGTATGCTGTTTTTTATGGTTTTAATGGCTCTGGCGTCCTCTTCGTCTAAAACGGAGACGCGTATAATCTCGCAGCCTGCCCCTTCGAGCCCTGCTATCTGGGCTGTTACGGCGGGAATATCCGACGTTTTGGCCGTACACATAGACTGCACCTTTACGCTCGCGCCGCCGCCTACTTTTACGCCGCCTATATTTACCTGTTTAGTCATACCGTACCTTTTAACTTAATTAACGCCGCTTGTTCGGCGGCGTTAATCTGTGGTTTAAAATTATTCTTCCTTAGGTTTGTCCTTATTGTTCATCATGTTCTGCAGTTCTTCCATAAAGCTGGATATATCCTTGAACGAACGGTATACACTGGCAAAGCGGATATAAGCTACCTCGTCGAGAGATTTAAGCTCTGCCATTACCATTTCGCCTATATCTTTAGAGGATATTTCCTGCTCCATCGAATTGTAGACCTGTTTTGTAACCCTTTCGGCAAGGGCGTCTATTTCTGCCATGGGCACGGGGCGCTTGGCGCAAGCCTTTATAACGACGTTTTTTATCTTTTGTATGTCGTAAGGCTGGCGGTTGCCGTTTGATTTAATTACAAGCACGGGAGTTTCTTCTATGGTTTCGTAGGTAGTAAAACGCCTGCCGCAACCTATGCACTCCCTTCTGCGCCGTATTGTCCTGCCCTCGTCGGCAGAACGGCTGTCTATTACCTTGCTGTCTTCACAGCCGCAATATAAACATCTCATCAATAACACCCTTGGCAGTCTGGACTGCACGCACTTTATTTTGTATATTGTAACACAAAATATTGTGTTTGTAAAGGAATGTATGACAATTTGTTGTTTAAATGGTTAAATTTTTGGCTTATCTGAAGTATTTTACGCCGCTTTCGAATATCTTCATATCAAAATTGGCGGAATAGTTTTTGTAAAGGTTTTCGCCCGTACGCTCTGCATGCCCCATCTTGCCGTAAATCCTGCCGTCGGGCGAGGTTATGCCCTCTATAGCCCACATACTGCCGTTGGGATTGTAAGGGCTTTGCATAGTGGGTTTGCCGCTTAAATCAACGTACTGGGTGGCTATCTGCCCGTTTTTGAGCATAAGCGAAAGTTCCGCCTCGGGGGCTATAAGTTTGCCTTCGCCGTGGGATACGGGAACGGCGTACACGTCGCCCACCTTGCAGCCCGAAAGCCAGGGGGATATGGTTGATGCAACGCGTACGTTTACCATTGTGGAGACGTGGCGCGATATATTGTTGTAGGTAAGCGTGGGCGAGCCTGCTTTAAGCGGACTTACCTTGCCGTAAGGCACGAGCCCGAGTTTGATTAATGCCTGGAAGCCGTTGCATATGCCGAGGATAAGCCCGTCACGGTTTTGCAAAAGTTCCTGTATGCGCTCGGATACGGCGGGGTTTTTAAAGGTTGTGGCAATAAATTTGCCCGAGCCGTCAGGCTCGTCGCCGCCCGAGAAACCGCCGGGGAAAGCTATAATATTAGCACGGTCTATCGCCTTTATGATAGCCTGCACGCTGTCTTCTATGTCCTGCGCGGTGCGGTTGCGTATTACGAGAATTTCCGTCTCAGCGCCTGCAAGTTTGAATTTACGAGCCGTGTCGAGTTCGCAGTTCGTACCGGGGAAAGCGGGAATGAACACGCGGGGCTTTGCCGTTTTTATGCCTATCGAGGAGTATCTGCCCGTTTTATTGCAGTCGCAGTCGGGCATATCGCCCTGCGCGGGTGCGGTTGCGGGGAACACGCCGTCGAGTTTAGATGTATACGCGCCCAAAGCGTCGGAATATTCAACGGTCTTGCCGCCGCAAGTAAAGCCGCCGTTTGTTGATAGCCCTAAGTAAACGCTCTCAACGCCGTCCAGCGCGGATGCGTCGCTTACAGATACTATTATATCGCCGTAGCGTTCGGCAAATATCTCGTCTTCGCCGCAGGCAAAGTCAAAGCCAAAGCCGTTGCCGAAGCAGCTTTTTGCCACAGCCGATGCCGCCCCGCCGTTTTCTATTACCGTTGTAAAAGTAATTTGCCCCGCACATATGCCCGAATGAACGGCTGCGTACAACTTTTTGAGGTAGCCGAAATCGGGTATATAATTTTCGTCTTTCTGCATAGGGAGAAGGTAAAGTTTCTGCCCCTCTTTTGCTATTACGTTTGTTATAAGGCACGAGGCTTTTGCGGGCGCGAGCGCGAAAGATATAAGCGTGGGCGGAACATCTACGTCTTCGAACGAGCCGCTCATAGAGTCTTTGCCGCCGATAGCGCCAAGCCCTAAATTAATCTGCGCGTACAGTGCGCCGAGGAGCGCCGAAAGGGGAACGCCCCAGCGCTTTTTATCGTCGCGAAGGCGCATAAAGAATTCCTGCAAAGTAAGGCGGATATCCTTCATATCAGCGCCTGCGGCAACTACCTTCGCGACAGAGGTTACTATGGAATATATAGCCCCCGTGAAAGGTGAAGACGACGTAAGATCGGGGTTATAGCCGTAAGCAGACACAGTGCAATCGTCCGTTTCCCCTCCCACTATCTTTGCCGCCATTGCCGTTACGGGCGTAAGCTGGTACTTGCCGCCGAAGGGCATATATACGGACTTTGCGCCGATAGTAGAGTCGAACATTTCGGCAAGCCCCTTTTTGGAGCATACGTTTAAACGGGAAAGCGTATTTGTAAAATCTTTTGCAAAGTCGCTTTTTGCGGGTTTAAAGTAGTCGGTAACGTTTTCGTTTATTGCGGCGGCGTTGCGTTGCTTTACGCCGTTGGTATCTAAAAAGTCGCGGGAAATATCCACTATTGCCCTGCCGCGGTGGTACATCTTCATGCGCCTGTCTTTTGTTACCACAGCCACGGGGGTAGCGTCAAGGTTTTCTTCCGCCGCGAGGTCTATAAATGCCTGCACGTCCTTCTGGGCGACTACCACCGCCATTCTTTCCTGCGATTCGGATATTGCAAGTTCTGTGCCCGAAAGTCCCTCGTACTTTTTAGGCACTTTGTCGAGCTGGATTTCCAGCCCGTCGGCAAGCTCGCCTATGGCTACGGAAACGCCGCCCGCGCCGAAGTCGTTACATTTTTTAATTCTGCGGGTGGCTTCTTTATTTAAGAACAGCCTTTGCAGCTTTCTTTCGGTAAGGGCGTTGCCCTTTTGCACCTCTGCCCCGCAGGTCTGCACCGACTTTACGTCGTGAGCCTTGGAAGAGCCAGTTGCGCCGCCGCATCCGTCCCTGCCCGTTGCGCCGCCAAGCAAAATAATAACGTCGCCTTCGGCGGGCTTTTCGCGGTAAATCATATCAGAGGGAGCGCCGCCCACTACAAAACCAGTTTCCAGCCTTTTAGCGACATAGCCGCTGTGGTAAACCTCGTCTACCTGCCCAGTTGCAAGACCTATCTGGTTGCCGTAAGAGGAGAAACCTGCCGCCGCCGTTCTGGTTATTACGCGCTGGGGAAGTTTGCCCTTCATAGTTTTATCCAAAGGCACGGTGGGGTCTGCCGCGCCCGTTATTCTCATAGACTGCAAAACGTAAGTTCTGCCCGAAAGGGGATCGCGGATAGCGCCGCCAAGGCAGGTTGCCGCGCCGCCGAAAGGTTCTATTTCGGTAGGGTGGTTGTGCGTTTCGTTTTTAAACATTACCGTGTAATCGGTGGGTTTGCCGTCGAGTTCGGCATTTATTTTTATGGAGCAGGCGTTAATCTCGTCCGATTCGTCGAGGTTATTTAAAAGCCCGTCTTCCTTTAACTTTTTTACCGCTATGGTAGCTATATCCATAAGGCAGGGGTATTTATCTTTCCTGTCTTTGTACAGCTCTGCAAAAAGGTCGTTATATAAGTTGTACGCCTTTTGCACGTGGGGGTTGCCGCTTGAAATTTCCACGTCGGTAATTTCCGTGGCAAACGTTGTATGGCGGCAATGGTCTGACCAGTAAGTATCTATAACTTTAAGTTCGGTTTCGGTGGGATCTCTGCCCTCTTTTTCGAAGTAAGAACGCACGAAGGCAAGGTCTTCTACCGACATGGCAAAGCCCATTTTCGCGTGGTACGCCGCTATCTCGCCGTCGGTGAAAGAGGTGAAGCCCTCTATTACGGGAACGTCGGGAGCGTCTACCGCGACATGCGCCAAAGATAAAGGCTTATCCAGTGATACTTCTTCGCTCTCCACGGGGTTTATAAGATGGCGTTTGATCTTTTCGAGGTCTGCACCTTTTGCACCGCTTACGGCGTAAACAGTGGCGCATTTGATTAAAGGGCGTTCCTTGCGGGTTAAAAGCTGTACGCACTGGGCGGCACTGTCGGCGCGCTGGTCGTACTGGCCCGTAAGGTAAGCTATGGCAAACACGCTGTATTCGCTGCCGAAAGTAACCTGCTCGCGGTAAACGTTATCTACGGGCGGCTCTGCGAAAACGCCGGGGATAGCTGCTTCGAACTCGTCCTCGGTCATTCCCTCGGCATCGTAGCGGATGAGAACGCGTACGTCCTTTACCTCTATCTTTAAAAGATTTCTCACTTCCTCTGCAACCTTTTTAGCCTGCAGATTGTCCTTCTTTTCTACAAAAACTCTGTAAATCATAATTAATGCCTTTATACTTAAATGTTAATTTACTTATCTGTTCTCTCTTTTTGGTTATTGTAATTGGCGGCGTAATGCTTTTTTAACCCCTTCGCCACTTCGTGGCCCTCTTCCCCTTACAGGGGACGCAAGAGGGGACATACCTTCCTCTCAGGGGTAGCCTTAATGCGGTTCACGCAGTGAATATCAGCCATTGGGTTGATAGTCACGCGTAAGACAAGGAACACGCGGATTAACCCTACCTTTAATTCCTCCCCTCTCAGGGGAGGCTTGTGCGGTTTTCGCGGTAAATATCAACCCAAACGGTATTTGATGCCGATATCGGTGCGGTACTGCTTACCATCCCAGTTTATGTTATCCACGGCTTTGTAAGCCTTTTGGCGAGCCTCGTCTACCGTTTTACCTTTGGCGACAACGCCTAAAACCCTGCCGCCCGACGTTACAAGTTTGCCGTCTTTTATGGCAGTGCCCGCGTGTACAAGCTGCACATCGCCTATATCGCCTATGGTAATTTCCTTGCCCTTGGCGTATTTTTCAGGATAGCCGCCGCTTGCAAGCACAACGCACACGCACGCGCCGTCTTCCCACTCTATATTTATTTTATCGAGAGTACCGTCGGTTACCGCCTCGAATATGTCCATTAAATCAGTTTTGAGCATGGGCAGCACAACCTGCGTTTCAGGATCACCGAACCGTGAATTGTACTCTACCACCTTCATTCCGTCTTTGGTACGCATAAGCCCGAAGTAAAGGCAACCTTTAAACGTCCTGCCCTCGGCATTCATCGCCTTTACGGTGGGGAGCATTATCTTTTCCATTACTTCATTTTCAAGCTCTTTTGTCCAGAACGGGCAGGGGGAAAACGTTCCCATGCCACCTGTATTCAAGCCCTTGTCGCCGTCTTTGGCACGTTTATGGTCGCAAGAGGTTATCATGGGAACTATAGTCTTGCCGTCGGTGAAAGACAGTACGCTTACTTCCTCACCCGGGGTATACTTAAGCCCCTGCATACATTCCTCTATTACGATTTTGTTACCTGCCGAGCCAAATGCCTTGTCGAGCATAATCTGCTTTAAACCCGAACGGGCATCTTCTATAGTGTTGCAGATTAAAACGCCCTTGCCGAGAGCGAGACCGTCTGCCTTTAAAACGATGGGCGCACCCTGTTCTTCTATGTAAGAGAGAGCTTTGTCGTAGTCGGAGAATATGGCGGACTTGGCGGTAGGTATACCGTATTTTTGCATAAGCTCTTTAGAAAAAGCCTTGCTTGCCTCTATTATGGCGGCATCTTTCGTAGGACCGAAGCAACGTTTGCCTATGCCCAGCAACGCGTCTACAAGCCCGATAGCTAAGGGATCGTCGGGAGCTACTACATAGTAGTCTATTTCAGGGTGAGCCTCGGCAAAGGCAAGAACCGCGGGGATATCCATATAATCCACGTTCACATTTTCAGCAATCTGCGCCGTGCCGGCGTTGCCCTTCATACAATAAAGTTTTTCTACCCGCTTGCTCTTTTTTAAAGCAAGCAATATGGCGTGTTCACGTCCGCCGTTACCTATAACAAGTACGTTCATTTTTACACCTTTTTTTGTGCGTTAATTCGGGGATATATTGAGGGGTAACGCTACCTTCAATTCCTATTAACCCCTTCGCCACTTCGTGGCCCTCTTCCCCTTACAGGGGACGCAAGGAAAAAGCAGTCTTTGGGCAAGCAGTCGCCCCTAAAAATTCAGAGAAACAAGCAAGACAAGGAGGGCAGTCTTTGGGCAAGCAGTCTTTTGGGCAAGCAGCCGCCCCTAAAAATTCAGAGAAACAAGCAAGTCAAGGAAAGCAAGAACCGACTGCAGGGAGTGTACAAAGACGTACACGACCAAAGCGGTACGATGCTTGACGCTGAATTGCGCCGTTTATATGAATTTTTAATGTTTGAAGTGGCGTTCGCCCACAAACACCATCGCCAACCCCCTCTCATTAGCCAGCTCTACCGATTCCTTGTCGCGGATAGAACCGCCGGGCTGGATTATAGCCGTTATGCCTGCCTTTACGCATTCTTCAACGCAGTCGGGGAAAGGGAAGAAGGCGTCGGAAGCCATTACAGAGCCCTTTGCCTCATCCCCTGCATGGGCTATAGCCTGCTGCGCCGCCCATATGCGGTTGGTCTGGCCCATACCTATGCCCGTTGTTCTGCCGGGTTTACCTATTACTATGGCGTTGGACTTGGTATGTTTTACCACCTTCCACGCAAACATCATTGCATCTATTTCTTCCGCCGTGGGCATACGGTCGGTTACAACGCCCGTACCGTAAACTGTCTTCTGCTTGCCTGAAGGAAGGGTTGAAACCTCAACTTCAGCTTTTGTTGAAAACAGGCTCATATCCTCGTCCTTTATAAGACATTCGTCATATTGCTGTACGAGCAGACCGCCGTATACTTTTTTCATATCGAAAGTTGCTTTGTCGCGGCGGGCGGAGATATCGTCTATCTGCAAGAGGCGGATATTCTTTTTCTGTTCGAGAATTTCAAGCGCCTTGTCGGTGTAGGCAGGGGCCATTACTATCTCTATAAATATTTTGTTGATCTCTTGCGCCGTGCTCTCGTCTACAGTGCCGTTGATGGCAAGTATTCCGCCGAACACAGAGACGGGATCGGAATTGTAGGCACGCATATATGCCTCGTGTATGCTGTCGCCCGTACCCACGCCGCAGGGATTGGCATGCTTACATGCAACCACGGCGGGAGTATCGCCAAATTCCTTTAGAAGCTCTAACGCGCCGTTCGCGTCGTTTATATTGTTGTAAGAAAGTTCCTTGCCCCAAAGCTGTTTTGCCGAAGAAAGGCTGCCTTTGCGGGCAAAAGGCTCTTTATAGAACACAGCGCTCTGCTGGGGGTTTTCACCATAACGCATCTCCTGCGCCTTGTCGTAAGTAAATGTTACCGTGTCGGGGAAGGTTATTCCCAGCTTGCCTGCAAGGTAGTTGGATATAAGGCTGTCGTACTGTGCCGTGTGGGCAAACACCTTATATTGCAGGTATTTTTTAGTCTCGAGCGTTACGCCGCCGTCGGCAAGTTCGTTTAAGACAAGTGAATAGTCGGCGGGATCGACGATTACCGCCACATCCTGATAATTTTTTGCGGCAGCACGTATCATTGTAGGGCCGCCTATATCGATATTTTCGATACATTCGGCAAAGTCAGCGCCTTTTTCTAACGTTGCCTTGAAAGGATAGAGGTTTACGCACACTATGTCTATAGTGTTTATGTTGAGCTCTTCGAGCTGCTTCATATGTTCAGGATTGGAACGCATTGCCAAAAGCCCTGCATGCACGTTGGGGTGAAGGGTTTTTACCCTGCCGTCAAGGCATTCGGGGAAGCCTGTAATTTCGGATATGCCGATTACGCTTATACCCGCGTTCTGCAATGCCTTGGCAGTGCCGCCCGTGGATATAATTTCAAAACCGTTTTCTACCAGACCTTTGCAGAAGTCCACAACCCCTGCCTTGTCAGAAACGCTTACAAGAGCTCTCTTTTTCATTTCCATAGTGTTACCTCTTTTTATTTTTTAATTGGACGGCATATATGCCGCAACTATTAGTCTTTTATTGTCACGCTTCGCCCGTTTTTTTCTACCCTGCCTGTACATAGCATTTTAACGCAGTACGGCAAAAGCTGATGCTCGACATCTAAAATTCTTGACTGGAGCAATTCGGGCGTGTCGCCGTCCTTTACCTCTACGGCACGTTGGGCGATTATTGCGCCGCCGTCGGGAATTTCGTTTACAAAGTGGACTGTACAGCCGCTTACTTTAGCGCCGTAATCCAAGACGGCTTTATGCACTTTAAGCCCGTAATATCCGCCGCCGCAAAAGGCGGGGATAAGCGACGGGTGTATGTTTATTATTCTGTCTTCAAACTTACGGATAAAACTTTCAGGTATTATCTTAAGCCAGCCAGCGAGCACGATATAGTCAACTTTTAACGATACCAAAAGGTCGTTAAGTTCGGCATATAGCGCCTCTAAATCGGGATAATCTGCTTTGGCGAACACCCTTGACGGTATGCCGTGGCGTGCCGCCCTGTCTATCGCGCCTATACCTTTTTTTGATGCGACAAGAAGGACTATCTCGCAAAAATTTTCTTTTAGGTTTGCATCTATTACCGACTGGAAGTCTGTGCCCCCGCCGGAAGCGAATACCGCAATTCTTTTCATAGGATTTACCTTGTGAATCGGTCTTTACTTTTCTACGGGGTAAAGGGGTGCGACAAAGCCGTTCTTTTTCTTTAAAACCACTCCCTTGCCCTTTATTGTTTTACCTATAACGCAGCATTCTTCGCCCGTCGAGGTGAGCTGGCTGATAGTTTCTTCCACGTCTTTAGGGGCAACGCATACTACCATGCCGATACCCATATTGAAGGTGTTGTAAATCTGGTAATCGTCTATGCCTGCGATCTGCTGCATTACCTTGAAAACGGTGGGCACTTCGTAAGAAGTTATGTCTATCTCGCAGCCGATGCCTTCAGGGAAAATGCGGGGGATATTTTCTATAAAGCCGCCGCCCGTAATGTGGGCTATGCCCTTAACTTTTACCTTTTCGATAAGGGATAGTATGGAGTTTACGTAAATTTTTGTGGGCGTCAACAGCACGTCTATGGGCTTTGCGCCAAGGCGTTCGTCGTATGTTTCGAGGGTAGCTTTATCCTCGCCGAAAAGTTTACGCACAAGCGAGTAACCGTTAGAGTGTATGCCGCTCGATTTAATGCCGATGAGCACGTCGCCCTTTTTGATTTTACTGCCGTTTATAACCTTCTTTTTATCCACTACGCCTACGGCGAAACCTGCGATATCATATTCGCCGTCGCTGTAGAACCCCGGCATTTCTGCCGTTTCACCGCCGATGAGGGCAGCGCCCGACTGGCGGCAACCTTCCGCCACACCTGAAACTACCGTGGCTACCGTTTCAGGCGAAAGCCTGCCCGTTGCAAAGTAGTCGAGGAAAAAGAGAGGTTTAGCGCCCTGGCAAACGATATCGTTCACGCACATTGCCACGGCGTCTATGCCTATCGTATCGTGCTTGTCGGCAATGAAAGCGTACTTAAGTTTAGTGCCCACGCCGTCTGTACCAGATACAAGGACGGGATTTTTTATATCTTTGGGGAGTTCGTAAAAACCGCCGAAAGAACCTATATCGCCTAAAACGTTCTGGTTGTACGTAGACTGGACGTGTTCTTTCATCAGTTTGACTGCCTGATATCCCCTTTCTACGTCTACACCGCTGTCTTTATATGATATTGCCATTTGTTTTTCTCCGTTATTTTTATTCGAGTTTAAATTTGTCCGTTTCGTAATCATCCATGGGATAAGGATACTCGCCCGTGAAACAGCCGAGGCAGAAGGACAGGTTAGAGGCTTTGCAGGTTTCTAAAAGATGCTCTACCGAAAGATACCTTACGCTATCCGCGCCAAGGCTGCGGCAAATCTGCTCTTCGTTTTTATACGCGCCTATAAGCTGGGAATATGTTTGTATATCTATGCCGAGATGGCAAGGATGTTT
This sequence comes from Clostridia bacterium, assembly GCA_021199295.1. GTDB lineage: Bacteria > Bacillota > Clostridia > Christensenellales > Borkfalkiaceae > Coproplasma. The sequence continues at coordinate 21,318 of JAJQII010000065.1, forward strand.
TATTATAGGCGAACATATTCTTATATGCACTTCGGTAGCGCCCGCGTTGCGCAGCATCTTTATTATCTTGCGCATTGTTGTGCCGCGGACTATGGAGTCATCTATTATAATAACGCGCTTGCCGCGTATATTGGCACGCAGGGCGTTCATTTTTACGTTTAAACTGTTTTCGCGCTGGCGCTGGTCGGGCTGGATAAAAGTCCTGCCCACGTACCTGTTTTTGGCGAGAGCCTCTACAAAAGGTATTCCGCTCTCTTCGGCAAAGCCGCGTGCCGCCACGTTAGCCGAATCGGGTACACCCGAAACAAGGTCGGCATCGGCGGGATAGTATTTTGCAAGCAGCCTGCCTGCCTCTTTCCTTGCCGCGTACACGCTGCAGCCGTCCAGTACGGAATCGTGGCGGGCAAAATAAACATACTCGAATATGCAGGTACGGCTCTCCTTAGGGATGTCGTCCATCATATGCGAGTGCATGCCGCTGCTGTCTACCACGAGAATTTCCCCGGGTTTGATGTCGCGTAGGTAATTGGCGCTTACCGCGTCCAGTGCGCACGTTTCGCTTGCCACTATAACGTCGTCATCTGCCATACCTACGCAAAGCGGGCGTATGCCGTAAGGGTCGCGCACGGCAATAAGCTTATCTGTCGTCATAATAACTAAAGCGTACGCACCCTTAAATCGGGGGCACGCGCGCTTTACGCCAGTAAGAATATCTCCGTCAGACAGGCTGTTTATCATTATAGCCATTACTTCGGAATCTATGGTAGTCTGAAAAACGGCGTTTTCTGCTATCAGTTCGTCGCGGAGCTGTTTTGTATTGGTTAGGTTGCCGTTGTGGGCAAGCGCCATTTTGCCGCATTTACCCGTAAAAACCACGGGCTGTGCGTTTAAAAGCTGGCTCGCGCCCGTTGTGGAATACCTTACGTGCCCGATAGCTATATCGCCTTCGGGCAGGGTATCTAAAACGCCGCCCGAAAAAATGTCGGGAATAAGCCCCATTCCCTTGTGGTAAGAAATTTTATCGGCAAAGGACACGGCTATACCGCCGCTCTCCTGCCCGCGGTGCTGCAGGGCGTAGAGCCCGTAGTACACCGTGTGGGCGACGTCTCGGTTTTCCGTAGAGTAAACGCCGAAAACGCCGCATTCTTCTTGCATGCTGTCGAAAGGTAGTTTATCCGACCTGAACATATATCCTCCGTAATTTGCCCCGAGGGGGCTTCGTTATAACGTACGCCGCCTGAAAAGTATGGCGGGTTGCTTGCAGCGTACAGCCGCACGAAAAATAAATGCTTTTATACAGGCTAATGTCAGCCGCCTATCCTCTTAAAAATTTCCGCGTAAGCGTCTTCCACGCCGCCGAGGTCGCGGCGGAATCTGTCTTTATCTAAAGAAGTGTGGTGTTCGGTATCCCACGTGCCTGCTTCCCAGAAGCGGCATGTATCGGGGGAAATTTCGTCGGCAAGCACAATTTTGCCGTGGAATCTGCCGAACTCCAGCTTGAAGTCTACAAGGTCTATGTTTAACTCTTTGAAGAAGGCTATTAAAGCGTCGTTTACGGCGAAAGCCAGCCTTTTAATTTCTGCTATTTCTTCTTCGGTGGCAAGGTTTAACGCAAGCGCGTGGTAATCATTAATAAGGGGATCGTCCAGTGCGTCGCATTTATAAGAAAATTCTATGGTGGGAATGGCAAGTTTAGTGCCTTCCTTTACGCCGTAGCGTTTGGAGAAACTGCCTGCGGCAACGTTCCTTATTATAACCTCTAAGGGAACTATCTGCACCTTTTTAACAACGGTGTCCCTGTCTGAAAGCTGCTGTACAAAGTGCGTGGGTATACCCTTCTTTTCCAGCATAGCCATCATCATGTTGCTCATCTTGTTGTTTATCACGCCCTTGCCGACAATAGTACCGCGCTTAGCGCCGTTAAACGCCGTGGCGTCGTCTTTATACGAAACTATTACATAGTCGGGATCTTCGGTTGCGTAAACTTTTTTTGCTTTGCCTTCGTAAAGCTGTTCTTTCTTTTCCATAAAAAACTTTCTCCTTAAAATTTATCTGAATGCCGCTTGGGGCGGTTTATTTCAACTTAAATACCCGCAGAGTACACTGCGGGCATATTTTTAAATTTCCTTAAGCTCTGCCTGCAAAGCCGCGTCGTCTGCGTTGATCTTTGCACGCATAGCCGATTTATAGTCTGCAAGTTTGCAGGCTATCTCGGGGTATTTTATTCCTAAAATCTGAAGGGCGAGAAGCCCTGCGTTTTCGCCGCCGTTTACCCCCACCGTGGCAACAGGTATGCCAGAGGGCATCTGCACGATGGAAAGAAGGCTGTCCAGCCCGCCCATCATATCGGTTTTTACGGGCAAGCCTATAACGGGCAGCGTGGTATATGCCGCGATAACCCCGCCGAGGTGCGCGGCCTTGCCTGCGGCACAGATTATAACTTCTATGCCGTTATCTTTAGCATGGGAAGCAAACTCATGGGCTTCTTCGGGCGTGCGGTGGGCGGATATTACGCGCACTTCACACTCAACGCTGAAATCTTTTAACACCTTTACCGCGGGTTTTACCACGGAAAAGTCTGATTTAGAGCCCATTACGATAGCTGCTTTTAACATAAAACTTCACCTGTAATAAGAAAGATTTTTTGCGGCATACTTTAAGTATGCTGCTTTTATATATAATCTTCGGCGTATATATAGCCGCCGTCAATTTTTATGCCGTGTTGCTTATAAAATCCCAGAAAGACGAGGCGGGCGGCGACCAGTCAAAAATGAACGCAGGCGACGGCAAACTTATACTATGCGCCCTTCTGGGCGGTGCTGTGGGCATTTACGTAAGCATGTTTATTTTGAAGTACCGGCTTAAAAACATGATGCTTATGGTTATTATGCCCGTTATTGCCGTTATAAACATTTATTTTATTATAGTTGCCTTTAAAAGCGGCTTTACGTTTTTTGCCGCCTGACGCCGCAATGTCTTTTGTGAGAAGTTTATTACAATTATATCACAGTATCGCGATAAAGGAAAATGTTTGACGGAAGTTTTTTAAATTTTAATTTATAAAAAAAGATTATAAGTGTTAAAAACACAAACGGCGGAAACAAGAAGTTCCGCCGTTTTTAATAAAATTTTTAATCCATAAGGCAGGCAAGCAGTTTTTGCCTTTGCCCGCTCCTTGCAAAAAGGTCTGCGCAGGGCTCGCCCTCGGGGAAAAACTCCTCCTTTACCTTACCGCCCTTTAACACGGCTATGCGGTTTGCAAGCATAAGCGCCTCGTCGGCGTCGTGCGTTACGAATACCGCCGTGCGGCGCTGCCCTTTCCACAGGGATAAAAACAGCTCTGCCATTTTTAATTTAAGGGCTAAGTCAAGGGAAGAAAAGGGCTCGTCCATTAAAATAACTTCCGACGGGTACAAAAACGCCCTCGCAATGGCGGCTCGCTGAGCCTGCCCGCCCGAAAGGGTTACGGGATAGCTGCCCGCTTTATCTTTGAGCCCAACCGCTTCTATCATATCATCTACCGCCGCCCTGTCTTTGCACACAAGCGAAAGGTTGCCCCTTACGGTAAGGTTAGGCAAGAGCCTGGGACTCTGGAAGATATACGAACAGCTTTTATTAGTAATCTCACCTTCGTACGGGGTTAGGTTTGCAAGCATATTCAAAAGGGTGGTTTTGCCGCTACCGCTTTCACCCAGTATGCAGGTTATTTGCCCCTCGCATATATCGAAATTAAAGCCATCGTACACGGTGAGGCCGCCGTATTTTTTTGTTACGTTTTTTAAGGTAATCATACGGCTACCCCCTTGCCCTTTGTCCACCTGTCGGTAAGGCGGACAGGGAGCGACAACAAAAATTCGGCAAGCGCCCCTGCAATTACAGTTACTATTGTAAGGGCAAACAGCTCGGGTATTTCAAGGTAGCTGCGGGCTTCCTGCATCATACCGCCTATGCTGGAAAGGGTACGCGACATAACCTCTGCCGAAACTATAATTTTTAGCGTTAAGGAAAAAGCTGCGCCCGACTGGGAAAGTATATTGGGCAGCATAAGCGGAAGATACATTTTGAATACCCTTTGCGACGGGGTAAATTTGTATACTTTTGCGACCTCTTTAAGATTTTTATCTATGCCGCCGAAAGCCGCGTTCATTTGGGCATATACCATAGGGAATGTTACAAGACAGCCGACTATTACAGGTGTAAGAGTGCGGGACGTCCACAGCAATAGTATGAGTATCAAAGCCATAGTGGGCACTGTGCGCAGCGCCGTGACTATGGGGCTTAAAATACGCGAAAAGGCTTTGGAAAGCGCCGAAAGCGCCGCGCACACCGCCGCGAGTACAAAAGACAGCGCGAATGCCTCCAGCGTGCGCAGGAGCGTACCGCCGAATGATTTCCAGAAAGCGCCCTCGCCTAAAAGCTGCCACAGCGCCGAAAGCGAATCACCCACAGAAGGTATTACGTAATCGTTGCCCTGCACATAGTAGGCAATAAGCCAGGCGAGCCACATAATTATTATCGCCGCAACGGAAAATATTAAGTTGAAGGCTCTATCTGAAAACTTTTTCAATTTTGTACCTGATAATATTTGTTTATAAGGTTGAAATATTATATGAATAAACGTTATTATTTTTAAATAACTGCTCTTCCGTCCTGCCTGCTGGTCGCGCGTCCGCGCGGGATTGCCACGGGGTAGAGACCCCTCGCAATGACATATGGTAATATGCCGCCCCTAAGCTGGAACGACAGCCCCCTTCGTCATCCTGAGGAGTGCCTAAGGCACGACGTGAGGCTATCTGCGCCTTATTATCTGAAACCTCTTATAATAAGGTGCGCAGAGTGTCGCTAACGTTCGCACGCTAAGAGCAAATTTATTTGCGGCTCGCGGAAAGCCAGGCAAAAACGCCTTTCAACCATCATTCGACCTTGTTAACAAGGTGCAAATTTATTAGAAAAATATTATTATTTTTAAATAACTGTTCTTCCGTCCTGCCTGCTGGTCGCGCGTCCGCGCGGGATTGCCACGGGGTAGAGACCCATCTAAGCCTTATCATCTGAAACATTTACAATAAGGTGCTTAGAGTGTCGCTTATGCTCGCACGCAATGACAAATAAGTTTCTGGCGTTTAATATGGAGCAATGACAGGGTGTCTTACGCTCGCACACAATGACAAATAAGTTTCTGCCGTTTAATATGGAGCAATGATCTTACACTCGCACGCAATGACAATAGGCTATTGCAGTTTTATTTTTTTTGTAGTGAATTACCCGTTGTAGCCGTAGTAGAACGCGTCGGCTGTTTCGTAAGTAGCGCCGTCGGTCGCAACCTGGGCATACTTTGAAAGGAAGCTCTGTATTTCCGTTTTACAATCCACCGCAGACGTGAAATATATGGCGCAGTTTGCTATTACCGCCGAACTTAAATTGTTGGCGGAAAGGGAAGACGTAGTGTCGTAGTGGGCGTTTATCGCGCTTACTATTGTGTCAACTTCTGCCGTTTTAACCCACTCTGCCGTTGTGGAAAGCTGGGTTGTAAGCGCCGTGATGAACGCGCTGTCGCTCTCTATTACCGACTTTTTAGCGACTACCACCGCCTGGGGATAGCCGTTTTCTCCGCCATACAGCGTTTGCAGGTTGCCTACCCTGCTTAATGAAAGTTTATTGGAAACCAGCGTTGCGGCAGGTTCGGGAACTACAAAGTAATCGTAATCGCTTATATGGCCGCTTATATCCTGCATAACGTTGTCCGAATCGATATCGGCAAGGTTTACCGCCGTGGACGACGTAGAGCCGCCGTTGCCTATTATATTATAGTCAATATTGTTATCTTTAAAAATAACCTCTAACGTGAGCCCGGGGACGTTAGAAAGGTTTACTACCCCCACCGTCTTGCCGACAAGGGAAGAAAGGTTAGAAGTTGTAATTTCCGTGCCGTCCTTGGAAAGAATGTAGAGGTTGCCGTGGGTTACCGTGCCTAAAAGCTGGTAGGTTGTACCCGTGCCAAGAGCTTTAGCGGCAGCATTTACGGGGAGTATGCACACGTCTGCCTTGGGCGAATCGCCGTTGACACATGTGGCAATTACCTTGCTGTCTACCACCGTGTAAGTGACGTCTGCGCCGAGGTCGGGATTTTGCGACATAAGCATTGCGGCGGCAAGCGCGGGAGCACCGTCGGGCATATACATTGTGTAAGAATTTCTTTCAGTGTTTTCAGTTTCGCCGTCTGAACAGCCGTAAAAACCTACTGCAAAACACAATGCCGTGACAATACATAAAAGAAGCGTTAAAAATTTTTTCATAGTATTCTCCTATATTTTATTTGTAAGCGTTTTTGCGGTAACGCCTTTTAGCATACCTATTTTGCCCGATAAAGTATTTAATATTTCGGACGGGGCGTCTATTATAACGCACAGAACGGAGATGCCTCGGGCTTTGTATGGCACGCCCATCCTGCCCACTATGTAGTCGCCGAACTCCGACAAAAGCTCGTTTACCTTTGCCGCCGACGACCTGTCTTCCACTATTATGCTTATAACAGCCACTCTGTTTTCGGACATAAAAAAATACCCCTTGCCTGAAATTCGGGCAAAAGGGTTGTTATGTAAATTGCTGCGGTGAATTATCCCCTCATCCGTCAACTTCGTTGACTAAACCATCCTTTAATTCCGTCTCAACGGCGTATGGTATTTACCCGCCGTCTCGGTCACCGCAAACGCTTTACGTATGCGTTTGCTCATCTCGCCAAACCAAACAGTGTACTACACTGTTTGGGAAATATTGGCTCGTCCTTACATGGGAGGCAAGGATTACGTTTATGAAGGTTAGCTCGTCCCCAAAAAAGAGGAAGGCAAGGAGAACGCTATTTACTTATTTACCCCTTTACCGTCAGGAAATCCCTTCCGACTCAGGCAGACATATTTTACCATACGGGTAAAAAATTTGCAAGCAAATGTATAAGGCGAATTAAATTCCGCATACTGTTTGCATGAAAAAGTTATTTTTATTATTACTTACTGCGGCGGCAGCTACGGCGGTTGCCTGCTTTGCGGGATGCACAAACGGACAGACGGGCGGCGGCGACAACACCGCCAAGCAGGGAAAAATGGCCGAGGAACAGGTACAGGCACAGGACGGGGCAGACGACAGCTACGGCTTTATGCCGCCCGATATGCCTATGTCGGAAAGCCATATGCCCATGCCGATGCCACCTGAGGGAAGAATTTACAGCTTTGGGGGCATGCAGCATGAATTTATGCCGCAGATGCCCGCAGGCGGGTATTCCAGAGACGGCGCTGGCGACGTTATGCCTCACGGCAGAATAAACAAGAACGACAAAAAGGACCAGATGACTACCGAAGGCAGCACAGACGAAAAAACCTTTGAAGAACAGACCTCTGAAGAAAAAGCCGAGGAAACGCCGCAGAAAAAACCTGACGGCAGGCGCAACAAGGGCAAAAGACAGAGAACGCCCAGGCAGCAAACCATCGTCAACTAAAGGTAAAAAAATGCTTGCACATTAAGCGCAAGCATTTTTTATTTATAATCCCGCTTTACCACGGTTATAGTTTATAAGGCAGCCTGATAAAATTATCTGCTTTTCTTCCGGCGTGAGGTAGCCGAGATTGAGCATTATGTTTTTTACCTTTCCTTCGGAAATATGTTTGGCTGGGATAGCCTCTGCCCCCTCTTTTATGAGCCCCGTTATATTTTCTATATACACGTAGTCGCCCACCTTAAAGTCGAAGTTTCGGCATAAAAGGGGAAGCATGCCCCAGTTTATCAGGTTAGAGCGGTAGCGCTTTGTAGCGTATTCTTCGGCAATGTTGGCAACGCCGCCCAGAACACGCTGGCAGGACGCCGCCTGCTCCCTTGCAGAGCCGTCGCCAGGCTTACGCGCCGCCACGAAACTGCCGTACATAATATCCTTATCGGGGGTTATGCCCGCCTCCTCTAACACGCTTGCAGGGATAGAGCCGCTTTCGCGCCTTGTCTTTTCGTCTGCCATTACAGCCTTTGCCCTGCCCACGTACGCGGGGTCTTTGCGCGACAGCGCGAACTCGGCAAGCCTCATGGGGTTGGAGCGGTAAGAAGACGTTTCGCCCGAGGGGATAAGCTCGTCGGTAGTCGTCACGGGATCGGTAAGGACGGATACCGCCTTCATAAGCACGCTGTTTGCAAGGGCAATCTGTTCGGGCCAGTCAGCAATGTTGTTGCCGTATACAAGCTCGGCATCAGGCTGCGCGTTGCCCCAGCCGCGATACACGCGGTTTTCGTATATGGTTTTGTCGAAGTAGTACTTTTTAACTTTTTTGGTATATTCGGCTTCGGTCGCGGGGGTAAGCACTCCTCCGTTTGCCGCCGTGGCAGCTATGGAACGTGCGTCCATCAGGGCAACCGCTGCAAGCTGCCCTTCGCCCAGTTTGCTGCCTTCGCGGTTTTCAAAGTTACGCGTTGTATGGCGGATAGAGAGCCCGTTATTGGCAGGCGTATCGCCAGCACCGAAGCAAGGGCCGCAGAACGCCGTTTTTACCACAGCGCCCGCCGACATAAGCGAGGATATATAGCCGTTATCCACAAGGCATTTGAACACGGGCTGGCTTTGGGGGTATACGTTTAAAGCAAATTCGCCGTTGCCGCAATTTTTGCCCTTTAATATTTCTGCCGCCTCGGCGATATTTTCGTACATACCGCCTGCACAGCCTGCGATAATTCCCTGGTCCACGTAAATTTTGCCGTCTTTAATTTTATCGGTAAGGCGGAAAGTATTGCTGCCCTTAAGTTTGTTGCCGTACTCCTGCACCTCGCCCAGAATATCGTTTGCGTTGTCTATGACTTCGCGTATAGTGTAGGCGTTTGACGGGTGGAACGGAAGGGCTATCATAGGTTCTATGCGCGACAGGTCTATAGTCACAGCGCCGTCGTAGTAGGCAAGGGCGTCGGGGTGAAGTTCTTTAAAGTCGCCCTCGCGCCCGTGTATTTTAAAGTATTCGCGGGTGGCGTCGTCCGTCTCCCATATGCTGGAAAGGCAGGTAGTTTCAGTAGTCATTACGTCTATACCGAGGCGGAAATCCATAGAGAGATTTTTGATCCCGGGGCCTACGAACTCAAGCACCTTGTTTTTTACAAAACCCTTTTTAAACGTTGCCCCCACAAGCGCTATGGCAACGTCCTGCGGGCCTACCCCTTTTTTAAGTTTGCCCCGCAGATATACCGCGATTACCTCGGGCCGTTTGACGTCGTAAGTCTGCCCTAAAAGCTGTTTTACAAGCTCGGGGCCGCCTTCGCCTACCGCCATTGTGCCGAGAGCGCCGTAGCGGGTATGGCTGTCAGAGCCGAGTATCATAGCGCCGCATTTTGCCTCTTGCTCCCTCATATACTGGTGGATAACGGCAAGATGGGGCGGTACGTAATTGCCGCCGTACTTTTTAGCCGCCGAAAGCCCGAAGACGTGGTCGTCTTCGTTTATAGTGCCGCCTACCGCGCACAGCGAATTGTGGCAGTTGGTAAGCGTGTAAGACAGAGGAAACTGTTTGAGCCCCGAAGCCTTGGCAGTCTGTATTATCCCGACGTAAGTAATATCGTGGGATGCGAGCGCGTCGAACTTTATTTTAAGATTTTCGTCGTCGCCCTTGTTGTGTGCGGAAAGAATTTTATACGCCATTGTCCCCTTTACGGCAAGGCGTTTTTTAGCCTCTACCACAAACGCGGCGTTCTCTTTTAGCAGCCTGCCCTCGGTGTAATAAACACCGCCCTTTATGAGCTTTACCATAAAAAATCTCCTCTGAATATGTTAATACATTTATTTTAACTCAAAACGGCAAAATAAACAATTAAATTACGGCAGAAAATTTGCCTGTACAATAAATTGTTGCACCTTTTATGCTCCGCAGGGTTGATTTTTGGCTTTCGGGATAGTATAATTTTGTTTATGAAAGTTTTTAAATACAAATTCACTAAACTTATTATAGCGCTTATCTACGTGTGCCTTGCGCTGTGCGCCGTGGGGTTTGCCGTAAACCTTTACCAAGTGCTTACCGTAGGGCTGTCGCAATCGGCAATAGTGGCTTTTACCATTATAAGATACGTGCTTATGTTTTTTGTTACGGTTGCTTTGGCGGTAATTCTTATCTCCCTTTTGCTGCATTCCAACTATACCGTAAAGGGCAAGGAGTTTTGCACTAACTTCGGCTTTATAAAGAGCAAATACAATATAGACGACATTACGGAAATCACCTTAGACCGCAAGACCGACAAACTGTGCGTAACGTTTAAGAACGAGACGTTTATGATGATAGTGGTAAAGCCCGAATGGTACGAAGATTTTATACAGGCGCTTATGGAAGCCAATCCCGATATAGAATACTACATCAATTCGGTTACGGGCGAAGACGACGACAAAAAAAATAAATCCTGACTTAAAGAAGGTAACTTATGAATATATGGCACGATATTGCCCCTTCGCGCATAAAAAAAGACGACTTTATGTGTTTTATAGAAATTACGCAGGGCTCACGCTCTAAATACGAGATAGACAAGCAGACGGGGCTTTTGTGCCTTGACCGCATACTTTACACCTCTACCGTGTACCCCGCGAATTACGGTTTTATACCAAGAACGCTCGCCTCTGACAAAGACCCCTTAGACGTTTTAGTGCTTTGCAGCGTACCCATACAGCCCTCCACTTTGGTAAGGTGCTATCCTATCGGCGTTATAGACATGCTTGACGAAGGCGCTCACGACGAAAAGATTATAGCTATACCATTTAACGAACCGACGTACAACGGCTACAGAGATATAAGCGAACTGCCCAAGCACATTTTTGACGAGATGATGCACTTTTTTGAGGTATATAAAACACTTGAACACAAGACTACCACGGTAAACCGCATAATGGGCGCGGAAAGCGCCCTGCAGACGGTTGAAACGTGCATAGACAGTTATAACAAGAAATATCCCGACCGCGTAAAACTGTGTTAATCGCGGCATATGTACGGGGCAATTTTATTTTTATGTATATTATAAGCGCTGCGCGGAATACCGCGCAGCGCTTTGTGTTTAAAGTAAAATAATTTATACATTCTGTTCTGTCGGGGGAGCGTCGGGGGCGGGTTTATTATCTACGCCTGAAGCACCCACGCCGACAGTGCGGTCTACGGGTATGGAAAACAAGATACCGCCTGCCTCGGTCTTGAGCCCCGAGCTTTGCATAATGGCGTTCATTATAGCCTCTTTGGCGGAACGGCGGGACAAAATCAAAAGCACGTCTGATTCTTCGCGCAGGGATATACCTATAAACTGTTCTGCCTTGGCATTGTTTACCGAACGGGCGTTAAGAATTGTTCCGCCTGCCGCGCCTGCATTTCGGGCTGCCTCCATAGCTTCGTCTACGTAACCTGCCGCCACCTCTGCCACTATCAAATCGTAAGTACGGTCTTTATCCTTCATTATCTTTCTCCCATCCACTGATTTTGTCGCTGCCGCGGAAGTTATTCCCCCCGCCACTATCTCTGAAACCACCGAAAGCGGTACTGTAAACGATATGCCTCGGCCTACAAGGTACAGCTCCATCTTGTTTTTTATGCTATCCAGAATGGCGGCTTCGTCGCTTTCGGGTATTACCGAAAGCATAACCACCTTTGCGCTTGTGCCTATGCCGAGGTAATTTAACACAGCGCTGCGAGCCGTTCCCTTGCCCATTACCGAAAAGGTAAGCGCCACCGAAAAATCGTTTATAAGCTCGGTAAGCGCCTCGTCGTCGCCCCTGTTTACAATGCTAATTAAAAGTTTTGCCCTGTTATGCCGCACCGCCGGTTTAGAGGGAACATGCACAACACGCACAGGTCTGTTTGTTTTTTCTTCTGATACAATAGTCTTGCGCGGCACTTTAGTCTACCTCGTAGGTTAATATTCTGTCTTCGACGGTAAGGAACGTACGCTTTATTTTTGCCGTCTTGCGTTTGTACAGGATACCGAAAACCTGTATGGTTATAAGGGGCATCAACGCAACAAACGCCACACAGCCGAAAGCGTCGGTCATTATTGCGGTGGCTGCCGCCTCGCCGTTTATCTGCGTGCATGCGCCTATCGCCATAGGGATTACGAATGCCGAAACCATAGCGCCCGACGCGACGCCGCCAGAGTCGAACGCGATACCTGTAAACAGCTTGGGCGTAAAGAATGTGAGAATTAAAGCCAGCGCGTAACCGGGGACAAGTATGTACATTATGCTTATGCCCGTTATTACCCTTAGCATTGCAAGCCCCAATGCACAGCATACCGATATGCTGAGCGCCATCTTCATAGCTGTGGCTTTTATAGCACCTGCGCTCACTTTTTCTACCTGCTTGTTTAAAACGTGTACGGCAGGCTCGGCGGCGACCACAAAGTAGCCCACTATCATACCCACGGGTATGAGCAGCCACCCGCCCCACAGCGAACCGAGTTCCTGCCCGATAAGAGTGCCTATAGGGGCGAATCCAACGTTAGCGCCCGCAAGGAACAGTACAAGCCCCACAAATGTTATTAAAAGGCCTAAAACTATTTTTATAATCTGCCGTTTGTGGAAAGAACGGGTTATTATCTGGAAAACTATAAAAAACACAACGATAGGGGCTATCGCCACGCCTACCTCTTGAGCGTATTCGGCAAAGCCGTGCAAAAAGTCTATGCATACATCCTGAAGGCTGCCAACCTGCGTGGAAGTTTCGGTTACTACGTATTCTATATTGCTGGCATTGGTTATAATGCCGAGTACCAGTACGGCTATAACAGGGCCTGTGCTGGAAAGCGCTACAAGGCCGAAGGAGTCGTCCTTGCCCTCTTTATCGCTTCGTATAGAGGCAACGCCCACGCCGAGCGACATAATAAACGGAACTGTCATAGGCCCTGTAGTTACGCCGCCCGCGTCGAATGCAATCGCCCAGAAACTGGAATCGACAAAAAAGAACGCAAGCAGAAAGGCTATAACGTAAAACACTATAAGCAGAATGGAAAGGCGAATCCTGAAAACTATACGCAGCATGGCTATCATAAGGAATATGCCCACGCCGACAGCCACCGTTATTATCAAAAGCCAGTTGTTTATAGAATCTGAAACGTAGCCCGCGAGTATCTGTAAATCGGGCTCGGCAATGGTGACTATTACGCCTATTATAAAAGAGACGAGGGCGATAAGCCATATTTTACGCGAATGGGTGAGAGCCGAGCCTACCTTTTCGCCCATTACAAGCATAGACATATCAGCGCCCATATTAAAGCCGGACAGCCCTAAAATAAGCAGTACGCTGCCTATAAGAAACAGCACAAAAGAATAAGTATCTATGCCTACAGCCACCGAAAGAATAACAATGATAATTGCTATAGGCAGGATACTTGAAATAGATTCTTTAAGTTTTTCTTTGAATGCCAAAACCATTTAAAAATATAACCAAAAATAAAAAGGGAACTATCAACTGCCCCTGCTTTAGAATTTTGTATATTATAACACACTACGGAAAACATTGTCAACGGAGCAGTAAAAATTATATTTTATTTCACCGATTTATTATACGAGTTTTTCGCCAAATTCATCTTCTATGCCAAGCAAATAATCGGCTTTAACTTCTAAAGACAGCGAAGGCGCGTAAAAGTTACGCGCCTGCATTCATTTTTATTTAATTACAAAATATTAATTCTGGTTGTCCTCTTCCATTCCCGAAGACGCCTGCTTTTGTTCTTCCACAAAATCTTCCGCAAGGCTCGCCGTGTAATTGGTTGCCTTAAAATTACTTTCGTCGGGCTGGTTTACAACTACCTGGGGGAAAGGTATCGTGATGCCGTTTTTATCGAACAGCAGTTTAAACTGCCTGTTCATATCGCGCTGCACCTGGTATATGTCGTCCTCTTTGCAGTTTGCAACAAACAGTAAATCTACCGAAGAAGCCGAAAGGGCTGTCACCCCTTTATAATAAGGACCGTCGGTTATGGCGGGAATTTTTTCCCTGATTTTATCAAGGTTTTCGCTTATTATAACTTCTACATGCTCGAGCGACTCGCCGTAGCTTATGCACATAGTACACTTGGCAAGCGAAAGTTCCTTGGTCTGGTTAATAACGGTAACTATACTGCTGTTGTTGACTATTTTAATATTTCCGCCGGCATCGATAATCTTTGTTGTGCGAATGCCTATCTCGGTGACTGTTCCGCGCCAGCCGTCTATTACTATTATGTCGCCCACCTTGTAAGAACCGTCGAACACGATAAATATGCCCGCTATAATATCGGCGATAAGACTTTGAGCGCCAAGACCTACGACAAGAGCTAAAATCCCAGCGCTGGCAAGAAGGGTAGCCGTATCAACGCCCCATACGCTTAAGACAAGCAGAAGCGCTACTATGGCTAAAAGATACTTGAAAAAACTTGCAAGCAGTTTTAAAATCGTGATCGCCCTGTTGTTTTTGCTGAAACATTTTAAAAGCACAAACACCACAACGTTATAAATGACGGCGCACAGCACTATTATCTGGAAAGACCTGATAACATAGCCCACCGCGTGGATAAGCCATACCAATGTGGAATTGGTTACGGCATAGTCGGCTATGAATTTTTCGAAAACGTTGTCTGTGCCGAATAAAGCGTCTTCGAACACGAACACAACTACCGCCGCCGCAAGCAGCACCAACCACACGCAGATTTTTAACGCAATCATGCCTTTGCCCGTTTGTTTTTTTGTCATATGTAAACTCTCCTTGTATATATTAACCCCAGTTGGTTACTTCAATATAATAATCGTATTCCACCGTCTGGTATTCTTCCAGATAACCGCCGTTGCCGTCGGGCACTTGCCATGTCGCCGTTACGGTGACTAAAACCGTACCGTCTTCGAAAAGGGCAAAATCATCAGGAATGGTATAATAAATGTAAAACCCGCCGTCATAAGACGCATCGTCTGAATACAAATCTACCGTATAAAGCGTGCCGTCTGCACCTGTAAAGGTGAATATAAGACCAGACCACACCTCGTTGAGATTATAAACATCTACAAAAAACTCTATATTATAGTCACTCTCGAAATAATCGCAAGTCACATCGTAGACGTACGGCTTCGACGTGTATCCATAGTATGCCATTACGAATTTTTCCCTTGCAACTTCGCCTTGCCAGCCGTCGGAGGTAGCAGCCGTAACCACCAGATATGCCTGCCCGAATACGTCCAGAGAGAGCTCCGTGCCCGATTCAACCGAGGCATATAAGTCTAAATAGTCTTCACCCTCGTCTCTTACCGAACACTCTATCCTGTTGCCGTCCATATCCTCGATATGGTATTCGTACACAACGTTGCTGCTTGCGCTTTCGTATATAAGATTGATATATGCGACGCCGCCGTCAGTTACGCTGTAAGAACCATCGTTGCTGATATCAACAATCTCGTAATCAGGCGCAGAAGGCAGGGTAACCTCTCCCCTGTAAAGTTCGCCCGTCCAGCCGTTCGCTGCAGTGGCTTGGACTACAAAAGTAATGCCGCCTTCCGCGTCAATTCCGGTAACGTCTGCCGTGGCGGTATAGTATTCACCGTCATATTCTAACGTACATTCGGCTATATTGCCGCCCACATCCTCCAGCCATGCATTGTAGCTTTCCAGTTCGTCCAGCCCGTCGAGCAAAAAAACCACGCTCACATCACTGCCGTACGCGTACAGCGAGACATTTACATCGTACACCTGCGAGGATGGCGGTAAAACCTCGGTAATTGCAGGTTCTTCAATGACAGGTTCTTCCACTACCGGATCAGAAGCCGCGGCGGCAACCGCCGTCACCGTTACCGTGACAGCCGCCACCATGGTTACCATGCTTGTGGTTATAGAAATTTTGGACGTGGTTTTTGTAAGTTTGCCGCTTGTATGCGTTTCGCTGTCGGGCAATTCGGCTACAACGGCATCGGCTACCACGTAATCATTTATTACGGCGTTAAACCCTATCTCGTTTTTCGGGAGGTCGTCGTTAGACAAATTTATCTGATTGTATTCGTCGTTCAATTTGCAACCTCCTTTCTGTGTATAGTTTATTTTACCATATTTTTTTGCCGATAACAAGAGCAAATTATAAATTGATAATAAAATTGTATGATATATACAAATATTTAATGCTTTTTCTTATTGCCCATTTTAAAATGGATTTTTAAATTGGAGCGGGAATATGCCAAAACTAAACGGTTTTAATAAACTCCATAACGGCAGACATTACCGCCGCATCCTCTTCGCAGATAACCTTGTAATCACGTGTAGAAAAGAACTCGTCCCTTTCTTCCTTAGACATATCTTTGCTTCTTGCAAGCCCTGCCGAAAGAATGCCGAGCTCCCTTTCAGCCCGTTCGGTATTATAGGGATTGTGTTTTTTGCCCGCGCACATAATTTTATTTACGCTGCTGCCCTGCGCGTGCGCGTATGCCGAAAGGTAAACGGGCACTTGGGGATCGCTGTCGCCCTGTATCAAAAGCGCCTTTGTGCCGCTCTGCGCCAGAACTTTGCTTGCGCTTAAGTCGGCATACCTGCCTGTTTTTAAGCGGCTTACCGCCTTTAAATATACCGTAAGCCTTTTGGCAAAGCCGCCCATAACCTGCCCCGCGAGGTAACTTACCACCTGCGACGGGGTATCGGGGGCAGAAATTGCGACAACACCGTCTGCCTTGCAAAACTTTGTTGCGCATAACGCGGCGTACCCGCCCATGCTGTGCCCGACAAGCACAATCTTTTTATCCTTAAAGCGGGCGTCCTCACGGGCGAACCTGACGGCTTCGGTAAGGCATATTGTGCCGTTTTCCAGCCCCTTTGTACTCTTTCCGTCTGAAAGGTTGCAGCCCGAATTATCGAATGCCAGCACGGCACAGCCGTTTTTACAAAGGTATGCTATTTCAGTGGTGTACGCGCACTGCCCCGGGCCCATTCCGTGGGCAAATATAACAAGGTTTTTACATTCTTCCAGAGGAAAAAAGTTATAAATATAACCGCGTATGGTGTTCTTGCCTGACTTTGTTTGCACTTCTTCGGTATTAAGGGCAAAATCTTCGGCTGAAAAATATTTTAAAAGAGGGTTTTTATCGCAGCGCCTGCCGAAGAATTTATTTATTATAAGCGCAAGGGCAAAACATGTAAGGCAATAGACAACTATAATGCCCGCAAGCACTGCCACTATTATAAGTATAATTTCCATTTACATAATTAAAGGGGCGGTAAAACCGCCCCTTTCCCTTAAAAATTTATTAAACTATGTATTTGCTGTCAAGTTCGGGGGCAGAATCAATTTCAGCCTTCTTTTCTTCATAGCCTTTTTTGCCGAGCAGCGCGAACGTGGCTTTCTTGCCGTTTTCTACGCCGGGCTGGTTGAATGTGTTAATGTTGAGCATAGCGCCTGCATAAGCCGTCTGTAATTCGAGGAGGAACATAAGCTGGCCAAGCGTGAACGCGTTTACTTCAGGCATATTGATTGTGTAGTTCATTCTGCCTGCACGCATAAGCGCGTAAGCCGTAGCCTTGTTTTCTGCCTGGATAAGCTCTTGCATGGTGTGGCCGCCGAGGAAGCCTACGTCGGGTATATCTTCGCAGCCGTGTGCTATGGGCATTTCGGTTGCGTACTGCCCTACAGATATAAAGGTGATAACTTTATCGTAAGGACCTTCTATATACAGCTGTACCTGCGAATGCTGGTCGGTAACGCCAAGGCTCTTTACAGGGGTTGTGCCTGCGTTTACCACGTTGCCCGCGTAGTCGGTAGCCTTGCCTATACTTTCTGCCCAGAGCTGGCAATACCAGTCGGCAAGAAGTTTAAGGTTATCTGAATAAGGCATCATAACGTGGATGTTTTTACCCTGCTGCATTGTTACATACATAAGCGCTGCGCATGCCAGAGCGGGGTTTGTGTTTATGCTGGCTTTGTTGCAAAGGCTGTCCATATAGGCAGCGCCTGCCAAAAGCCCCTTTATGTCTATGCCGAGAACGGCAGCGGGAAGAAGTCCCACGGGGCAAAGTTCTGAGAACCTGCCGCCTACGCCGTCAGGAAGAACGTATTTTTTAATTTTACCGCCGAATGAATCGTCTATCTTAATAAGATTGCCGCGGCAAGCGTCGGTGGTGAATATCATATTCTGGGTAAGGTCTACGCCTGCTTTGGTGAGGATATCCGAAATGATAAGGTACTGAGTCATCGTCTCGGACGTTGCGCCCGACTTGGATATAACGTTGAAGCAGGTCTTTTCAGGCTCGATAACGTCTAAAAGAGCCTTCATTCTTACGGGGTCTACGTTATCTTCTACATAGAATTTGGGAGCGCCTCCCCTTGCCTTTACGCCGAGTTCGTTGTGGTGAAGATGGCAAAGCGCGTTGAATACCATTGAAGGACCGAGCGCACTGCCGCCAATGCCGAGCACTACAAAATACTTGAATTGCTTGCGTACCTGCTTTGCTGTTGCAATTATATCGTTTACGATTTCTGTCTGGTTGTAGGGAAGCTCCGTCCAACCCATATAAAGATCGTCCCTGCCACGGTTTTCAAGTACGTATTTGAACGCCTCTTCCGCTTTGCCTTTTACCGCTTTGAGTTCGGAATCCTTGATTCCTTTCTCGCCGAGGAATTTCGCCATCATGTTGTTATAGTCTACGGTAACGCGCATGGATTTGCGCCATTCCTTAGTTTTGTAACCCATTATTTCCCTCCGAGTATTAGTAATGCGGCATTTATCCGCTTTTTTTATTATAAGACAAAAAAAGCACGTAGTCAATACCGAAAAAGAAAATTTTAAAAATTATTTTATATATTGTGCTTATAAAGCAGGCAACGCCGTTTTTTTCGGCGTTGCCACTACTTTTTGTCTTTATTTGTACTGCCTTAGCGGTTACGCTTTTTTAAAGCGCCTGCAACAAACGTTGCTATAAGCATAAGCGCCATTGCAGAAAGTATTACAAACATATCGCCGTTAGAGCCGCCGTCGCCGCCGCTGTAAATTATACTGCCGCAGCCGCTTCCCGTTTTACCTGAAGACGAGCTGTCGGATGAAGAATTTTCTGAAGAGCTGTCTGTGGGCGAGCTGTCCTCTGTTTTGCTGCTGTCTGCAGACGATACGTCGCTGCTGTCTTGAGTCTGCGTGTCGTCAGGTATTTCCGTCTCTGAACCGCCCTGCGTACCCGTAGCCTGGATTGATTCCGTTTTGGTAAACGTGTAAGTTTGCCCATTGAAAGTTACCGTCGCTGTGTACGTTCTGACGCCGTCTGAAGTTTCAGTCGCCTCGGTTGTCACCTCACTTGTAATCACTGAAGTTACAGTTTCAGTATGGCTGCTGTCGTTCTTACAGGTAAGCGTTGCCGTTGCCGACGAGAAATCTTCTGCCCACGTTATACCCGTTACTTCGTAATCGTGCCCGATGGTGTCGATTGTCTGCGTCTTGCTGTCGGTATAAGTCTGCCCGCCGAAGGTCACGGTTGCTGTGTAGGTCTTTACACCTTCAGCAGTACAGGTTGCCTGCATCGTTATCTTGCTTGTAACTGTTGCAGTTACAGTTTCGGTATAGTCGTCGCCGCCGCATGTAAACGTTAATGTTACAGTTGATAAATCATCTGACCATACCCACGTTTCAGTATAGTTATGCCCTGTGGCGGCAATTACAGTGTCTTCAACGCTTATTTCAGTTGTGCCGTCTTCGTCTGAGAAGTATTTTTCACATACCGAGCAGTACCAGTATTCTGTATTGCCGTTTTCCGTGCAGGTGACTGCCTTTGCTTCGGTATGGGTAAGTGTATGGTTTAAAGTATAAACAGCGTTTACGGTTACAATGCCGCCGTTTTTAAGTACAGTACTTGTTATGCTTGTATCCCACGAGCCCTTGTAGCACTGCTTTGAAGGAACGCTTGTTACCGAGATTGCACTCTTTAAATTTGTAACCTGCTTAGCCGTTATGCTTGTTGAATAGCAGGCTGAGCCGTACAATTCGCCGTCTACGTAGTAAGAAACTACGTTATCCGTTCTTATAAATGTGTATGCGCCCCAGCTATTCAAAAAGTTTTCTGCGTTGGCAGCGCTGTCGGTTACATCAAGATTTACCGCGTAGCCGTTATTGGAAAGCGTTGTCGTCTGCCCCTTGTACCAGCCAATAGTATATGCAAACGTCACCGATTTAAGGGCTGTGCAACTGTAGAACACGCGCGAACCTATAGTTGTCGTACCCGAGCCGAAAGCCACTTCTTCAAGCGCGGTACAACCGTAGAACATATACGTACCCAAAGTTGTCACGCTGTCGGGGAAAGATACAGAAGTAAGTTTATCGCACATTGCAAAGGCACGCTCGCCTATGCTTTCGCATATACTGCCGTCTTCAAACGTGACGCTTGTAAGATTGGGAGCGTATGTCGCGTACACGCTGTAGGGGTTGAAAAGGTAGTCGGGTATAGATGTTACGTCTTTGCCGATTGTAACGGCTATGCCGTTAGCGCCCTGCCCTGCCTTATAGAACACATAGTTACTTGCAGCAAGCGTTACCGATGCCGCGTTGTAGTAAATTTCGGTAAGAGCCGAACAGCCGTAGAACGCATAGTTGCCTATAGAAGTAATGCCTGAAGGTATGTAAAGGTAAGTTATCGCCGTGTTGTTTTTAAACGCGTTTGCCGCGATAGCCGTTACCGCCGTGCCGTTATAGGTTGAAGGAATGACCACCTTTGTAAAGGAACTGTCCTGTATTCCCGTTACGGTGTAAGTACCGTCTTCGCCCAGTTCAAAAGTCAAAACATTTTCTCCGCACACGGTGCATAATCCGTCTTCGCCGAAGGTATGCCCAGTAGCGGCAATTACAGTGTCTTCAACGCTTATTTCAGTTGTGCCGTCTTCGTCTGAGAAGTATTTTTCACATACCGAGCAGTACCAGTATTCTGTATTGCCGTTTTCCGTGCAGGTGGCTGCCTTTGCCTCTGTATGGGTAAGTGTATGGCTTACCTCGGTTGAAACGGTAATTACCGTGTCGCCCGAAAGGGTAAACGTGTACGCGCCCTCGGTTGCAGTAAGGACTGTGCCGCCTGCCGTGACTTCGGTTACCGCAAGGCAGGTATCGGGCGTTACCGTAAATGATATATCACCCGCGAGAACATATCCTGAAGGAAGGTAGTTTATACCGCTTAACGTAGCCTCGCCGCTCAACGTTATAAATGCAGTTGCTTTGGCGCTTGCGTTTGCCGAAGGCGTGTATGCCGCGTAGTCACTTGCCGTGGAAGTTTTGCTTGTGTTTGATATTGTAAAGTCTGTGGAATTGTTGTTTGTATCTACATAACCGTTTCCATCGGTATTCCTTGAAATAACCTTTTGCTTACTCGTGCCTGAAAGCAACGTGCCCTCGCCTTCCTCGCCGTTGGTGCTGTCGTACACGCCGAGAGCGTCTACCGTTTTGCCGTCAGCGTCGACTATCTTTACAGACAGGTCTTTATTGTCGAAGTAAGCAAGGTCTGCCCATACGGCGTCGTAATTATCCTCGCTTAAAGTAACCCTGTTGCTGTATGTGCCCGAAGCACCCGAGCAAACAACCGTGTATGTGCCGCCAGCGTTGAGTACCGTTTCAAGCGTGAAGGACTGCCAGCCGTCTGTACCCGATTTATACTGTATAGTCCAGCCCGATATATCTATCTCCTCAGCCGTATTGTTTGCTATGGTTATAAAGCTGTAATTGTACGCGCCGTCGGTGTTATTGCCTGTCGCGAAAACTTCGGTTATAAGCACGTCTGCCGCCGTAGTCTCATTTTCAGCCTCGGTATATTCTGCAACCATTTCGTAAGTCTTTTGCTCGCTCTCTATGGCGTATACCGAAACAGTACCGCTGTTTTCGTTTGCCATTATTATAAGGTCTTTATTTAAAGCGTTTGCAGACGCCGCCACGTACTCTAAATTTTCAGGCGCGACGTCGCCCGCCATATCTGAAGAAAAGTCGCGGGTGGTCGTATAGCCCTTGCTAACAGCACTGTCTCCTTCACCCGATAATATGCCCGAAATATCGAAGGTTACAAAGCCGCTCTGCCTTTCCATACAAACGGAAACATAAGTGTTGCCGTTGTAGCTGTAGACAGTCACGTCTTCAGGCTCAGGACCTTTTTTCTTGCTCCTCGCGTCGAGCGAAACGTCGTCACTGTTGCAGTTGAAGTATGCCGAGTAGTCGCTTGAAGCTATTGTCTGCTCTATGCTGTCGCCGCTGTCGTAAACCAAAGTCAAAGAGTTGTCTGTAACTTCAAATATGGAGAAAGATCTGCCGCCAAGCACGTAAGTGCCGTCTTCGTCAAGCCCGTCCCATACGTTGTTATCCAGCACTTCCACCTTGGTAGAGTTTTCGCCGTTTTCATCGGTAAACGCCTTTTTGGTAACGCCGCTGAACTCGCCCCACTCTCTGGCATCGCCCTCGTTTGCCGTGATAATATAAGTTTTGCCGTTTGCCTCGTAAATATCCATGCCGTCGGGCATATACACGCCGTATACGTCTTCAGTCTTAATATTAATCTTACCGTCGTTTATAAGGTCAAGCCCGTTGCCTTCCTGGGAATGGTCTTTAAAGCCGAGGGGGCACACCGCCGTGAACGTTCTGCTTTGTAAATCCAATATGGCGATAGAGTTCGCCTCTTGCAGAGAAACGTAGGCGTAAGTGCCGTTAGTTACGATATATTCGGGCTCGAAATCAACAGAGGGGTTGGCGTCTTTCATAATAATAACGCCGCTTGAAACAAGGCTGTCCCTCTGGCTGTCGAAGCTGTCAAAGTAGACCTGCTCTGCCGTGCCGCCAGTAAGATTATCTGCCGATAAACCGTACACAACGGTAACGCTGCCCTTGGGGTCTGTGCCCGAGGTGTAGCCCTCGCGGGGCTCGCCCTCGTCAGCCGTGAGTATATAATTGCCGCCGAAAACCACGTTGTCGGGCTGTACGCCCGTCTGGTACGCCGCTACGAAATTGCCGTCGTAATCGAGCAATACTACCGCCCCGTTTTGTGTATAGTCGGAATGTTGCACGGCTACCGCCACAACGTCTAAATCGGTGTTTACGGCAACGCTGGATATCTCGCCCGCCTCGAACCCGCTTGCAAAAGACGACTGGTTTTGCAAAACGATATCGTCTATCTTTATGCGGTCGGAATTTTCGTCGAACACAGTCTTAGCGCCGTCGCCGTTTGCCTGGAGCGATATAATGTCTATAGACTTGTCTGTACCGTTTACAAGATACATTTTGCCGTTATCCGAATTGTAATGAACAATTTCTGCCGTGCCGCCGTCGGTATTGGTGTTGCCCGTGTCGAACGCCGCTATCTTGTTAAAATACACGTCGCCGTCTTCGGCGCTTGCGTTAAATGCCCCCGCGCCGCATACTCCCGCCATAACAGCCGCAAGCAAAACGCAGGCGGCAAATTTTTTTACGGGAACTTCTTTTTTTCTGAGAACCATAAAAACTCCTCTAAATAATTTTGTCGGGAACAATTACCCGTTCCCACTTTGCATTTTAACAAATTCTTGTAACAAACTCCGCCCGATAATGTAAAAATTTGGTAAGATTATAATTATAAGGATAATTTAAAAATATCATACGCAAACACTTGATAAAACAAACGTTTATGTGATATAATAGACTTATGTCGGCTGAACTTACCCGCGACCAGGTTGCGGCTGAAAAGTTAATAGAAAAGTGGTTTAAAACTTCGGACAGGCAGATATTCGTACTTACGGGCTACGCGGGTACGGGCAAGACCACCCTTTTGAAACACGTGGTATGCGAGACGTTAAAACTCGTACCCGACAAACAGGCGGCCTTCGTAACGCCGACGGGCAAGGCGGCAACCGTGCTTATACGTTCGGGAATACCCGCCTGCACTATCCACCGCCTTATTTACCAGACGAGCACCGAAAGCGTGGAAACGGAGTTAAACGGGAATGTTTACACGGTGGAAAAACTTGTGTTCCGCCGCAGGGAGAGCATAGACAAGGACATCAAGCTGATAATTTTAGATGAATTTTCAATGGTTTCGGACGAGCTGTTGGGGGATATAATACGCTTTGGCACTAAGGTGCTTTTATGCGGCGACGATGCCCAGCTGCCGCCTGTAGAGGGCGTGAACAGCTTTATATTCGCTGCCGACGCACGGCTTTGCGAGATAGTCCGCCAGCAGGAAGATAACCCCATAATCGCGCTTTCACAAATGGCGAGGGAGGGCAAGTTTATACCCTACGGCAACTACGGGAACAGGGCGTTTGTAATTAACGCAAGGCGCACAAGCCCTGAAAGCCGCAAGCGCCTTTTATTGAAGGCAGACCAGATTATCTGCGGTACTAACAAAACGAGAAAGAAAATAAACGACGAGGTACGCCTTTATATGGGGCGGGAAGGGCTGCCTGCTGCGGGGGACAAACTTATATGCACGCTTAACAACTGGGAGCAGTTTATAGACCTTGATATGCAGTTTAACATGGTAAACGGCATTATAGGCACTGTGCAAAGCGTGCGCTACGCGGGCGACAGCATAGGCTTTATGACGTTTAAACCTGACTTTTTAGACGAGGAATGCCCCGACGAGCTGCCTTTCGATTCGGGCATCTTCACCGAGGGATATTACAGATATAAACACGGCGACTACTTTGAAAAGTTTGACGACGAAGGCAACCCCGAGGGGGCTTTTACGCTCAACAGGTTCGAGTACGGCTACTGCATCTCCTGCCACAAGGCGCAGGGTTCGGAATTCGGGAGCGCGATAGTCTTTGACGAAGGCTACGCTTTTAAAGAAGACAAAGCCCGCTGGCTGTACACTGCAGTAACGCGGGCAAAGGAAAAACTTATTATAATACGTTAAAAATCCGCCTAACCAGCGGATTTTTTAATTGCGGCATATTGCCGCGCCAATTACAAATTTTAATGGCGTTTATCGTAGCCGAACATCTCTGCCTTTTCCCTGAGAAGATATTCTAAAAAATACCCGCAGCCTTCGGTTATATCGTTGAAAGCAGTCTCGAAATCCCCTGTTATCCACGGATCGGCAACGTCGCGGGGACTGGGCGTGAACGAGCACAATTTAAAAATCTTTTCGCCGAACTCGCCTGAAGTAAGCCTTAACACGTCGAATAAATTTTCTGAATCCATCACAAGGATATAGTCATTATTTATAACGTCCTTTTTGGTAAGCTGCCTTGCCGTGTGCGTGTATGGCAAGCCGTGCGCCTTAAGCGCTCTTACGGCAGGCGGATACACGGGATTACCCTCTTCACAGTCAGAAGTTCCCGCAGAAGTTATACAAAAGGAATGAGCAAGTCCCTTTTCTTCAACCATCTTTTTTAAAATCATTTCGCCCATAGGTGAACGGCAGATATTGCCGAGGCATACGAAAATTACGCTTACCATTATTCCCCGTCCTTTAACTTATGCCAGGGCGTGGGATCGGGCGAATAACTTTCAAGGTAATCCAAAAGCGCGTCGGCATCGGTAAAATATTTGTACATGCCGTGGCAGCTCGCCGCCATAAACTTTTTATCGGACATTTCCCGCATAAAACTTTCGAGCCCGTCGTAGTAGCCGCAGATATTAAACATCGCGATGGGTTTAGAGTGCCTGCCCAACTGCTTTAGGGTGAGCACCTCGTAAAATTCCTCGAGAGTGCCTATGCCGCCCGGGGCTATTATAAACGCTTCAGCCTCGTCTTCCATCTTTGTTTTGCGCTGTGCCATAGTATCGGTGTAAGTGAGCTGCGTGCAGTGCTCAAAGATCTTTTCCACGCTTTCTTCGCGGAAAAACACGGGAATAACGCCGTGGACTTCGCCGCCTCCCCTTATAACGCCCCGCGCGGACGCACCCATTACACCTGTAGCGCCAGCGCCATATACAAGCGAATGGCCGCGTTTTGCCATTTTTTCACCGAGGTCTTCCACCGCAGATATATACGCGCCGTCTATTTTTGCGCTCGACGCGCCGAAAATACAAATTTTCATAATACACCTTTTACCAGATTTTTCTTTATTGGCTTATATTATAAAGCTAAATGCCGATAAAGTCAATATATGCCGCCTGTGAAAATTGTGTGTCAGCCGCACTGCAACGCCGTTATCTTTGCCTTTAACCCCTCTATATACCGCGAAAGCGCCTCTTGCGGAATAATGCCGACGGGCAGCTGTTGCGCCTGCAAATCTATATCGCGGCAAGCCTGCGCTATCTTTTTGGCAAGCGCCTCTCCCGTGAAGTTGTTTTCGGTAATAAATTTTATCGTGAAATCCACGTATTCGTCCAGCCCGTCCATCTGCCCTACGTAGCCGTCCTGCGTTTTGTGCAGCCTTACGAGCGCTTCGCTGGCAGCCATTTTGCTTATTATGCCCTTTACAGTGCTTTCGAGTATGCCGCCCTCGCTGTAGTTTGCAGGCATAAGATAGTTAATGCGGTTTTGCTTTAAAAGCCTGCGTACCCTGTCCAGATTGCCCGTTTCAGCGTTGTACACGCCGATAGAAACGCCGCCCCCGTTTTTTATAATTTTCATCGCGGGGATATCTGTTTCGCTGTCGCCTATATAGATGAAGTTACGCAGAGGTATGCGCCTGCTGTCTTCGGGCTGGTATTCGTTTACGCTGTCCTCGTTGCTTAAATCAAGGCAGTTTTTGCTTATGCGGAAAAGATACTGCGTCTTGGTGGTATAGTTTACCACCTGCTTGGGCCATACGGGTTCACCGTAACTGCCGAAGTAAAAGGACGAGGCATATATGCCAGTGAAATACTTTGCTATGGGCGAGCCCTCTATAATTTCTTTTAGCCCTGCGGATATTATGTAGTGCTCTGTTTTAACGCCTGCTGAAAGGGCGAAGGCGTCTATGCGGCTAAACCACGTATCCACCCCGCTGAACAGCTCTATCGTTTTTCCCATATCGTTGAAATCGCTTTCGAGCAGGCGTATCCCGTTGGCGTTAGCCTTCTGGATTATAAGGCGCATGTAGGCAAGAATCTTGTCCATTCCCTGCCTTTCGGCAAGCTCGTTGGATTCCCGCCAGAACTCGCCGATATCGCAGTTGAGTTTGGGGATAAGCGAATAGCTCTGCATATCCTTGGGCGAAAGCGTTTTATCAAAGTCGTAACATATTGCGATTACGGGATAATTTTCTCTTTCCATAATAGTACCTTTTATTTTATAATTCAGTAATTGCCGCCGTCATATAGCCGATCTAACGCCTCGCCGAAAAGCTCGGTAATGCAATCTACGGCAACAGAAGCGCCGTCTTCGAAGACGAGCTCGCGGCGGTAATAATCAATCTTTGCAAGCCTGCCTGTCTTTTTAAGGTAACTGCCGCCCGACTTTACCTCGTCAGGTTTAAAATACGTGACGGTAATTTGCGGCTTTTGCTGCAAAACACCCCCTAATATGCCCAATTTAACGTCCAGTTCAGCCTGCTCGTCTTCAGTCAGTTCCACCTTGCCTTGGGTAACGCGGGCAGCTTCTTCTATAGCCTCGCCGTGACCTTTTAACGCCGCGAAAGAGGAGAACTGCGCCGCCCTGTCAGCCACAGACATCTGCGGGTGGCTTTGGGAGACATGGTGAGGTAAATTTATTATTCTGCTATAATCTTTCATGCCTTGTGACCGCCTATCTGCCCGTTGCGTTCTTTGGCGGTTGCGCCCTCTTCAAAGTCCGTTCCCTTTAAGATGGCGTTTTTGCCGTATTTCTTTTTAATCTCAACTTCTGCCGCCTGCCTGCGTTTTTCCCTTTCGAGTTCCCTTTCTTCCTCTTTGCGCTGTTTTTCAAGCTGCTCGTAATCAGTGAAAAGGTCAAGCTGCTCGTCCTTTACTTTAGCCTCGCTTTCTGCCACGGTACGGTTGGCGACTATATTTATCCTGCGAAGCAGCAACTTTTTATCCATAATCCTGTCGTAAAGGGTGAGCGCCGCCTGGGTTATGAGCCTGGACGACGAGGTCTGCCTGCCGAGATTTTCCGTGCCGTGGGCATGTTTTGGTATCTTTCTGCCGTACCTGTCTAAAGTGTATTCACCGTTATAATCTTTATTATCGGCGTCATAGCCCACAGTAAGCACTATCTGGTCGGTAACCAGCTTTTTTTCCACAAGGTCAAGGGCAAGCCCTTCAGCCATCTCTTTGACTATAATCCTGCCCTTATCATACGGGTACGGGCTTTGCAGCACCTGCCCTGAGCTTAAACTTGTGGACTGCGGTTCGTAAGCCTTTATATCTGCTATGGTACAGCTTTCCCAGCCCCACGCGTGGTCTATTAAAAGTTCGGCATTCACTCCGAAAGTCTTGTATAAAAGATCTTCGTTGAACAAATCCCCCTTTTTACCGAGAGAACATTCGGCTATGTCGCCCATCGTGTACAGACCAAGCTGTTCGAGCTTTACCGCATAACCCTTGCCCACCCGCCAGAAATCTGTCAGGGGACGGTGATTCCACAGCTGCCGCCTGTAACTCATTTCGTCAAGCTCAGCAATCCTTACGCCGTCTTCGTCGGCAGGGATATGTTTTGCGACGATATCCATGGCAACTTTGCAAAGATATAGGTTTGTGCCTATGCCTGCCGTTGCCGTTATGCCAGTCGTGCGGAGAACGTCTTTTATCATCTTCATCGCAAACTCGCGTGCCGTCAGTTTGTATAGTTTAAGGTAATCGGTTGCGTCGATAAACACCTCGTCTATAGAATAGACGTGGATATCTTCTTCAGAAACGTATTTTAAATAAATTTCGTAAATTTTAGTGCTGTATTCTATATAATACGCCATACGGGGCGGGGCAATCACATAATCTAACCCGACGTTAAGCGTTGCCTTTATCACGTTGTCGTCAAAGGAATACGCTATTAGCTTTTTATCTTTTGCCTTTGCCCGCCTTGCCCTGTTTACCTCGTTTACCTTTTGGATAACCTCGAAAAGCCTTGCCCTGCCCGGGATGCCGTAACTTTTAAGCGACGGGGAAACGGCAAGACAGATAGTTTTTTCCGTCCTGCTTTCATCCGCCACCACGAGATTTGTGGTAAGCGGATCAAGTTTGCGCTCCACACACTCTACCGAGGCATAAAATGATTTTAAATCTATGGCTATATAAATATGTTCCCTGCCGTCACTCCGCATATTTAAGATTATTTCCATTCACCAAAATTTTAAGATTATAAAATTTCTTTTAATTGTTTTAAAAGAACAGGCAAATCTTTAACAACCGCGTCATACACAATGGTAATTTCAACGTTGCCATACTCATGTACAAGGCGGTTTCTCATGCCCTTTATTGCCCTCCATGGTATTTCACCGTACGCTGCTTTGAAATCGGAAGAAAGTTTGTCTGAATTTTCAGAAATCTGGATTAAACGGAACATCACCGAATCCAGCAAGACCTCGTCACTTTCTAAAGCCGTTTTAGACAAGCCTTTAGTATGGGATAGAACAAATTCTATATCGGTAACTATTTTATTTACGTAATATATATTTGTCTTTTTATTATCCATAAATTTTTACCCCGTCTTGCAATATTTCGTTTACAAGCTGGAAATTATCCTTGATCTGGTCTTGATTTAAAACGTCGACCTTCTTTTTTAGCCCTTCGCGCAGTGCTTCTACCATTTCATAAAAACGTATACCCGAAAGATCTGTCGAAACCAGAATATCCACGTCGCTTGTAGGTAACGCGCCACCCTTTGCATACGAACCAAACAGATAACTGTATTTTATCCCGTATTCCCTGAAAACAGGTTCGCAAATTTCCTTAATTTCTTCAACAGATAAAAGACCGTGTTCTTCGTCTACAAGGGCATATTGTTGTAACTTTTCTAAAATAAAACGATACTTTATAGACTGCGTATTTGCATCAGGCTTTTCGTAATTCTGATAAGTGCGTAAGGGGATTCCGAGATACGACGCACATTCTTCCTGCGTTAGATTAATTTTTTTGCGTAATTCTTTTAATGTCATACTGCCACCTTTTGTTTATTATATCAGATAAAAAAGCACTTAGCAACAATTTACGCAACTTTTGCGTGTTTTTATTTTAATTTTACGCAACTTTTGCGTGTTTTTAAAATTAAATTTACGCAATTTTTGCATTTTGTAATAAAAAAATACCGCATAAAGCGGTAATAAAAATTATATACTGATTACAACCTGCCATGGTTTTAAATGCTGTTTCCCCAAACGGCAAGTTCTGTAAGTATTGGTATAAGAGAACGGACTGCATCGGTTATCTCATACTCTACCCTTACAGGTACTTCAAGATACTCCGTCCTTTTTATAAGCCCGTCGTCTTCTAATTCTTTTAAAGACTTTGCAAGCATTGTGTTTGATATGCCTTTCATTTTGCGCTTTAACTCGTTATAGCGCGTAACGCCATCGTTAGACAGCGAGCAAATTATAGACATTTTCCATTTGCCGCCTATAGCCGTCATTGCCTTTTGCAGCGGACACCCAACTGTGCATGGGCATACGTGTTCGTTTGCCATTTTACCACCCCACTTAAGTACACTTTTTATTACCTGATAAACAAAAACTGCGTTCTTGACAACGCTCTATCTTGCACTTATAATTATAATAGATACTTAAAAAAGAGTAAAGCATTTTTTAAGACTTTTAAATAAAAAATCAAGAAGGTTTCATAAATGGCAGAATTAAAAACGGCGGTACGCTATTTTTCTAAATCGGGCAACACAAAAAAAATTGCCGAGGCGATAGCTGATGCTGCAGGTTGTGAATCAAAATCTATCCCCGAACCCATTACGGGCGAAGTTGATATTTTATTTTTGGGCGCTTCTGTTTACTGGGGCGGCGTGGCATCTGAAGTAAAAGATTATATTCCAAGTATAAATAAAAATAAAATAGGCAAAGTTGTAATATTTTCAACTTCCGCACTTGCGCAGAGGGCATTCCCGTCAATTAAAAAATTGCTGCAAAAACAAGGCATTACGGTAGACGAGGATAACTTTTATTGCCGCGGACAGGGACTGGGATTACACAAAAGCCATCCTGATAACGAAGATTTAGCCGCCGCAGCTAAGTTTGCAAAAGATAAATTAAAAGGATAAAAAATATGGCAGAAACAAAATTTAATTTAAACGAGTATATGACTGCCGGCGTAAAACGTATAGTTAAAGAAGCTATGCGGGCAACTTTAAAAAACCCGAAAGAAAGCGCGTTTATGGCACGTTATGCAATGGCGAGCAAAGCTGCGGCAAAGCGGCGCACAGAGTTTGAATCGCAGGGCGAGCACATCCCTCCCTTTCTTATAGCCAGCATTACAAGTCTTTGCAACCTGCATTGCGCGGGCTGTTATGCAAGGGAAAACCATATATGTTCCGACGAAAAAGCCGCTGACCAACTCACTGCCGACGATTGGGCAAAAATTTTTAAAGAAGCCAATGAACTTGGCATAGGCTTCATTTTGCTTGCAGGCGGCGAACCATTGATGCGCAAAGATATTTTGCAAAAAGCTGCTGAATTTCCTGAAATTTTGTTCCCGGTGTTTACCAACGGAACACTTTTAAACAACGAATATTTAAAACTCTTTGACAGGGCACGTAACCTTATACCCATATTCAGCATAGAAGGCGAAGAAAACAAAACAGACGAACGGCGCGGCAACGGCGTTTATAAAAGCCTTACCGCTGCAATGGATAAAATTAAAGATAATCATCTAATTTTCGGTACTTCAGTTACGGTGACCACTTCTAATCTGAGTGAGGTCGTATCCGATAGTTTTTTAACTGACTTGCAAAACAGAGGCTGCAAGACTGTTATTTACGTTGAGTTTGTTCCCGTAACCAACGACAGCAGGGAACTTGCCCCGCAGGATAAAGAGCGCGAATTTATGCGCGATAAACTGCAGGAATTACGTAAAAAATATACCGATATTGTATTCATCTCTTTTCCAGGCGATGAAAAAACTTCCGGCGGTTGCCTTGCCGCAGGCAGAGGATTTTTCCATATCAATTCACACGGCGGCGCTGAGCCTTGCCCTTTTTCGCCTTATTCTGATATAAACGTAAAAACCACGTCCTTGCGGGAAGCGCTTCACTCAAAACTTTTTAACTCTTTGCAGAGCGAAAATCTTCTGCTTGAAGACCACGCAGGCGGCTGCGTTTTGTTTGAACGCAGAGAACAAGTCGAAAAATTACTCAATAGATAAAAAAACGAATCTCTTAATTTAAAGCAGTGTTATGTTATACGAATTTGTAAACCTAAAATAATGGCAATGCACTCCGTTTCGGAGTGCATACTAATGTGCCGATATGCTGTGTTTGGTGGACCTGCTGTAAAGTATTGGCAATGCACTCCGTTTCGGAGTGCATTATTTATTTTTTTGGTGGACCTGCTGTAAAGTTTTGGCAATGCACTCCGTCTCGGAGTGCATTATTTATTTTTTTGGTGGACCTGCGGAGAGTTGCACTCCGGTCTTACGGGATTTGAAAAAAGTTTCTACATACTTATTCTGCCTTTAAACTTTCTGCATATGCCCCGACAGACGGGGACTTACACAGGCATGCCGCTTAAATTAAGCAATACTAAGCGCGGCAATCTTAATATCGCTTTATCCGCCTGATTAACGCCGCCTTCCGCCCGACGGACTGCGGGAGCGACGGACTGCTTTAAATTAAGCAGCGCAAGCTGCGCTCACGCCCGAGAAAGAGGGGAAAGCAACAACTTTGGAATCGTTAGATTCTGCATTTAAATTTAAGTTTCCGTTTTTACAAAGCCGAGCCTTTGGTATGCTTGCTTCTTCCTCCGCCCGCAATCGAAACTGTATCAGGCCCGAAAAAAGCCACCGCATATTTTTACGGTGCTTACACATTATAATAATATTATGCCCAAATTGCAAGCGTTTGATAAAAAATTTACACGTCTTTTGCGCCTGTTTTTTTAATTATTTGTGTTAAAACGCAAAATAAAAGTGCCGCCAATGCGTTTTTTATTGACTTTTTGCCCTAAATATTATAAAGTTATAAAAGATACTTCTTTGTATAAACCAGCCCGTAAGTTTACATTGTTCGAGGAAAAAATGATTTACACTGTAACGTTTAACCCTTCGTTAGACTATTATGTAAAAGTCAATAACTTAAAAAGCGGCATAGTAAACCGTACCACGGGCGAATACATAACGGTAGGCGGCAAGGGCATAAACGTTTCGCTCGCCCTTAAAGAGCTTGGCGAAGAGACGCATGCTTTAAGTTTTGTGGCTGGTTTTACAGGCAAAGCCATATCGGATAAAGTTACCGAGATGGGGCTTTTGCACACTTTTTTGCCCGTTGAAGGCCAGAGCCGTATAAACGTAAAGATTAAAAGCAATACCGAAACCGATATAAACGGCACGGGCGCTACAGTTACCGAGGCTGACGTAAACAGGCTGGTTAAAATTCTTAAAGGGATGCTTAAAGAGGGCGACTGGCTTATTATATGCGGAAGCGTTCCCCCCACTTTAGACAGCCACGCATACGAAAACCTGCTTAAAAAACTCAGGAGCATAAAAATAAACGTAGTTGTGGATGCTTGCGGCGGGCTTTTGACCAACACACTGAAATACAAGCCCTTTCTTATCAAGCCTAACATATTTGAATTGAGCGAAATATTTTCGCTTAAAACCTTGCCCGACACCGTAAAAATTGCCGAATGTGCAAGGGTTCTGCAAAAACGTGGCGCAAGGAACGTAATAGTTTCTATGGGGAGCAACGGCGCTGTAATGGTTACCGAAACGCAGCAGTCTATGTACGTACGCGCCGCCCGCGGGCAGCTTGTAAATTCGGTAGGCGCAGGCGACAGTATGATCGCGGGCTTTATACACGAATATCTCAACTCTGGCAACTATTTTTCTGCTCTCAATTTTGCCACCGCCGCGGGAAGCGCATGCGCGTTTACGCAGCACCTTGCCACAAGGGAACAGATAGAATATATTGAATCGCTGATGCTTTAAATAAGACGACAGACCGCGTTTCGGCTAAGCCGCGAACGCGGTTAATTATAAAATTATGATCTACGTTTACATCGCGCAAAATGCAGACAAAACCCAATTTTTAAATGACGTGTTATCGCGGCATATTCCCGCCCCTTTTGAAATTTTAAAGGGTGAGAACGGCAAACCGTATATAAAAAATAACCCCGTTTATTTTAATCTTTCGCACAGCGGGAACTACTGTGCCGTAGCTATTAGCGGCTCGCCCGTGGGTGTGGACATAGAAGTATGTGGCAAAGGAATACGCAAAGCCGTTCTTTCAACATTCCCCCATAGAGAGCAAAGCGAAATTATAACAGAAACCGACTTTTTAAACCACTGGACGGCAAGGGAATCTTACATTAAGTATTGCGGCGGTACACTGGCACATATGCTTAAATTACTTGAATTTTCTGGCGGAGTTTTACACTATAAAGATAGTCCTGCCGCTCCCCAGCCAAGATTATTTCCCTGCAAAAGCTGCTCGCTTGCCGTATGCGGCGACGGGGAAATTACAATAATCACAGACGCCGTTTAACGGCGTTTTTTTATAAAAAAATAAAAATATACCCCGCTTAATTTGCCATATCCTTTCGGCTTTGGTATAATTACAGTATGAAATGCTTTGTAATAGCTTTAGACAATGAAGCCGAACCCATACTTTCGGCAATGCAAGAAACCAATCAAAAAATTGTATGCGGCAAAAAACTATGGACGGGCAAAATGTGCGGCGAGGATACCGCCCTGCTTATATGCGGCGTTGGCAAAGTGAATGCCGCGTGCGGGGCTCAATATGTTATAGACGCCCTTAATGCCGACTGCATAATAAACGTCGGGCTTTCGGGAGCGCTTAGCAGCAGCTGCAACGTTGCCGATATTTACGAAATTGACCGCGCCGTGCAGTACGATTTTGACCTTGTACAGTTAAACGGCACTGAAATTGGCACGCTGAACGAATTTGAAGACCGCTGGCTAAAAATACAGACGGCAGGCATATTCCCAGCAAAGAGCCTTGCCACGGGCGACAGGTTCAACGACTGCAAAGCAGACTTTGAGCTGCTTACAGGCGACCTGCACGCCGACGTACGCGATATGGAGGGGGCTGCCATGGCACAGGTCTGCATACACGCGGGCATACCCTTTTACAGCTTTAAAGCTATTTCAGATATAGCAGGCAGCGGAAGCACTACCGACCAGTATATAGCAAACACAAGCATTTGCGCCAAGGCTTTAAAGGCCTCGGCAGAAAAGATCTTCAGCAGCGTTAAGGTGCAGATATGATAGCGTTAGGCGGCGGATGGGACGAAAAACTTAAGCCTTTATTCGAGGATGAAAGATATCTTAAAATAAGGGAATTTTTGAAACAGGAGTACAGCACGCGCGTCATTTATCCCGATATGTACGACCTGTACAACTGCTTCAGGTTTACCCCCTTTGACAGCCTTAAAGCGGTAATTCTGGGGCAAGACCCGTACCACGAGCCCAACCAGGCGCACGGACTGTGTTTTTCGGTAAAAAAAGGCGTGGAACTTCCGCCTTCGCTCAAAAATATATACAAGGAAATTTACAGCGATTTAGGAATACGCGAACCGGACTGCGGAGACCTTACAAAATGGGCTGAAGAGGGCGTGTTGTTGCTGAACACCACCCTTACGGTGCGCGAGCATGCCGCAAACAGCCACTCTAAATGCGGCTGGGCATGGTTTACCGACAGCGTGATAAAACTGATATCTGAACAGACCGAACACACGGTATTTATTTTATGGGGCGGCAACGCGAGGAGCAAAGTCCCCTTAATAGACGGCAAAAAACACCTTATTTTGCAGAGCGCACACCCCTCGCCCCTTTCGGCTTACAACGGGTTTTTCGGGAGCAAATGTTTTTCTAAAACAAACGCATACCTTACCGCAAACGGCAAACAGCCCATAGACTGGGATTTAAATAATTATAATGAGGTTTAATATGAAATATGTAGTTGTATTAGGCGACGGAATGGCAGATTACAAACTTGACGCTTTGGGCGGCAAGACCTGCCTTGAGTATGCAAAAACCCCCGTGCTGGATAGTTTAGCACCCCATGCCGAGGTGGGTTTATGCAAAACCGTACCCGAAGGCTTAAAACCCGGGAGCGACGTTGCAAACATGTCGGTAATGGGCTTTAACCCTAAAAAATACTACACGGGGCGTTCCCCGTTAGAAGCGGTTGCCATGGGAATATCCCTTAAAGAAACCGACGTTACCCTTCGCGCGAACATAGTTACCCTGTCGGGTGAAGAAAACTACGCAGATAAAACAATGGTTGACTACTCGGCAGGCGAAATAACTACAGCGGAAGCCAAAGAACTTATAGAATTTTTAAAGACAAAGCTCGACGACGATAATTTTAAACTTTACGCGGGAGTATCTTACAGGCACTGCCTTGTAGCCGCCAACGGCAAAACCGGGCATACCCTTACCCCTCCCCACGATATATCCGACCGCAAGATAACGGAATATCTGCCCAAAGGTCCTTGCGCGGCAAAATACCTTGAGATGATGGAAAAGAGCTACAATCTTTTAAAAGACCACCCCATAAACAAGGCTCGCGTGGCGGCAGGCAAAAACCCTGCCAACAGTTTGTGGCTGTGGGGCGAGGGCACTAAGCCCATGATAGACAACTTTAACCGCAAAACGGGGCTTAAAGGAGGCGTTATATCGGCTGTAGACCTTGTAAAAGGCATAGGCATGCTCGCGGGAATGAAGTATATACCCGTAGAGGGCGCTACGGGCAACTACGATACCGATTTTAAAGCAAAAGCCAACGCTGCAGCAGACGAACTTTTAGGCGGGCTGGACTATGTATATATCCATATGGAAGGGCCTGACGAGTGCGGCCACCATGGAGACTTTAAGCACAAAGTGTTTTCTATAGAAAGCATAGACGGGCTCGTGGTAAAGACGCTTAAAGAACGCTTTGAAAAGGCGGGCGAAGACTACGCTATGCTTGTGTGCCCCGACCACCCCACTCCCTGCACAATAAAGACGCATATATCCGACCCCATCCCCTACCTTTTATACACAAACGTGAAAGACCTGGGCAACGGCGCTATGCGCTACACCGAGGACGAGGCGGCAAAGACAGGCAAATATATACCCGACGGCTATATGCTTATAGACGCAATGCTTGACATTGTCAAATAAAATTAATGCATATTTTAAACTGTTAAAACCGTCCGCACGGATTGCCGTGCGGACGGTTGATTTTTAAGGTAAATTATTTGAATGTCTTTGCGAGACTTTTCAAAAAGCCGCCGAGTTAGACTGCCACGTCGCTAAAGCTCCTCGCAATGACAGAAGAATAAACTGGCGATAGCTCGCATTAACAATAAAAGTAACATTCTTTATTATCTATGTAAAAACACCCTCGTCTGAAGTGAAGACAAGGGTGTACTTTTAATAAAATTTTATTTGCAAGCGGAAATAAAGGCGGCAAATATTTTTTGAGAGTTGATATCGCTCTTGAAATTAAATTCGGGATGCCACTGAACCGCCCACACAAAGCGTTTATCGGTTAAATAAACGGCTTCAGTAAGCCCGTCGTCGGATACAGCCATAACGCCGAGACCCGCGCCTAGCTTTTTTACTGCCTGGTGATGGTAGCTGTTGACGCCGACGCGCTCTGCCTGCAAAACTTTATACAGTGGGCTACCCTTATTTATATTTACATAATGGCAAACGCTGTCGTAGGGCGGGCTCATACGGTGGCTTACCGATGAATTGAATTGCGTAGGCAAGTCCTGGTATAATGTGCCTCCCTGCAAAACGTTTATTAACTGTATGCCGCGGCAAATACCTAAAACGGGTTTATCCTCTTTTACTGCCTGCGCGTACAAAGCCGCCTCCAGCCTATCCCTTTCGGCGCAGACTTTACCGCATGTCGGCTTAGCTTTTTCGCCGTAAAGTTCTGGCGATACGTCGTGCCCGCCTGTAAGAAGCAGACCTGCGCACATATCCAGAACTTTGAAAGCGTTTTGCACATCGCCGTGCAGCGGCAAAATTATAGGTATGCCGCCCGCAGCAGTAATTCCATCCATATACCCGGGGAGCATCCATATGCTCTCCCTTTCGTCATCCCATAAAGGAACGACGGCAATCAGCGGTTTATTTGCCACATACTACCTGCCCGATCTGTATTTTATCCGCTCTCTTTAAATACTATATTTCACGCAACATGTCTGACTTCCAGCAGACTGCCACGGCGTCAGGCCCTACGTGCGAGCCGATTACAGGGCCCATTATTACGATTTCAGGCTTTATAGAAAACTTTTTTTCTATCATCTCGGCTACAACCTTCGCATCCTTTTCGGCATCGGTATGTACAACATAAATCAGGCTGTTTTTCTGCGTAGGGGGATATTTTGCCATTTTGTCAAGCGTGAATTCGAACGCCTTACGCATACCACGGATTTTATTTGTAACTACCAGCTTGCCCTCTTTATCAAAGGAAAGCACGGGCTTTATACCGAGCATCGTTCCTGCCATCGCCGACAATGCAGACACCCTGCCACCCCTCTTTAAATAATTGAGGTCGTTGGCTATAACCGAATATTGCAGGCGGTATTTTAAATCGTTTACCGCGTCAAACGCTTCCTGTGCCGTTTTGCCCTCGTCGCGCATACGGAGCGCCTCGCGCACCAGTGCGCCCTGACCTACGGTTGCTGAAAGCGAGTCTACCGCGTAAAGATTGAAATCGGGGTAATCCTTTTTTATATCTTCAGCCGCCTTGTTTGCCACCGTAACCGTGGGCGAAAGTCCGCTGGATATGGTAAAATGAACTACGTCTTTAGCGCCTGCCTGCGCCAGTTTTAAAAAGTGGCTGTAATGGCTTTCGTAGTTTAACATAGACGTACGCGAAAGGCCGCCCGCCCTCAATTTGCCGTAAAATTCGGTGTACTGGCTATAACTTGTAAAGGCGTCTACGCCCTCGTAAAATTTACCGTCAGCTTCTATCGTGTAGTTAAGGCTTACGAACGCTATATCGTGTTCCTTGATAAAATCCGCGTACAAATCGCACGTGGAGTCGGTTGATAAAATAAATTTTCTATCCATACCGCTTTCCTCCTCTGAAATAATTTATGCTTTTTTATAATCGTATAGATATTATAACACAAGTGTTTTTAAAAAAGCAACCAAAGCAACCATAATTATTAACCTTATTGCTGTTTTAGCGCTTTAATAGCTTTCCCGTTGACGAAAACATTCTATACAAAATCAAAGGACAGAAAGTCGGCTGCGCCCTCCCCTTTAAAGGTAAAGTAAAGGGCAAACTGACCTTCGGGTGATTTAAAATCGGCGCTGAACGGCTGCCAGCCATCTGACGGGGAAACAACAATTTCCGCAAGCGTGTTACGCCCGTCCGTAACCCTGATAATACCGCTGAAATATCCGCGCAGGACCGCCGTTATTTTTGCCGCCTCACGTCCTTCAAAATATTTAAACCCGCACCACGCACCCTGCCTTAGATTGGCTATATATTGGTACGAATTGCTGTCACCGTCTGCCCCGCACTGCGTTATAAACGGGTGCACGCCGTGCACGGGAACGTCGCCGCGCATAGTGCCGTAGCCGCTTGAAAGGTTGCAGGCTATGTACGCGGGATAGCTACCCTTACCATTCAATGGTTTGCCGTTAAGACCGCAGCTTGTCATTTCCGCCTGCAAAATAGTACCGTCGGAAAGCACCTCGATTTTTTCGGCGCAAGCCTGCCGCGAAAAACTCTTGCAGTTTGTATGGCGGTGGTAAAACACGTACCATTCGCCGTTAATATTTTCGATTGAGCCGTGATTATTGCCAATATAACCGTTACAATGCGCCTCTTGAGTTATGCCGTTTATGCCTATATCGCCGTTAGATATTATTACCCCGCCGTAGCTGAAATTGCCGTCGGGCGAGTCCGACACGGCGTAGCAAAGCTCGTGGTTTACGTAAGAAGAATAGATAAAATAATATTTGCCGTTTACCTTTCTTATAGACGACGCCTCGAAAAAGCCGTGCCCTTCGAAGCCCGTGCCAGCCTCGTTACATTCAGACGGAACTATCGGCTTGCCTTCGCCCACGGTAAGTATATCGTCTTCAAATTTGTATGCCCAAGCGTTGGTATACGTCTTTTCCACCCGCATTAGATGCCTGGGCGGGTACGGGCAGTAACCTATATAAAGGTACGCCTCGCCGTTTTCGCACAGCACGGCGGGGTCGAACGCGTAGGGCTCGCCCTTTAGAGTGGATAATATATGCCCGTCTTTGCACTTCACGTGCCCGTAAAACTTATATTCGCCGCAAGGCGTATCGCACACGGCAACCGAAATAACGCTTACAAAGTCGAGGGCATAGTAAAGATAATAACGCCCGTCTTTGCCCCTGCACACGTCGGGGGCAAACAAAGCGTGAGAACCGTCGGCATTTAACGGATCTTGCTCCCTGCGGTAAATCACGCCGTGGCACACCCAATCTGAAAGGTCGCATACTGGGGCAGACCAGCACACGTAGTCTTTTACGCAGAAAGATTGTCCGCCTGCCATGTCGTGGCTGCCGAAAAGATATACCCTGCCGTCAAAGACGTGTGGCTCACCGTCGGGCACGTACTCCCACTGGGGCAAAAAAGGATTGTAAACCTGATTTTTCATTTTACACCTGTAAAAATTTAATTCTTAACAATATTATAATAACTTGAGCGATAAATTGCAAGAACGTTGACAAGTATGCCCGAATAATTTATAATCGTATATATGGAGAAAACGAGTAAAATTAACGATATATTCGGAAAGGTATGCTGTGCTATAATGCTTGCGGCGGCGCTGGCGCTTACCTTTACCGTTTCAGATTATTACATATTTAACAGGATGGCGCAGTACGGCGTTTTGTTCTGTTTAAGCCAATGGGTAAAAAGGCAGGGCTTGTATTGCTGCCGATGGCGCTGTTTTTACATAGCAGGCGGGCAGCCGACGGGGCAAAATATCTGCTGCCTGTTGCCGTGATAATATCGCTTTGTACGTTCGGGGATTTTTTTGAAATTACCAAAGAAGCCACAAGCAAAGCACAGGAATTTTACAACAGCGTAAACCTGTTTATACCCAAGTGGCTGAATATGCTGTTTTATTCGGTTCAGTGCATAAGCTGCACCTGCGCCTGCGGAAGTATTTTTATACGCGACGGGTTTAAAATAGCAAGCCCCAGATGCGCCTGCACATTTTTAGGAGCTTTTGCTGCGGTAACCCCACTTAACGTTTTTGAAAACTTTTTTGACATAGACGACTTTGCCGCTGACAGCTTTTTCCGCTTTTACAGCTTTACCGTGTGGCACGCTGCCGCCGTTGCTGTACTTATAGCCTTTACCGTTTGCGCCTACTTTTATATGCGCAAAAAGAGCAAGGAAGAAAAAATCTACTGCCTTAGGGTTATGGCTATTGCGCTTTTGGTGCAATACCACAGCAAGGACAGCGTGATTATGGGCGACGGCTACAACGTTTACTACACCGTTTTTGCCTGCGTGCCGCTGTTTATATGCAATATAGGCGTATATACAGCCTCGCTTACGGTATTCCTTAATAAAAGGACGCTGTACGATATCAGCTTCTTTGTGCATGGCGGCGGGGCGATTTCTGTATTTTTCTACTTTGCCAAGGACAGCATGAGCAACTACGGCATTTTTTGCAGTTACTCTATACTGTATTTTATATTTACCCACTGTGTTCTGTTTGCCCTGTGCGTGCTGCCTACGGCGCTCAGGCTCTATAAATTCAGTCTTAAACGGTGCGCCGTGCCGCTCGTCTATTACCTTGTAATAGTAGTGGCTGCGTGCATTGCAAGCGCGTGGGTTACGTCTTATTCGATAGACGCGGGGCTGACGGGCGACGACATAATGTACCCCAACTATTCGTTCACGCAGATAAATCCCCTGCCGTTCGACGTGCCCGAGATATTCACTTTAAAGCTGTGGCATTACCAGATTAACGTTTTATACGTTTTAGGGCTGTACGCCTTTTACGTGGCGATCTTCTTTACCTTTTACGGGCTTTACAGGCTGTGGCTGCTTTTATATAATCTGGCGACAAAAAAACGCGTTAATTAAGGCATATATGCGGATTAATTAAGGGAGGCGCTTGTAAAGCGCCTCCCTTTTATAA
>JAJQII010000089.1 GCA_021199295.1 Clostridia bacterium
CCTATCAAAACAGGGTTATTTTTAGTCCTTCGGGATAGAATCTGGATTATTTTATCAATTTCTTTCTTCCTGCCGATTACAGGGTCAATCTTGCCCTCCCTGGCTTTCTGGGTAAGGTTTATGCCGTATTTTTCAATCTCGCCAAGGCTTTCGCTCTTACGCGATTCCCTCTTTTGCTGGGGGCGTGGGCTGCCTGTAAACATGGTAAAAAAGTCAGAAAAATTATTTTTAGGCTGATATGAATTGTCAACGCTTTCTGCAGAATTGCCTTCGTGTACAACCACCTCCAACTTAGCGGCGAGATTGGTTATATTCACGCCCATCGCGTCAAAAATACGTACGGCAAGGCAATTGGGTTCTGCCATAACAGCGTACAAAAGATGCTCAGTACCGGCAAGCATTTCGTTCCCGCCGAGGGAAACGGCAAGGTCAACCGCCTGTATAAGCATATTCTTTGTCCTGGGAGTGTATCCCCTTATAGTTGAAGATGGATCTATAGAACGGGCAAAGTATGCCCTGAATTCAGGTTCGCCGACATTGCAGGACGACAGTACTTTACCTGCCGTGCAAGAAGGCGTGTTTAACATGGCAAGCACAATTTGCTCGCTGCCTATATAGGTTACATTGTACATAGCCGAAAGCTGCCTTGCTTTATCTAACACGGTACGCAGATTTGTGGTAAATCTTTTGTTGTCTTCCATAATGTTTATACCTCCTTTTCCTGTTTATTGCGGCTTAACGCCGCGTAAATTATATTTTACTGGGCAAGTTTTCTTATATGGGTGCAGGCAAATTCAGCACGGTAAGTATCCCTTTCCGCCGCAGAGAGATTTCTGCCTGCCGCCCTGTTTATATTATACGGTTGCATTTTTGTAACGATATCGTCAAGCATAAACACATCGTTTATATTTACGTATCCCAGG
Source organism: Clostridia bacterium (assembly GCA_021199295.1). Classification (GTDB taxonomy): domain Bacteria; phylum Bacillota; class Clostridia; order Christensenellales; family Borkfalkiaceae; genus Coproplasma. Next base: position 924 of record JAJQII010000089.1, read on the forward strand.
CATGCACCCAGTTTTATGTCCGCCGCAAGCGAAACAAGTTCGCCTGAAGAAAGCTGGGCACAGTTTGTGGCAATGCCGTAAGCCCTCATACATTTATCCTTTACGGCAATGGAATTTGTGCCGTTTATAAGATTGCGCCTTTCGGTACATTCAAGTTCGGTGAGTTTGCGGGCAGTTTCATCCACCTGCGATATTATTTCTTCTTCGGTTACGCCGAGAGTTACTTCGTTGCTCACCTGGTACATATAACCTTCTGCCTCGCTGCCCTCGCCATACACGCCGCGGACGGTGAGCCCCTGTTTGGAAAGCAATCTTATAACCTCTCGCATTAGTCCGTTTATGGTAAGCGCAGGCAGAAAAAGCATAACGGATGCCCTGAGCCCAGTACCAAGATTTGTGGGGCAGGCTGTAAGGTAACCAAGCTGTTCGTCATACGCGAACTTGATTTTCCTGCCTATCTTACTGTCAATTTCTGATAATTTGTCGTATGCCCTTTTAAGCTGCAAGCCCTTTATTATGCACTGCTCGCGCAAATGGTCTTCCTCATTTATCATTATAGAAATGCTTGAATCTTCGTTGATAAGGGCGGCTGACGTACGTCTTTTTGTTATAAGCACAGGACTTATGAGATGGTTGCCCATAAGGGAATTGGCATCCCACTCTGAAACCGAATCCATATAATAGAGTTTAAAATCATCAAAACGGTTAAGCCCTGAAGAAACAAGCCTTATTATCTCTTTTGCCTGTTTTTCGTCTTTCAGATGTCCGGGGAAAGGCATACCCTCGATATTGCGGGCAAGCCGTATGCGGGTGGATACCAAAGTTCCTTGAGAAATTCTTTCCATAATTTATTATTGCTCCTCTTTCCCCTGCATTAAACTTATGACTTCCGCCATTTCGGTATAAATTTTCTGAACGTCGGCATTGCGGCCTTCGCGTATTGCTTTCTCTAATTTTTCCTGCAACTTTCTTAACCTTAAAGTAAGGTCTTGCTCGCTGTCGTTTACCCCCACTTTACCAACATGCTCTACTTTGCCCTGTATGCGTTCTATGTATGGCAACAGTTCATCCTTAAAAACGTCATAACACACGGGGCAGCCTAAAAGCCCCGTACGTTCGAATTCAGAATAGTGCATGCCGCAGACGGGGCAAACCGTTTTACGGTGCTTGGGCGTACTGCCGAATAGACCTGCCAAAATATCGTTATTTATAGCAGAATTGAGCGAACCGAACATTTCGTTATAGCATTCGGGGCAAAAGCAATACCTTACCGCCTTGCCCTTGATAACTTCTTCCCGTATTACAGTGGCTTCATTCTTTTTGCAACGTTCGCAAAGCATACCATAACTCCTTATGCCGATGTCGTTTCTCATTTAATTATAATGCTTTTTTACGCCTTGTAAACAAAAAAATTTATCACGCGTTCAAAAATTTTAAAACTGTCGGCATTTTTCTGGAATTAACTATTGAAAATTATTTTTTTGTATGCTATAATAGGCTGTGTTAGACGTAACGGTTTATCTGCCGTATAAAATTAATCGGAGGAACACATAATGCAATATTCAAAAGATGTTGAAAATATGATTTGTGTTGCCAAGGGCGTTTCGGGTAAGTTCGAACACGGCCCTGCTCCCATTCCCGAAGAAGGTCAATGGATACAGGCAAAAGAAATCAAAGACATTAAAGGAATGACGCACGGCATCGGCTGGTGCGCTCCCCAGCAGGGCGCGTGCAAACTGTCGCTGAACGTCAAAGACGGTATCATTGAAGAAGCCCTGGTAGAAACCATAGGCTGCTCAGGCATGACGCACTCTGCCGCTATGGCAGCTGAAATACTTCCAGGTAAAACTATACTGGAAGCTCTTAACACCGACCTCGTGTGCGACGCTATAAACACCGCTATGAGGGAACTGTTTTTACAGATAGTTTACGGCAGAACGCAGTCGGCTTTTTCTGACGACGGTCTTGTTATCGGCGCAGGTCTTGAAGACCTTGGTAAAGGTCTCCGCTCGCAAGTCGGCACAATGTACGGCACAAAACTCAAAGGTGTAAGATACCTTGAGATGGCTGAAGGCTACGTGCTTTCTATTGCTCTTGACAAAAATAACGAAGTTTGCGGATACAAATTCGTTTCCCTCGGCAAGATGACAGACTTTATTAAAAAAGGTCTTACCCCCGACGAGGCATACAATAAATCCATCGGCACATACGGAAGATATACCGCAGAACAGGGCGCGGTTAAGCATATCGACCCCAGGACAGACAAGGAGGTTGACTGATTATGGCACTGTTTGAAAGTTACGAAAGAAGGGAAGCTAAAATCCTTGGCGTTTTAAAGGAATACGGCATTAAAACCATAGAAGAATGCAAAGAAATTACCCTTGCTAAAGGCGTTGACTGCGATAAAATCGTACGCGGCACTCAGCCTATCTGCTTTGAAAACGCAGTATGGGCTTACACCGTAGGCGCTGCAATAGCTATAAAAAAAGGCTGCACTAAAGCTGCTGACGCCGCTGCTGCAATCGGTATCGGCTTACAGAGTTTCTGTATCCCCGGTTCTGTTGCTGAAAACAGAAAAGTTGGCTTAGGTCACGGTAACCTTGGCGCTATGCTTTTATCTGAAGAAACAGATTGCTTCTGCTTCCTTGCAGGCCACGAATCCTTCGCAGCTGCAGAAGGCGCAATCAAAATTGCAGAAAATGCAAACAAAGTACGCATAAAGCCTTTAAGAGTTATACTCAACGGCTTGGGCAAAGACGCTGCATACATTATTTCCCGTATCAACGGCTTTACCTATTGCAAAACAGTTTTCGATCCCTACACCGAAACAGTTACCGTTACCGACAAAGTTCCGTTCTCTGACGGTCCTCGCGCTAAAGTAAATTGCTACGGCGCAGATAACGTACCTGAAGGCGTTGCCATAATGAAACTGGAAAATGTTTCCGTTTCTATTACAGGTAACTCTACTAACCCCACCCGTTTCCAGCACCCCGTTGCAGGAACTTACAAAAAATGGTGCAATGAAAATGGAGTTAAATACTTCTCGGTTGCATCTGGCGGCGGCACTGGCAGAACGCTTCACCCCGACAATATGGCGGCAGGTCCTTCCAGCTACGGCATGACGGATACAATGGGCAGAATGCACTCTGACGCACAGTTCGCAGGTTCTTCCTCCGTTCCCGCCCACGTAGAAATGATGGGACTTATCGGCATGGGCAACAACCCTATGGTCGGTGCAACTGTAGCCGTTGCGGTTGCAGTTCAGGAAGGAATGACAAAATAAAAACCACAAGATATTGTGTTTAAAGCCAAATTTAATACAATATTTAGACATTCGGGCGAAAGCCCGAATGTATTTTTATAAAACGGCGGGCAATGCCCGCCGTTTATAATTCCATTTGTGTACTTACACCCTTGTTATACTACCATCTTTGAAGAAATCTATTGCCACGCTGTCAACTACCTTTTGAGATTTTTCTGAATTATATTGAAAAATTATTATCATTTTATCAGCTCAACCAATTTATTATATTGAATCTTATAAACCTCATCTATATAATGTAACGTTGAAAATCCGAATCTGTGTTCAGGATCTGATAAATAAAAACGGCAAGGTTCTAAAACGAGACAATTCGGCAAAATATCGCAAATAATTTTATTTATTTTCTCGGAAAAATCATTTGCCTTATTACTCCAGTTTTTAAATTCAGCAATCTCGCCATCAGATTTAATATAGTATCTTGAATGCTTGAATTTGTTTAAAATTATATGATTTTCCGAATATTTTTCTAAAAGCAATCCGCAAAAATTTTTCATATAATTATACCAATCATTATCAGATATATCATAAGGGCTTACAGTCTTAAACTGTATGTTATCTTTTTGTTGCAAATAAAGCAATACCTTATCTATTGTAGGAGTACGGGCAAATACAAAGTTAGGATCGTTATTAATCACAGAAACAGCGCAACCGCAGTTAGCCCCATCTATCATTATATATTCACTTTTAAAATTATCTTCGTAATAATTTATAGCTTGTTTATATAAAGCCAACTTTGTCATTCTTCTTACAAAATCTGATCCTGCCTCTATCTTATTTTCATCCACAAAATAAGGTTTACCTTTTAACGTATGCGGCGGATTTTGCAATATGTACTTACCTACTGTTAAATCATTCCCGTAGTTAAATATATCTCTTGAAATGCAAGCGCCCCAGATATCAACAGTATGTTTACTGCCAATATTTTTATCTTTTATGTAAGATCTGTTTGCCCGCGACTCAATCTCAATTTTATTGCATTTTTTGATTAAACTAATAAAGTTAATTTGATACCTTTCTTCAATAGTTCGTTCATAGATTGCCCTCAATTTGCCAAGCTCTGCTTTTTCTTCTTGTAGGGAGGTATATGGGGGGGGCCCGCGGGAGTGTTTGTTGGGGGCGGGGGGGGGGGGGGGGGGGGGGGGGGGGGTGGGGGTGGGGGGGGGTTGGGGGGGGCGGGGG
>JAJQII010000084.1 GCA_021199295.1 Clostridia bacterium
ATAGACACTTGACAAAATGTAGAGGGGGGGGGTATACTTTCATTAAAAAAAAAAATGAAAGGAGTATTTTATGAAAAAATTTCTGGCAATTGTGCTTGCGTTGTGTACTCTTTCTGCGGCGGCGATAGGTTTTGCAGCCTGCGGCGACGATGACGAGACCAATAGCACAAGCAGCAGTACAAGCAGTACCACAAGCAGCGAATCCTCAAGTTCTTCAAGTTCTTCAAGTAGCAGCAGTACGGATTCTACAAGCTCAAGCAGTTCCAATAACAGTGACCCCACTGAAGAAGACCCTACCGAAACTGTCACCACTGTTACAGAAGAAGAATGGGCGGCAGCTTTCAGTTACGAAAAGTTTTTGAATTGTACCGTTAAGTATGAATATACCTATAGTAGCGGTAGCAGCGGCACTGTATACGCCAATTATGATTTAGCGGTAGAAAACGGCGTTACCACAGGCGGGGTATATATTGAGGAATTAAATACCGAAACCCAGCTTGCAGAGCCCTACGCTTATCGTAACAAAACTGCAGAATATAACGCATATGCGCGTGTAAACGACAACGTTTGGTCATGCAATAGCGTGGATCTTGAGCCCAATGATAAATTTACAGGCGATAACATCAACATATTCGTGATCGACAGTTATATATCAACGTATTTTGTTTACAGCGATTATACTTACGACAGCGAAAGCGGCATGTATATCTGCACGAAATCGGTAGGGAACTTTACGGATAATTTAAAAATCCGGTTCAGCGGCGGCAAACTCGTCTATGTTTCTGTAGAAGAAGTGTCAGGAACGTTCACTTATTTAAACGAGTATACCCTCTCGGACTACGGCACAACGACTGTAACCATTCCCACAGACGTTATGACGGCGATAGAAACAGCGGTGGAAGCGGAAAAAGCTGAACAAAGCCAGAATACCGTTACAGAAGAACAATGGACTGCAGCTTTCAGTTACGGGGCATTTTTGAATTGTACATTGAAATATGAATATGGCGGTATGATTCTTAATATCTACTATGATCTTTCTGTAGAAAATGGTACAACAGTTGGCTCGATATATTCAGAATCGGGTGATAGCGCTACAGAAAATATGCAGCCTTACAGCTATTACATAAAAACGGAACAATATGCGGCAGAGGCGACTTATAGCGGAGAAACCTGGTCTTGTAATAGCGGAAATGTAAATACTAATCCCTCGGCAAATTATGAGAACAATTATAATACCATTGCAATGGAAGCTGCGCAAGAATCGCTCTTTGTTTACAGCGAATATAACTACGACAGCGAAAGCGATGTATATATTTGCTTTAAAGAGGTAAATGGTGCTACATGTGAATTAAGGGTTCAGTTTGATGCGGACGGCAATATAGTTTATGTTTATTTTTATCAGGAAATGGAAGGATCGTCCCCTTCTTTAAGCGAGTATACTTTCACTGATTACGGCACTACAAATGTAACCGCCCCCGACGGTGTTATGGAGAAAATAGAAACTGCGGTGGAAGAGGCAACAAACGAAGAGGTTTAAAATAATCGGCTTATTTTTAAGCAATTAAAATTGGTATAGCTTTTAAGTTGTAATTTTATAAGTTTAAAAATTTGCAACCCGCCGCGGGATATCCCGCGGCGGGTTGTGCGTTACGGGTAAGTTGCTTGTCATGGCGCAGAATAACCGCCCCTTTGTTTTTGTCATTGCGAGGAGTGCCAAAGGCACGACGCGGCAATCTAAATAAAGTGAACATTCAGCTATCATACCACCTTATAAAAAGGTGGAAATGGTATCTGAAAGGCGTTGAACTTAGATTGCCACGCCGCAAGCGGCTCGCAATGACATCACCCCTTGCCTCCCCTGAGAGGGGAGGGTGGACCGCTGTGCGGTGGTGGGGTTAATTAATGTTTAACCCTTCAGTCGCGATAAATCGCGCCAGCTTATCTCATCGTATCCTCGTTTGCACCCATTTATCTGAAATTTTTTCAATAAGGTGCGCAAAGTTTCGCTTCGCTCACGCAAGATGACAAGGGCGTTGCCCATGTAAACCCCTTCGCCACTTCGTGGCCCTCTTCCCCTCTCAGGGGACGCAGGGGCTGTCATTCCGAAGCGAGCGTAGCGAGTCGAGCGAATCTCCAACCAGTAGCGTTCATTGTACATATCTCCCTTGCCTTCCCCTCAAGGGGAAGGCTTACAGGCGGTAGAAATGATATCTTAATTTTACAAAAACAATATGGCTTCCCGATTGAGGGAAGCCATATTGAATATTACGTTACTTATTTTCTATTTCAAGGTAAAGTTCGGGGTCTACGGCAGAGCCGTTTACGTAAACTTCAAAATGCAGGTGCGAGCCCTCTTTATATTCTTCACCCGTAGCCTCGGCAACCGTGGCTATCACGTCCCCGCGGGAAACACTGTCGCCTGCCGCCAGTCCTTCAACGGCGTCTACAAAGGTATATACTGTCTTTATGCCGCCGCTATGGGCAAGGGTAATCACCGTGCCTTTTAACACGTCGCCCGTGGTTATGCTCTCTACAGTGCCGTCTATGGCGGCGTAAACCTCTGTGCCCACGTCTGCCGCGAAGTCTATGCCCTTATGCAGATAGTAGCGGTTAAGCGTAGAATTGTAGTAAAAGCTGTAGTCATTAGTGGCGCTCGCTGTGCTGGCTATTGGCAATACAAACACCGTTGCCGAAGAAGTGTCTTCCACTTTGTCGTCGTTATTGTTGTCTGCAGTGCCGCTGTTACTGCCTGTGCTGTCGTCAGAGCTGTTGGTATCGCCTGAACTGTTGCTGTCAGACTGCTGTGTGTTGTCGCCTGCATCTATTATAAGGTCGTTGCCCTTGTCGCTCCCTGTTACGGCGAAAATAACGCCCACTGTTATCGCGGCGATCACAAGTATACATGCGCCTAATATCAGATAGTAAGTCAAAAGTTTCTTGTTTTTAGGTTTCTTTTCCTGTTCGCTCATTTTTTAATACTCCTTTTTATGTACTGCGTAAATTGTTTATTGACGGCTTTTGCCGACGATATACATTGCAGAAAAATTTTTTTAATAACCGCCGAATATAATCGGCGAGGCGACGGTAACGCCGCATTGCTTAACGCATATGTGCAGGTTAATTTCCGTTCCGTAAAGAATTACCGAAAAGGGAAGGTCGGCTTTGCAGTAATAATTGACGCTGTCGGAAAGTTCTTCTGTAAAAATTATTTCGCCGTTTACCGAGGATATAAAGGCGGCTGCGTCTAAGTCTGGATAGGTGGTGCTTTCGCCGCAGATATCATTAAGCGTAAGTTTGTACAGTGCGGCGTTGCTTACGGCGGTTACTATCTTACAGTCAGAAGAAGTGTTGCCGCAATAAAACGTATAGCTTTCGCCCTGGGCAAAGACCAGTCTTTGCGGCAGAATAGTTACCGCCGTGCAGGCGGCAAAAGCAAGGATTAAAAGTAAAAACGTTTTAACGCAACGCATAAAAAATCCCTCCTCAGCTTAAGTTCGGGGGAATTATTGACGGGGAAAAGAAGTTATAAACGTGATTTTATAAAAATTTTGAGTAATAAAAGTGGCGGGAATGATATCTGAAAGGCGTTTCTACTTGGCTTTCCGCGAGCCGCTTCGCTCTTAGCGTGCGAGGGCGTAGCCCGACACTCTGCGCACCGCATATTATGTTTCAGATAATAAGGCGCAGATATCCTCACGTCGTTCGCTTCGCTCTCTCCTCAGGATGACGAAAGGGATTGATCGTTTATTCCGTCATCCTGAGCGAAGTCGAAGAATCCCGTGTGCGAGGGTGAAATAAGGCGCGGATAGCAACAGAATGTTGCAGCAGATGAGTTTATATTGCCACGCCGCAAAGCGGCTCGCAATGTCATAGAGTAAAAAATAAAGCCTTCCCGTGAAGAGGGAAGGCTTTAAACATAATATCAATTTCAGCAGCCGCGGCAGGTTTTGCAGTTGCCGCTGCATTTCTTTTGCTGTTTGCCCGTAGCAGAGAACATTTCGCCGCTGTAGCTGCGTTCTGCCAGCGTGCCGCAGTCGGGGCATTTTACAGGTTCGTCGTATTTTTTTACCAGTTCTTCAAACTGCTTTCCGCAGTTTTTGCATTTGTATTGTAAAATAGGCATTATTTTTTATCCCGCTCCTTGCGCCGTTTCTGTCGCTTAGGTTTTTTGTTGTTCACACCCACTTTAAGCAGAACTACGGCGACTGCCGCGGTAATGCACAGCGTGATTGCTATTACAAACCAGAACCATACGGTAGAGGTATCCCCCGCCGACGTCTGGAACGGTACGGTCATATTCATGCCCCAGAATCCCGCTATCATCGTGGGTATGGCAAGCAGTATGGTTATTATGGTAAGTTTACGCATGGTATCGTTGGTAATGTTGGATATCATAGAACCGTACGCGTCCATAGTTACGGTGAGTATGTTTTTGTAGATATTGCACATTTCTATCGCCTGCTTGCTTTCGATTACCACGTCGTCGTAAAGGTCCTGGTAGTCTTCGTGCGAGACAACTACTTCCGCCTTGGAGAGACGCTCCTGTACGGTGTAGTTAGAGTTTAGCGAGGTGGAAATATATACAAGCGAATTTTCCAGATCAAGAAGCTGGGCGATTTCCTCGTTGCGCATGGTACGTTCAAGCTCTGCCTGCACGCGCCTGCTTTTACGGTCTATCTGCGTAAGCACGTTTAAAAACCGCTTTGCGTTGCCCATCATAAAGTTAAGGGTAAAGTGGATGGGCTTATCTGTAGATACCCTTTGCCTGCCTGTAATAAAGTCCTTCAATACGGGGTTGCCCTTCAGGCAGACGGTTACCACGCATTTTTTGTTGAAAATTATTGCAAGGGGTAGGGTGGCGTAGACGTCGCCCGAGTCGGTCTCTTCGATAGTGGGGCAGTCGACTATATACATATGGTTGTCGTCGTCGAATTCAGCGCGAGCACGTTCCTGGTCGTCCAGGGCGGCGCTTAGCATATCTTCGCCTATGCCTGTTGCGGCGGCTATATCTTCAAGCTCGTCGTCGGTAGGGTTTATCATATCTACCCAGCAGTGTTCTTCGAAGACGTCCAGTTTACTTAAATTGGGCGTATCTGATGTGAGAAAAAAGTTTACCATAATTTTTCCGCCTGATAAATAAAAATGCACGGGATAAAACCCGTGCCGCGGAAAAAGCAGTACAGAAATTATCCTTTTATTAATTGTGTGTAAGTTTTAAGTTTCTACTGTGATATGGGTGATCCATAAAAAACTCCGTCTGCAAAAGCCGCATAAATTTGCAAATAACGGCTGCAAGACATTATTATTATAATTCATTATATTCGGTTTGGCAAGCCAAACGTCAAAAAAATCATTTAATATACTTGTAAAAAATTTGGCTTAGGTTTGCCGTAAGACAATAAGATTA
>JAJQII010000100.1 GCA_021199295.1 Clostridia bacterium
CCCTTTTATAATTTTAATAAATATCAATAGTTTTCGGGCTTAAGCTGGAAATACGCCTTGGGATGGGCGCATACGGGGCACACTTCGGGTGCTTCTTTGCCGATAACTATAGCGCCGCAGTTTGTGCATTGCCACATTACCACGTCTTCGCGGATAAACACCTTGTTGCCCTCTACATTGGCAAGAAGTTTCTTGTAGCGGTCTTCGTGTTCCTTTTCCACCTCGGCAACGCGCTCAAACATAACGGCTATGCTTTCGAAGCCCTCTTCACGCGCCTCTTTGGCAAACGTGGGATACATATCCGTCCATTCGTAATTTTCGCCGCTTGCAGCCGCCTCCAGGTTAGCCATAGTTCCGCCTAAGCCGCCTAAAAGTTTGAACCACATTTTAGCGTGTTCCTTTTCGTTGGCAGCTGTTTCTTCAAAAATAGCCGCTATCTGGTTGTAGCCCTCTTTCTTGGCAACCGATGCAAAGAAGGTATACTTGTTGCGGGCTTCAGATTCGCCTGCAAAAGCCGCCATAAGGTTTTTTTCAGTCTTAGTTCCTTTGATATCCATTTTTAAAACTCCTTTATTATTTTAACCTGCCTCAACATTCGGGCAGATTTTCTTCTGTTTTTTTCATACATTCAAGGCATCGCCCCGCGTATTCCAGTTCGGCGGAATAAATCTCGCATCCCTGTATATATTTAGCGCCGAGGATGCCCTCTAACTCCTCTGTCATAACGTCGAAGATTTTACCGCATTGCACGCAGCGCATATGCGCGTGGGCAGACATAGTGGCGTCGAAGCGTTCATCGCTGCCCCTTATGGAAAGGCGGCGTATCTCCCCGTTGTCGGCAAACTGGGAAAGCACCCTGAAAACAGTTGCCTTGCTTATATGCTCGTTTTCGCGGTGTACAATCTCGTAAAGTTCTGTAGCCGTGGGGTGGCCTGCCTCTACAAGCGCCTTGTGTATTATCTTTTTTTGCGCCGTGCTGCGTTGTGCTTTCATAATTTATAGCTCTAATTAGTATTGATTATTAATATTATAACATTACTTTTAATGCCTGTCAATACATTTATTGTGATAATAAGGTAAATTTAAGTTGATTTTATTATCGTAATTATTTATAATTGTTTTATATGTTTAACATTGTGCTTGTAGAGCCAGAAATACCGCAGAACACGGGCAACATAGCAAGAACGTGCGCCGCCACAAAATGCAGGCTGCATCTTGTGCGCCCTCTTGGGTTCGAAGTTTCGGACAAATACCTTAAACGGGCGGGATTGGACTATTGGAATCTCGTGGAAATTTTTTATTACGACAGCTTTGACGAAGTACGGCAGAGAAATCCGGACGCGAATTTCTGGTTCTTTACCACAAAGGCGCGTAAAGACCACTGTTCGGTAAGCTACGGCGAGGGAGATTTCCTCGTGTTCGGCAAAGAGACAAAGGGGCTTGACGAAAATCTTTTGCTTGCCAACCCATCAAGCTGCGTACGTATTCCTATGCTTGAAGAGGCGCGAAGCCTTAATCTTTCGAACAGCGTGGCAGTTGCCGTTTACGAGGCGTTAAGGCAGACGGGTTTTAAAGGGCTGAGCGCAAAAGGGCAACTACACAACCATAAATGGGAAGAATAAGGCATATTCTATACACCCAAAAATAAGCCCTTTACTTTTACGGCAGTTTGTTGTATAATAAAAAAGGCAACTAAGCCGCCACGGAGTAAATATATGGAATTAAAAAAAATTATTGTCGCCAGCGGCAACGAAGGCAAAATAAAAGAACTGCGCAGTATACTTAAAGGCGTAAAAGTTATCTCTATGCGCGAAGCGGGCATAACGGGCAACATTGAAGAAAACGGATCGAGTTTTAAAGAAAACGCCCTGATAAAAGCTAAAGCGGTGAGCGAAAAGACGGGCGAAGCGGTACTTGCGGACGACTCGGGGCTTTGCGTAGACTTTTTAGGCGGTGCGCCCGGGATATATTCGGCAAGGTTTTCAGGCGAAGGTTCTGCCGCGAACAGGGCGCTGCTGTTAAAGCGCATGCAGGGCGCTGAAGACAGATCCGCCCACTTTGAATGTGCCGTGTGCCTATACATGCCCGACGGTAAGACTTACTTCGGCACAGGCAAAACATACGGCAAAATTCTCGAAGAGGAATGTGGCGAAGGCGGCTTCGGCTACGACCCGCTGTTCTATTCAGACGACCTTAATAAAAGTTTCGGGCAGGCTTCCGCCGAAGAAAAGAACGGCGTTTCGCACAGAAACAGGGCAATAAACGACCTTTTATCCAAAATATGAAAACTTTTATAATAGTTTCTGACAGCCACCGCAACAGGGCGGCGCTGGACGCGCTGGACGGTCTGTTTGCCGAAAACGACTATATTGTACACCTTGGCGACCTCTCGTCTGACGGCGGATATATCAGAAAAAAATATCCCGATAAAACCATTGTTATAAACGGCAACTGCGATTTGGACAAACTGGGTGACGACGAGTACGTGATGGAAGTTGAAGGCGTTAAGATATTTATGTGCCACGGGCACATGTACGGCGTAAAACAACAGCTTTACCGCCTTGCGCAAGCCGCCAAGGAAAAGAGGTGCAGCGTGGCGCTGTACGGGCATACCCACACCCCGCGGGTAGACGAAATTAACGGCATAAAACTGATAAATCCGGGCACGCTTTCCCGCTACGGCAGGCAGACTTACTGCTTTATGGCTGTAAACAACGGGCGTGCCGTGGAAAAAATAACAGAAATTAACTTGTGAGGAAACGCAATGAAATTCAAGCACACTATAAATCTGCTTATAGACAACTTTAAAACAACGTACAAACTGCTCTTTTACCGTGCCGTGATAACAGTATTAGCCTCGCTGGCGTACTACGGCATAATAGTGCTGTTCGTTAAAACGCTCAACAACATAGTCTATTACACCAATCTGAAAGACACGTTCAGCAAGCTGTTTGCAGACTTCCTTAACGGAGACTTTTCGGGCATGCCGATTTACTTCCCCGAAATTGGCGAAAACGTAAAAAATCTGCTAAAGTATTTTGCAGACGCTCCCTCTACCTTTATTCCTTTTATTATAGCAATCCTGGTTGTTTATCTTGTATCACAATTTTTACACGCCCTGGGCAACTACACGGCAAGCGCCCTTATCAACGACAAGATGGCAATGCAATCAGACGCGCCTTTCTTTATAACATTGATAAAAAACCTTGGCAAAGCAAGCGCTTACAGCGCCATATACGTGCCCCTTTCGCTTGTATACGACGCAATATGCGTAGTTGTACTGTACTTTGTATTGTTTAAAGCGCTGTCACCGTTACCGTTTATGGCACTCCTATTCCTGGCTGTACTGCTTATGATTTTGCTTATAGCGCTCAAACTTACGCTTACGGTAGACTTCTTCCCCGCGATAATCTGCGGAAAGATGGGCGTCGGCAGGGCGCTGGGATACAGTTTGTCCCGTAAGAGCGGCAACACCCTCGGCGTATACGCCTTCTTCTCGTTCTCGTGCGTGCTTATTATGAGCATAAACGTTATGGCGGCAATGACAACTTTAGGCGTCGGACTGCTTATATCCGTGCCGTTCAGCTACGTATACCTTTTATGCTTTGAGTTTGCCAATTATTATGTGAACAACGATATCAAGTTCTTCACCGATAAACGCACCATAGTCAAGCCCGAACACGAAAAAGAAACTTCGCGCGAAGACTTCTTACGCGGAGAATAATCTAATACAATTAAACTTATGTATATAAAAAAATGCCTTCCCGAATATAGGAAGGCATTATTTTATTCTCTTGTCATTGCGAGCAAACGTAGTTTGCGCGGCTATCTAAGCTGGGCTGCCGCCTATGGTCGAACGATAGCTGAATACCGCCCGATTTGGCTGTTCGCGAGTTATCTGCGCATTATAATCTGAAACATTTTATAATGCGGTGCGCAGAGTGTCGCTATCGCTCGCACGCGAGATTCTTCGACTTCGCTCAGAATGACGAAAAAAACAGTCGTCCCCCTCGTCATCCTGAGCGGAACGGAGCGCAAGCGAAGTGCAGTCGAATGGATCTCGCGCGAACGCGCGGAAAGCCAGGCGAAAACGCCTTTCAGCTATCATACCACCGCTTTAAAGATGTTACAAATTCATAACATCAATTGTATTTAGACAGTTGACAAATGTCTTAAAATGTCTTATAATAAAATCACAACAAGGAGCTACCTTTAACGGTTAGCCTTTGGTTATATGTTACAAATAACCGCCAGCGTTACCTGAAAAATAAGTGGCGGTTATTTTTTTATGTAAGTTACAAAAATTTTCGTTTTCGTAATTCTGAAAGAATGAATAATCTGCTGTTCAACAAGTTCGTTTAACAACAAAACTATGACTTTCATATCCATAAAAATCACCTCCCTCGGGAAAGATGTTCTCAATCATTTTCCCCCGAGAGGCTAACCGCTCTACAAGAAAGCTCCTTGTTGCTTGTAATAATTATAGCATATTTACTATATAATGTCAATTAAAATTAAAACATTTGTTTTGACCTATCACGTAAAGTGCATATTGGGAAATCTCAGCTGCATAAATTCGTCGGTGAATATGCCGTCTATAAACCTGCCTATAAAGGTAAACGCTTCTATCCCGCCATTCCTGCACGCGTAGCGCACGAGCGCCCCAAGCGTTACGGCGAAGTCTGCCAATATTACGGCGGCAATTACTATTGCCCCGATTTTTGCAACCTTTTCAGGTAAACAGTCTAAAGCCGAATTGAACGGATTATATACCAAAAATATGACGGCAACACATAAAAGCCCCCATCCTATCATATATGGCAATGTTGTTCTGCCGTTGATATTCAGCAGCCTTTGCGAATAATCCCACGAATGCGTGCCGAGTATGGTCTCCTCAAGAAAGCTCAGCACATACTCCACAATGCCGCCGCCGAGCGAACCTATTATAAACACCTCGGTAGGTTTAGTCCTGTTCCTGAGGCAGCAAATAACCACCACAGCGCCCACGCCGTATACAAAGTTAAAGGGTGTTAATATGCACCCGCTGCAATATACAAACCCGTTGCCGCGTGCAAGGTTTAAAAAAGTTTCCCACACAGTGCCAGCGAGCCCGCCTATTGCGTATGTATACACGCATTTATACCAACCGAATTTAGACTTTGCATTTTTAAGGCTGTAGAAGTTGCTTTGCAAAGCATTATTAAATTCAGAATTCATGCTCCTCCTTTTGCCCTCATTCAAAAATTACCCTTTATCTGCCGTATAAACATTACCATTTTAATGTGACAGAAAAAAGTAAAACCGAGAAAGATTTTTATTAATTATGTAAAATTTTACCC
>JAJQII010000077.1 GCA_021199295.1 Clostridia bacterium
GGTGGAATTACTCAACACCTCATTCGTCATTACCTCGCTTGTTGCTACGGTAATGGCACTTTCCCCTCAAGGGGAAAGCTTTCAATGCGGTGTTTTTTCCTTTTAAAAGGGGGATTATTCAGCTTCTTCAACGGGAGTAAGCGTGATAACTATAGAGAAGATACGCACGTTTGCGCTTGCCGTAAGATAAAGCGTTGAATTGCTGCTTGATACAGTTCCATTATATTCAAGCGTTTCTAAATCAGTTTTAATTGTCGAAGACATGCTTGCAACAGAATTTTCGCCTGTAATATCTGAATAAGCCGTTGTCAGGTAGACGGTGCGGCTTTCTTCGCTCGAGCCAGCGGAAGCCATTACCACGGAAATACTTACATTGTAGCCTTCGTAAGCAGAGAGGTCTATAGTGAAGTACCTGCCATAAACACTGTTTTTAGCCTGTGTTTTGCCTGCGGTGGATATGAAGTAAAGGGTTTCTTCGTCCTCTTCACCTTCATTGAGCGTATAGCTGCCTGTACTTGTTGCGGAGTCGCCGGTAGCTGAGGTCGTGAAGGACAATACTTCTGCATCCTGTGAATCGGTGGATATTGCGCCGTTATCAAGGAAGTAGATTGTGCTGGCATTTGTACCTATGTAGGTTGTGGCGTCTTCGTCTTCAGAAGTCTTAGTCGTTAAAGCACTGTTGTAGTCGGTCATATTGTAAGTTAACGTAACCGTTGTGTTTTCCAATATGCAAGCGGTGTAAGATACAGAAGGTATTGCAGTAGAAGAGCTTGCCGTTACAGTGCCGCCCTCGCCTATGATATATGCGCCTAACGAAATTTCAAGTTCTACAGAACCGTTAGTCAAATTAGCGTCGGTAATTTCGAATTCGATATAGTATAAGCCTGTTTCTTCGTCAAGTACCCATTTGCATGTGTAATTGTAAGCATATGTTGTCATATCCCAGGTCTCAACATATCCTACTGTACCGTCTTCAGTATCATAGAAATATATATCATAGTAACCAGATCCGTCATCCAAACCAACGGTAACATCTGCTGCTATATTATCAACGTATAACCTGTAAGTGCCTGCTTCCGATATGGTCACGTACTTAAGAACAGAACCATATGAATAGTTGCCGTATCTATAAGTTCCCTCAAAATAGAGTTCAATGCCTTCTGAGTCGCCTACTACAAGGTCATATATATTCATGAAAATTGTAGGATAAGACCAATCGGTATCGGTTGATGTGTTTGTAATCTTTATAAGGGTTGCGTTTGCAAGATAGTTGCTTACGGTTACAGTGCCGTCAGCAGATAAGGTCTGTGTTTCCCATACTTCGTTGCCCTGTTCATCGTAAGTTAAGAACTCAATCGTAATATCGCTGGTTACAACTACGTCTTCATAGTTGATATATTTTGCTACAGAAAGGGTAACGGTCTGTCCGCCTGTCAATATGCTTAAATAAGCAGAACTTCCAGCGGCAACGTCATCTATATACATACCATAGCCGTCGTCATAGCTTATTATATTGCCATCATCGTCTTCAAAGTCAAAAGCATATACAAGGTAAGGGTCGGTTAATGTACCTGTGCCCTCGTGTCTGTATTCGCCGAATGACCAGCCGTTAGTGGTAGGCATATCGGTTGTTGAATTGTATGTAATAACAATCAAGTTGCCCGCATTAAGGGTAACGTTGTTTGCGTAGTACCATCCATACGAGCTATCCCAGGTTAAGGTAATTTCTTCCTCGGTAGCGTAATTTGTAAGGGTGAACTGGTTGTTTGCAACATCAGCATATGAACTATCATATTCATATATATACATATCGTAGCTCATAGAATTGCCGACTCTGTAATAAACAGTTTCGCCTGCCTTAAGGGTATCATAGCCATAATAATCCTCTGTGTAAGGCATAGAAACAGAGCCCCACTCAGCAAGCTGGAGATACATTTCAATGTCTTCGTCAGAAGAATTGCTTACCGTAACGGTGTAATCGCCTGCATATAAGGTTGTTGTATAATAGCCGTAGCCAGCATCCCATTCAATGTATTGTTCGTATTGTTCGCTGTCAAGGATTACGGGCGCGTCAGCTTCGTCTACGTCGTAGAAGAATACTCTTGTAGCTTTTTCAAGGCTGAATACAAAATATGTGCTGCTTTCTGCCGCTACGTCAAAGGCGTCGTAAATCTGGCCGTTTTCGTCGAATATTTCGGTTGTGACTTCAAACGGGTGAAGTTTTGTGCCGTGCCATACAAGCGTTTCTGTTTCGCCGTTGGTGTAGGTTACAAAAAAGTCGTTGTACTTGTCAAGCTCGATAGATTCAATACCGTTGCCGGTAGCGCCTGTTGCGCCGGTCTCGCCTTTAGCGCCTGCTTCGCCGTCTTCACCGTCAGTGCCGTTAGTACCATTAGTACCGTTTGTGCCTTTGAGTGATTCAAGCCATTCAGTTTCTGTGCCCGTATAGCCGTTTGCGACAGCTAAATCGTAGGCAGATGCGCCGTCAGCGCTCGTGCAGGCGGCTAAGCCTGCTGTCATAGCTACTGCGGCAGTTACTGTAAGAAGAAGGATTCCTATTTTCCTCTTCATAACATACCCTCCTTTCTTGGAGCTAATCCTCCAAAATTTATTTTATTTGTCATCGGTATTTAACCGCTAACTTCTTTGTTTTGTTGTGGTGTGGGAGAACCCCTTCGCCACTTTGTGGCCCTCTTCCCCTCTTAGGGGACGCAAGGGTGGTGTATTATGGTAGCTGAAAGGCGTTATTGCCTGGCTTTCCGCGAGCCGCTAACGCTCTCGCGAGATCCTCACGTCGTGCCTTACGGCACTCCTCAGGATGACGAGGGGGAGCGGTCGTTCCAACTTAGGAGCGGCACGCAACTATCTGTCATTGCGAGGGGGCTCTACCCCGTGGCAATCTCGCGAGGACTCGCGACCAGCAGGCAGGACGGCAGATTAGTTGTTTAAGAATAATACGTTTATTCTAATAACTTTTCGCCTTATTAATAAGGTAATATGATAACTGAAAGTTATCCAGCTTAGATTGCCACGGCTTTTACAAAGCCTCGCAATGACAAGAGAGTTGCTTTGCGTATAATTGGGATGTCGCATCGTTCATTACCTGTCATTGCGAACGGAACGGCTATGCCGTGGAGTGTGGCAATCGAAGTAACTTGTCATTCAGATACCATTCGACCATTTATAAGGGCGTAACTTTATCCCTCTATATGTAAGCTACAATAGGTAGCCAAGATAATTCCTTTATGCCGCGGCGACGTTTCGCCGCCGCGGCAAACCTTTGGAGGGGGACTTATTTGCTACAACCTCCCCCTTTTGTGCAAAAGGAGGCACGGGAGGGTGCAAAGCCCCATAACGGTGTGTACTATGTATTGGTGTGGTGTTTAAGGTAATCCGACCTTATTACGGCACGCAACTATCTGTCATTGCGAGGGGGTCTACCCCGTGGCAATCTCGCGCGGACGCGCGACCAGCTGGCAGGACGGCAGATAAGATGTTAAAAAACAATACGTTTATTCTAATAACTCTTCGCCTTGTTAATAAGGTAGTATGGTAGCTGAAAGGCATTTTTGCCTGGCTTTCCGCGAGCCGCTAACGCTCTTAGCGTGCGAGCGTTAGCGACACTCTGCGCACCCTATTGTAAAAGGTTTCAGATAATGTGGCGCAGATAGCCTCACGTCGTTCGCCTTGCTCTTTCATCTCGCATACGCGAGGGCAGCGCTGACGCTCGCGCAGGATGACGAGGGGGAGCGGTCGTTCGCCAACGGTAATATGATAGCTGAAAGTTATTCAGCTTAGATTGCCACGGCTTTTACAAAGCCTCGCAATGACACTTTTTTAAAAGTTTCCAGGAAATGTATACTTTTCCTAACCAAATTATTTTTATATTTTCCGTGTCCGAATTGTGTAAGATACGTGAATTTTAGTATAAATTTTAGTATAAAAATAGTTTAACACACTACGTTTTATTTTGCAAATACTTTTCTAAAAAAAGTATACTTTTCCTATAATTTTTTTACTTATTGATAATATTAGTAAAACTACTACATTTATATTTTTTTGGTAAATTATATCTTGTTTTTTTTACTTATTACATAAAAAAATGGAAAGCCGCTAAGCTCTCCATTTAATGTATGTAAAAAATATTTATGAATTTTATCAGTTATATTCTCCCAAAAGGGTGTACCGCTTTTAAAAGAAGAAAACAACACCCCGAGACGAAAGTCAGAGGAAAATGGCATATCCCAAAAATGCCCGTTTTTAATCGTTTTTCGTCCAAAAACAGCCGATTTTAAGCATTTTTTGCAAAGGTTTTCCTCAAATTTCCCCAATTTAAGGCATAAAAGGAACGTTTAATGTGCAATTGCTGTAGGGATTTTTTAAAAAATAAAAATTTATAGTAATTGCATTTTCAAGCGACGATAAAGAGGGCGGTAAAATTTTACCGCCCTCTTTATTTGCTGTAACCAGATGTAATGATTGCGTTCAATAAAAAGGTATAAACCCCAAAAATATAAAATTTCGGCGAAGCAGTCAAGGTAAGATGTTATTTTATGGTGAAGCTTCTAACTATTATTCTAAAATAAGGGCTTGGACACAATATTTCCATTTTAAAATTCCAGTAATAATAATTTCATCATGCCAATCGTAGATAGTTTTTCCAAGTTCTTCCGCCTTATTTTTGATAGATGCGAAAGCATCGTTTTTAGCATTACTACCGTGTTGCAAAAATCGCTCAATATGACGGTTGTTTTGGGTATATGTGCCACCCAATTTGCAGATAAGATTGTTCGCCCTAAAGCCATGGAACGAAAGGTGGAGTGCTTTACCTAAAATATTGGTACAAAAGTCAGCCAGCGGTATTATTCCGCTGACGGACTTTTGCGTATCAGCTAAGTTTACCAATGGCCAGTCCATACTCTTTAAAAACACTGTCAATCTCGTTTAAGATTAATGTATTGACATCAAAAGAGTTAAATTCAGCACAACAATATTCTGCCACACAAACAGGAATTAAGGTGGCAAGGTCTAAAATATCATTTAACAGCTCTAAAAATAGTTTTTTATTTTTATTAATTTTTAGATATAAATTGTGAGCTATTTTAATATCTTTTTGCTTAAGTAAATCGGTCATATTATGCCACCTTTAAAATAAAAGAGTTTGTCTTTAGAAGGAC
>JAJQII010000062.1 GCA_021199295.1 Clostridia bacterium
ATCCGGTGGCGATAGTCGGCCCCGTCCTCGAAAAAAAAAACTACCCCCCCCCCCGATATAGTTTTTGCCTGCGCGTCTTTATAGATATAAACATACCTGTCATACCCCATAGCGTTGAAACAATCAATAGCGTCGCCCGGGACTTTTACATAACCGTAAATAGGGCGTGAATAACTTGAAAAACCGCTGGATACGCTTGTCATAGAAGAAAGGCTGTATGTTCTGTCTGTCCAATTATCTAAATTTTTATGGCTTTTGTCCCTGGAAGGCGTCCATAAAAACTGGTCGGCAGAACACCACTGCGTCTGGGTATAGTAGGTGATATTGGTAGCGCCGCTATTGCTTGACAAGCCTGTAACATTTGACCCTACATACATATAAAGCCCCTGGCTTGGCTGGTTGCAGTTGAGCGTTACAGAGCCCTTATCAGAGCTGATTATTACAGTACCGTCGGTATTGGTTGAACTTGAGGAATATATATTTTGCGAAGTGCTTTCGGCATAGTAAATTTCACAGATGAAAGATCTTATACCTGAAATTATATGGGTGGTATCGTCCTGAGTGTAGCTGTAGTACGTGGTCATGTAGTTATTCATGGGGTCGTACGTATCGCTTTTGGTATTGGAAGTGTCTTTAAGATCTATAGTGTCGGTATAAGATTCGCCTGCCGAAAGGGTAACACTGCGGGAGAAGCCGTCGAAATGCTCCCCGTCTATAGCCGAGCCGTTCTGGGTGCGGTAGTAAATTGTGTAGGCAACGCCCGACTCGCCGTTTTTAACAGAAATGGTTACATCGCGCGAAGTAGTCGTTGTACTGCCTGCCACTATCTGTACCGTGGGAACTACCGACTCGGCATAAGAGTTAAGCGAGCCTTCGGGTATTACCATAGAACAAACGAATATGACAAGAAGAACGGCAATAAATATGTATGCAAATACGCGTGCAATTTTCTTTTTATTAGCCTTCATTAAGCACTACCTCGTTCCGTTTTGCAATATCGTAGAATACTTCCCCTTCGTTAAACACGTTGGCGTACACGGCGTCCATATCCATAATGCCCGTTTCGTAGAACGGCACTTTGTACGACGGGGTGAATTTGGTCTTTAAAGGGAAGTTACCAAAAGTAACTATTATAGAGTTGCCCGTATCGTTTTTGTTGTTAAGGCGCTGAAGCTCTGACGGGTAAATAAGCGGGCGCACCTGCACCGAGGTGCTGTAGCTTGTTTCGGCATACTTTGCCGACGACTTAGACGAGCTTTGCGAAAGCACGCTGCAGTTGCCGCATAACTCTGAAAATTCTTTGCAAGTGCCTATATCGTTAGAGCCGATGAACATTTTAATGCCGCAGTTGCTTTTTACTATGTCGCCCACCGTCTGCCCGTAGACGTTATCTAACTGGGAATAGGACTGCACTATCATCTCGAACCAGATCTTACGGCTACGGCCTACGGTAATCATCTTGTCGAATTTTTCTATCTTGGGCATATTGCCGAATTCGTCGAGAATGAAGTAAACGTTGCGCTCGAGCGACAAATCTTCCCTGGCGGAAGCTATCTTGATAAGCGCCTTGTAAATGTTGAGAATAAAGATTGCCGCTAAGTTGTGGCGGGTATCTTTTTCGTCGGGTATCTTAAGAAACAGCGCCGTGGGCTGGGTGGCAATCTCTTGCGGGACGATATCCGACGCAGAGGTTAAGCCGCAGATGCCCATATCGTTGAACATCGCTATCTTTTCGAACACGACTGACATATAGCTCGCGCGGGTAGAATCGGCACTGTCTAACACCTGCTTGGAAAGGGCATAAGCCTTGGAAAGCACGTCTCTGCCGGCAAAATAACGGCGCAGATCCATATAGTCGTTAGATGAATTCTGTAAAATCTTGGTCATGTTGTAAAAGTTGAACTTTTCTTTAGTCATGCCAAGATCGGGGTCTTCGCTGTCTTCGAGCATGGCTAAAAGAACGGCTAAAACTATGGTTCTTGCACCGTTTTCCCACATAGGGTCGCTTTGGTTGGCGACGGGCACAAGCACCGATACAAGGTCGTTTAAATCTTCGTAAACCTCGTCGAAGAGGCGCTGTTTGTAAATTTTTATGTTAGAGACAAGCTGAGCCGTGTTAGAAAAGGCTTTGCCGTCAAACTCGTACCACTCCTCGCCGAAAGAATCTTTACTGCTGAGCATAGGAAGCCCCGATTCTTCCACATTGTCGGTACGAAGGTAAACTTCGTCCTGAGCCCAAAGGTATTCCTGATAGCTGTCGTATATCTGCGATAAGGGATTCCAGCGGAAAGAGGAATATGTGTCGCGCAGGTCGAGGACGCACACCTTGTAGCCGCGTTCGACAAGTTTTTTGCTGTGAAGGCTTACAAGCTCGCCCTTGGGGTCGGTTACTATCATAGACGAGCGGCAGCCGCTCTGCGCAAGGCACTGTATCATAGGGTTTACAAAGGTGGTTGTTTTACCAGAACCTGTAGAACCTATTATTATCGAGTGGCAGGGCGAACAGAAATTTATATTTAATTTTCCGTTTTTGGCAAGCTGTGCGCGGACAAGCACGCCGTCTTTATTTTCGTTGCTTAATTTATCGTACGTGGTGGGGCGGAAGTTGGCGTCCCTCTCCTGCTCGGTTAAAAAGCGGGAATTTTCCAGGTTGCCCTCTACCATGCTCTTGTCTTTGTCTATTACTTTATACGAGCCCGATTTTTTGTAGAAGACAAGGCGGTACGCCAGAAAGCCGTAAGCTACCAGTATAAGCCCGCCTACGCACACCTTGTAAATGGTTGCGCCCGACTGGAAAGAAAAGCCGTTGCCGCCCAGATAGTTGCCCACAAAAATGCCGACAACCACGGCGGCGATGACTACCACTACGGTAACTGCCGCAAAGACGCCTAATTTTTTACCCGACAGCTTTCCGTCGGTATTTTTTTCTTTCTTTTTTGCCATTACTGAGCGCTCCCGTCGGTATTGTCGCCGTTTGTCTTTAACTGCAGAATGTTATCCAGCTCCTGCGCGTCTTTATCCATCGTCTTGGATTTTTGCTTTGCCGCAGGGTCGGGCGAAAGTTTTACGCCCTTTTTAAGCCTTTCTTCAAACAGAAGATCGGCAGCGATAAGCGTGCGCCGCCTTGTGGGCGAGGGCTGGTCGTTATACGTGCGCGTAACGCGCTTTATAGCGGGTTTTTCTTCCTTAACCTGTTCCACAACTTTTTCTTCGTGCACTTCTTCAACGTAGTTTACGGGGCGAAGGTCGTTGTTATCCTGCTTAATGTTGGGGTTAAGCATAGGGTACATAGGCTCGCCGTAGGGTATTTTTACCTTGGTGCTTGAAGCCTCTTTTATGGGAATAGGCGAATGGGTGTTGGAATCTATAAGTTGGTCTATGCCCTCGCCTATGGCGTTCCTGCCCACTAAAAGGCAGTTTTTACCCTGTTTTTCCCTGTGCTTTTCCTTCCACTCCCTGGCGGCGGAAACGGCTATAACACCGTCTACCACGTCGCGGTCGTAGCGGTAGGCAGAAAGTTTTTTAAGCGTAGAGGCGTCGGCGGCACGGTATGCCGCAAGCTGGGCGGCGTATTCGGTACGGTGCGCAAGAATGTGCGCGTCGCTGTATTCCTTTATAGCGCGTTTACATTCTTCAAGCCCGTTTTCGTACTCTGCCTTCTTCTCCTCGTCCACCTCCAGCCCCGCCTGGATTTTTACGGATACTTCGGAATATTCACTATAAAAATTATCCTGTTTTTCCATAGCGTTTACCATACGGTCGGCGGCGTCGTGGCATTTATCCAAAGTCTGCTCGTCGACGGACAGTTCCTCGCGGGAGACGTTCACCCCGCCTGTAACTAATCTGTTATATATGGCGTCCTGCTGTTTTTTTATATCCTGAACTTCCATCCGATATTCCTTATTATTGCTTATACTTTTTTTCTCAATTTTTTATACGATATAAAACGCGTTTCGTAACAGCAAAATTTAAACAAAAAATATAAATTGGTGTTACACTTTGTATAATAATTTCGTAAAAATTGGTGCATAACAAAAAAACTGCGGGAGGACGCATGGACGATTTAGAAAACTTAAACAGTAAAGAAGAAATACGGCTTGCCCGCGAATTGGACAAATGTGCTTTTATTTACGGCGAAGAATTTACTAAATTTACCGAAGCCTCGCGGAGTATTCTGGCAGAAAAAAAACAGCCTGAAATAAGCCAGACAGAGGAGCGCACGCGCGTACACATAGACCTTGGGGAGAGCAAGAATAAAAAGGTGTCGCCTACGCCCGAAAGCACGGAAAAAAAACTTACTATCGACAAAAAACCTAAAAATTAACTAAATTACGACAAAAAAGAGAGTGCCGAAAGCACCCTCTTTTAATTTTTGTATTATCTGGATAAGGTTATCTACCCCCCCCCCCAGAATTTTATTCAGCTTTTGCAGCGTACGCATGCACATTATACGCACGTGCCCGTGAGTCATATTGAGCATACCTGCGATTTCTGTGCTGTGGTAGCCGTAGAAATAGCGAAGGATTACGATATCCCTTTCTACCGGCTTGAGCTTATCTAAAGCGTCCATAAGCCTGCGGTTCTGCTCGTTCTTTTCTACACAGTCGTCTACGTCCATATCCGAAGGAAGAGTTTCAGTAAGTTCCTCGATAGGATTTTTACTATGGCGGGTTTTGTAATAATCAAGAACGGTGTTCTTGGTTATTACAAACAGCCATGTACTTTCTGACGCTTTATGCTCGTCGTATGTATTAATTTTGGCAACGACCTTTACAAAAATATCGTGGACAATGTCTTCTACCGCCGATTTATCGAACACGCGGGAATAGACGTAACTATAAACATTGTCTTTGTACTTTTCGTAAAGCCGTTCTACCCTTTGTTTTAACTCGTTATCCAATGCGTTACCAAATTTATAATTACATGCGTAAAATATAACTT
>JAJQII010000014.1 GCA_021199295.1 Clostridia bacterium
CGCCACTTCGTGGCCCTCTTCCCCTCTCAGGGGACGCAAGGGCTGTCATCTCGACTGAAGCAAAACGTAAGTGTAGCGGAATGGAGAGATCTCCAACCAGCAGCGTATGTTGTCTACACACCCTTGCCGCCCTTATAAAAATCACTCAGCCAGTGAAAATTCCGTGCGCATATTTCCCCAGTCGCAGCCGTCTACGCGTATTTTAATGCTGTCGCCTAAAGTAAAGCTGTGTTTCGCCCCCTTAAGCGTGTAGCGTTCCTCTATAAATTCGTAGCTCTTGTCGGGCAGGCGTTCAAGCCGTATAAGCCCTTCAACGGTGTTATCCAGTTCTGCAAATATGCCAAAGGCGGTAACGCCTGAAATGGTAGCGGGGTACGTTTCGCCCACGTGGTCAGACATATATACAAGTTTATACAAATCGTCCACGTCGCGTTCGGCAAGGTCGGCGTTGCGTTCGCACAGCGAGCAGTGCGCTGCCTCGTCCTTTGCAACGGGCGAGTAGATTTTTTTCATTTCAGCGTCGTTGCCGTGCAGATATCCCTTGATTATTCGGTGTATAAACAGGTCGGGGTATCGGCGTATAGGCGAGGTAAAGTGGCAGTAGCAGCTGCTTGCCAGCCCGAAGTGCCCAAAGTTCTCGTCGCTGTAACGCGCCTTCTGCATAGAGCGCAGCATGGCTTTGTTTACCGCCACTTCGCAGGGGTTGCCTTCCACGCTCTTTAATACCCGTTGCAAATCTTTGGGCTTGCAGTCTTCAGGGTTAAGCCCCGAGTACACGCCAAAGGTCTGCAAAAAGGCAGAAAAGTTGCTTATTTTTTCGGGGTCGGGGCTCTCGTGCACGCGGTACATAAAGGGGGCTTTCAATGCCTGCATCTTTTCGGCTACAGCCTCGTTGGCGCAAATCATAAATTGCTCTATAATTTCTTCCGATATCGTCCTTTTTACGTCGGGGATAACAATTTCGTCCCGTTCGTCGATATATATGTGTGCCTCTTTTACCGAAAGGTCTATATTCCCGCTTTCGTTGCGCAGTGCCTTCATTTTAATACAAAGTTCCTTCATAAGCGAGACTGTTTCAAACAGGTCGGGGTATCTGGCGATAACCGACTTGTCCCCTTCGCAAATGGCGGTAACTTCGCGGTAGGTCATTCTGTAGTTGCTGCAAATAACGCTCTCGCATATTTCGGCGGACTTGCGCCTGCCGCTTGGGTCTAAAGTTATTATGCAGCTTAAAGCGTACCTGTCTTCGTACGGGTTCAAAGAACACGCCCCGTTAGAAAGGCTGCGCGGCAGCATGGGGATAACGCAGTCGGGGAAGTACACGCTTGTACCCCGTTTATATGCCTCTTCGTCGAGTTTTGTACCGCGTTTAACGTAGTGGCTTACGTCGGCTATATGCACGCCCAAAATATAATTTTTACCCTGTTTTTTAAGCGATACGGCGTCGTCTATGTCGCGGGTGTCATCGCCGTCTATGGTTATGGTAAACTCGCCGCGCAAATCCTTCCTGTCGCCTATGGCAACGGGCTCTTTCGCGGCAAGTGCCGCCTGCCTTTCTGCCTCTTTTGGGAATTCCTTATATAGCCCGTAGCTGCGTATTATGCTAAGTTCCTCGGTAAAAAAGTCGCCTTCCTCGCCTAAAATTTCGGTAACTTTGCCGCCGGGGGCTTTGCCCTGCGGGTAAGAGGTAATCTGCACCACAACTTTGTCGCCCCGTTTCGCGTTAAGGGTAAGGGCAGGGGGGATAAACACCCTTTGCGCGAACCTCGCCCTGTCGGGTATAACGTAGTACGCACCGCCCGTCTTTTCAAACACGCCAGTAATATATTTGCAGCCCCGAGCGAGTATTTTAATTACGCGTACCTCGTCTTGCGTGCCTTTAACCCTTACGGCGATAACCCTGTCGCCGTCCAGCGCCCCGTTAAGGGAGTGGCGGGGTATAAAGTAGTCGCCCTGCCCCTTTTGCTTGTCTTCGGGGATAAGGAAGGCAAAACCCCTTTCGTTGGCTTGTACAGTGCCAGTTACCGCACCGCACTGAGCGGGGGTAGAGTAGCAGCCCCGCCTGTCTTTTACAATAATACCTTCGTCTTCGCATCTGCGTAAAATTTCCCTCGCGGGCTTGCGGTCGGCGGGGCGCAGGTTTAGCATGGTAGAAATTTCGTTTTCCGTTTTAAAAGCCAGCCTGCCATCTTCAAACAGGTTTATTATCTTCTCTCTTAAATTCATATTGTTCTCTTTTAAATAAAAAAGCGGCTAAAAAGCCGCTTTCAGTGTTAAGTTAAGCGCAATAATTCTGCGCCTTGCGTTTATTTTTTAGGGAGCTATTACCTGCACGATGTAAACGACTATCGCAAGCACAGCCATTACTATAAGGCAAATCCACGTCCATTTTTTTAATTTGCTCTCTATGCTGCGGCCCTTGTTTTTGCCGAAGAAAGTTTCGCTTGAACCCGTTATGCCCTGGATGCCGTCAGAATTGCTTTTCTGGAAGAGTATAAGTATTATGGCGGCAATAGCCACTAAAAATAAAAGTATAATAAAAGCAAGCGTAAATGTTATATAAATTATATATTCTGTATTGCTCATTTATTTGCTCCTGTAAATATCGCCTGTCAGCTTAAAAAATTATACCATACCTTTTTGCGTTTTACAACCAATTTACCGCCTAAAATTAAAATTTCATAATCGGTAAACACATTTTTTTGCTTTTGCCTTTACTTTTTTATGGAATTTTTTGTGCCGCCTTGTCTTTGTGTTCTGCTTTTTGGCTTCACCGAAGGTATTTATAATAAATATGCCGCCGCACACAAGTACAAGGGCGATAATAGTCGTAAAACTTAACAGCTGTTCGCTCTCTCCTAAAATAATGGCAGAGAACACCGCGCCGAACAGGGGATTGGTGCTTTTAAACACGGCTATGCGCGACACGGGGTTGTATTTTAAAAGGTAGCCCTGCAGGGTAAACGCGCATGCTGATAAAAACGCGAGGTAAAACAGCATCAGCCAGCTTACGGGCTTTGCCGCCGAGATAGTGCCGCCGAGCGACAGACCTATTATTACAAGCGCTATGCCGCCCGTAAAAAACTGCCAGCCGCAAAGGGTAGTGGTGTTTTCCTTGCGCGAAAAGATTTTTACAAACCCTGCCGCGATTGCCGAAGACAGCCCCGAAAAAATTATAAAGCCCTCGCCCGTAAGCGACATATCAAGCGAAAAGCCGTCAAGGTTCATTATTACAACGCCGCCGAAACCTAAAATACAGCCCGCCAGTTTTATAAGGTTAAATCTTTCGGTGCGGAACAAAAAGCATGCCGCGATAATGGTAAAAAATACCCCTAACCCGTTGAGTACAGACGATTTTACGCCCGTCAGGTTGGATAGCCCTATATAAAAGAAGGTGTACTGCATGGCGGTCTGGAACAGCGCCACAACGCCTACACGCCAGATATTTTCCTTTTTTGGCACAAGAAATTTCTTTTGCGCAATACTGCCGAATGCTATAACCAGTATGCCCGCGAGGGTAAAGCGTACTCCCGCGAAAAGTATAAGGGATGCGTAGCTTGACGTATCCACATTAAAAAGGGTGTAGCCTATTTTAACGCAGGGGAATGCGCTGCCCCACAGCATGCAGCATATAAGCGCCCCTATAACTACCACGTAAGTTTTAGTAAAAAAATTCTGCTGTTCTTTAATCACAATGTAATTATATGACCAATCGTAAAATAAATCAAACGGTTTTATCGGTTTGTATTGAAGATATAAAAAAATCCATTGCATTTTTTTGCAATGGATTTTTATAAAATCGTTAATTTCCGATTTGTTTATTTATTTTTACTTCGATTTGTGCTCCGTCATAATCTGAATATTCTTCGTTCAACTCTTTTGCAATTTTAAACACGTCTTCTTTAATCCATTCTATTTCATCATTAATTCTTTTATAAATTGCTTCTTCGACACGATTTTCATCATCGCCGCCATAGCCGCAATGATGTTTCGTGTACTCCCAAGAAAAATTCTTATCCATGCTTACAGTAAACGTGTTGCCGTATTTCTTTACTTCTATGTATTTAACTGTACCGTGCAGCTTATCAAAAATTCTGCTTTTAAAAACATCGGCGGCATCTTTAGATTTGTAGTCGTCCTTGATCTGTTTTCTCGTATCGCCGCTATTACCTGTATAGCTGTTTCCCGTTACGCTATCTCCTGCACTGCTTGCATGTCTGGCTAAACGGAACATAACAAATAATAAGAAAATGAATAATACCGCGCAGATAACCAAGCCGATTGTGCCTGATGTGTTTACATAGCCAAGAACCACAAATACAATATAACTTATAACCAGAGATATGTAAGGATAAATTAATTTAGCAAGTTCCCTGCCACGGCGGCTATTTAATGTGTACAGGATTAAGGTTAAAATATCTGCCATAAGCCAGAGGGCGGATAAAGCCGTGAAAAACGGGGAAAGTTCATCGACAGGCACGGTTGACATATAGTTTGCGTATGTCAGTATGCCTGTTATCAGGGCTATAATAAGGCCGATAAAAATCAGTAACTTTTGGAAGAAGGATAGCGTTTGTCTGCCCTCTTTGCTTAAAGTATCGTATGCCAGCATATATATCAGAGAACTTAAGATAAAGCCGATTAATCCTACTACAGATAGAATAGTACTTTGTTCATTTACTGCCACAAGCACAGCGATGATTGCTATTAAAACAACAATATCAAGAATGATATGCAGCAACAGCCTGCGCCCTTTTCCAGTTTTTTTCATGATTATCTCCTTAAAAGTTATAAAATTTAATATAAATTAATTTTACCCCCCCCAGATATTTGTCAACAATTATCT
>JAJQII010000043.1 GCA_021199295.1 Clostridia bacterium
CCCGTGTACTTTCCTTTAACATAAACATATTATTTCCATAATATTATATTAAAATTATGGAATTCTATTAATTTTTCTTAAAATTTTTTATAGCGTCGGTTGCAAGTTTATCACATATATTATTATATTCGTTATCCGCGTGGCCTTTTACCTTATTAAACTTAACTTTGTGGACTTCTGTAAGAACAAGAAGTTCCTGCCACAAGTCTGAGTTTAATACAGGTTTTTTATCGGCTTTAACCCAGCCCGCGCTGCGCCAGCCGTACACCCATCCCATTTCGAAGGCATTTACCGTATACGCTGAATCGCTGTAAACCTGTACCGAACACGGCTGGTTAAGGCATTTTAATCCTTCTATAACTGCCGTGATCTCCATACGGTTATTGGTAGTACTCTCTTGTGCGCCGCTTATTCTCTTTTCGTGCCCGTTATATATCAGTACTGCGCCCCAGCCACCCACGCCCGGGTTACCGGAACACGCGCCGTCTGTATACAAAATAACTTGCTTCATTATCTGGAAAGCTCTTCTGACCGCTTCGCGCAGGCAGAAACGGCTTCGCCGACAATGCCGCGGAAATTATTCTCTTCAAGCACCTTTACGGCTTCTATAGTAGTACCACCCTTGCTGCAAACGCGTTTTATAAGTTCAGGCACTGAAGACTGTCCTTCGTTTACTACTTCAGCACTGCCGATAACAGTCTGTACGGCAAGAATTGTCGCCTCGTTTTTGGTGAGCCCCTGCTTGACGCCTGCGTCAATAAGGCTGTCTATAAACATAAACACATATGCAGGGCCGCTGCCGCTTATTGCCGTAACGGCATCCATCTTGCTCTCGTTTATGCTCAAAGTCGTTCCAAGGCAATTAAGCACGCTTGCTATAAAATCGGTATCGGCAACGTCGCTGTTAAAGTCCGACATATCAACGCCTATCACACCGCTGCCTATTGAGCAGGGCAGATTGGGCATGCAACGCGCGACTTTGGCATGCCTGCCTAAAAGCGCCTTGATTTTTTCCTTTTTTACGCCTGCCATTATAGATATAACCTTTTCAGGCGAGACTCCGCCCATTCCCTGTACGGCTTCAGCAAAATGCTGGGGTTTTACGGCTATTAAAACAAATTCGCTGTTTTCCACAACGTACTTATTGTCGGTAGTGCCCATAACGCCGAGTTCTGCCGCTTTATCCAAGGACTGCTCGTCAAGATCGCTTACGACAATCTTTTTTGCCCGTAAAAAATCAGAGAGCACAACCCCTTTAAGAATAGATTGCGCCATAAACCCGCAGCCTATTATTCCAAGTTTGAATTGTTTTTTCATAATACTGCTCCAAAATCAGTTGACTAAAAAAAGACAATATTATATAATTCTATATGTTGATTAAGTTTAGGGGAGTGGCTCAACGGTAGAGTAATGGTCTCCAAAACCACTGGTTGCGTGTTCGAATCGCGTCTCCCCTGCCAAATCTCTAAAATGCCTGATTTTTACCATATCTTGGTTTAAAATCGGGTATTTTTATTTTTTGTCTTTTTTTACCTGAAATTTTATCAAATTAATAAAGTATCTGCTGACATTTAAAATATTACCCTTTATCGCCGCCAATGTCAAGCAAAAAACTCTCACCGTAATCTATGGCGAGAGCTTTCCTGCTAATGATAAATTTTAATTTTCTGATACAGCTTGAACTTTTTCGCCTTGTTGCAATAAGTTTTTGCTGTGTTTTTGCACATACGAAACAATAATGTCTGCCGTTTCTTCCGCCCCTACCGACGAATTCACACACAAATCGTAATTATTTTTATCTCCCCAGTCGTGACCGGAAATAAAATTATAATAATTTTTTCTTGAAACATCCGACTGTTCCATATGTTTGCGAGCCGAAGCCTCGTCGTCGCCGTACATCTCTTTTATCATATTGACTTTAAAACTTTCGTCGGCATAGATAAATATCTTTATACAATCGTAGTAATCCTTTAATATAAAGTCTGCACCCCTGCCTACGATAACGCAGCTTTCGGTATCGGCAATTTTACGTATTACTTTAGCCTGCTCTATAATAGCCTGCCTGTTAGGCTCTGTGGAAAGATAGGTGTTTTTCAGCCTGGTTTCGCCATCGAGGGCTTCGCCTATAAAATCGCCTGCAAGACCTGAATCTTCAGCTACCTTTGCGGCAATTTCTTTATCGTAATAGCCTATGCCAAGTTTTTTTGCCACAAGACTACCTATATATTTGCCGTGAGAACCGTGTTCACGTGAAATTGTAACAATAAGATTGCCTTCTTCTGCTTTTTTCGCCGATTGCATGGGTACAATCTTGCGCCTGTACGTATCCCAAAGAATAAATGCAGTCACTACCGCTGTGAGTACTTCGCATATTACAAGCGACCACCACACATTATCCAGCGGGTTATCGGTAAGCGTAAACACGTATGCAAGCGGGAATACAAATACAACCAACCTTAAAAGCGATATGATAAGCGGACGGATTGCATATCTGAAAGCCTGTAAAACGCCCTGCACAGCTACGCTGAACGCCATAAACACATAGCCTATAGCGGAAATTCTGATAGCCGTTTCCACTACTCCCATCGTTTTTTCGTCGGCATCAACGCTCGTAGCACTGAACAGCGAGGCGAACGGCGTTGCCAGGGCTTCAAATAATACGGTAACGACAACGGCAACAATAACGCAGTCTATAATTCCCCACAAAATCGCCTGTTTGCAACGCTCTTTATCGCCCATACCATAGTTAAAAGATAAAATCGTTATTATTGTATTTGAAATCCCGAAGAACGCAAACAACGCGAACTGCATTATTTTATAATATATGCCAAAGCTGCCTACGAGAGTATCGGCAACGCCTGCCGCCGTACCAAGAATAAGGTTCATGCCGAGCATCATTACCGACAAAAGCCCCTGCATTATCGCGGCGGACAGTCCCGTTTTATATATACCTTTAATTATATTCCAGCTGGGCTTTATATACTTCAGGCTTTTATTAATACCCTTGTTTGTCGCGTAATGGAATACCATCGCAAGGCAAAGAGAGGCAATCTGCCCTATTATTGTTGCCCATGCAGCACCTTCCACACCCATATCGCAGGGATAGATAAATACGTAATCGAGAATAATATTCAGTGCTGCGCCCGTACATTGCGACGTCATTGAAAGCGTAGTCTTGCCCGTAGCCTGCAAAAAACGCTCGAACACGGCAAAACCTATACTGCCCACCGAAAGCACACAACAGATACGAAGGTAAGTTGTTCCCATAAAGACAGCGCTTTCGTAATAAATACTTGTTTCGTCTGCCTGCATTTTTATAAACCATTCCGCACCGAAAATACCGAACAGCATAAAAGCAATGTACAAGACGATCATAAGAAAGATGCCGTTGCCGCACGTACGGCTGGCAACTTCTTTATTATTTTCCCCAAGGCTCTTACCGAGCAGGGCGTTAATACCGATGCCTGTACCCACACCTACCGCTATCATAAGTATCTGCACGGGGAACGCGTATGTAAGCGCAAGGTTGCCCGCAGTGCCGGCGGAACTTTTAACTACGAATACCGTGTCTACGATATTGTAGACAGCCTGCAAAACCATAGAGATGATCATAGGTAAACCAAGCTGCCAGATAAGTTTTTTCATTGGAACTTTAGCAATACGGCTTGACGATTGTTCACGTACGCTGTTTCCGTCTGAATTTGCCATAAAAATAAAAAACCTCCGATAAAATAAAAAGACGTAATCTATAAGAGACTACGCACCTTGAATTCTATCGGCTGGACTTATGTCTGAACAGATACTCTTTTCAAAACAATAAGAATTTTAGCAAAAAAAATTTCTTTTGTCAAAATATTTAAGAAAAAAATTTCGATAAAATTTTTTGTATATCATAAAAGGGCATGCGCCGCATGCCCTTTTATAATTTTATATCAGACTTTCACGTCGCCTTTCTGGCCAAGCACAGCTTTGTTTTCTTCAAGTATGGGGTCAATTTCGTTTACAATAAATTCCTCTACCTGCGAAGGCGCTCTGCCGATAAATTTAGAAGCGTCAAGTATCTCGTCAAGTTTATCGTGCACGGGGGCAAACATTTCATCTGCCTTGATTAAATCAATAAGATTGTTATCCCCGCCCATTTCCTTTACGTTTTTACCGGCTTCCATAGAAAGCACGCGTATTCTTTCGTGCAGCTGCTGCCTGTTGCCGCCTGCCTTTTCGCATTCCATCATAATATTTTCCGTTGCCATAAACGGAAGCTCAGCCGCGATGTGTTTTGCTATTACCTTATCGTAAACGACAAGATTTTCCGACACGTTCATATAAATGTTAAGTATGCCGTCTAAAGCAAGGAAAGCCTGCGCAATAACTATCCTGCGGTTTGCCGAATCGTCGAGCGTGCGCTCGAACCACTGTGTGCCAGCCGTAATAGCAGCGTTTACGGGAAGGGAAATAACGTAACGGGCGAGCGAGCCCATACGTTCGCTGCGCATAGGATTACGTTTATAAGCCATTGCCGAAGAACCGATCTGCGACTTTTCAAAAGGTTCTTCGATCTCTTTCATATTCTGCAAAATTCGTATGTCGTTAGAAAATTTATAGGCGCTCTGGGCAATCTGGTAAAGAACGCAGCGCACGTTGTAGTCAAATTAAATGGGATAATTATGCCCCGTAACTCCGTAAAATTTATCGAAGCCAATTTTAGC
>JAJQII010000073.1 GCA_021199295.1 Clostridia bacterium
AAGATAATAGAAGAATACGGCTCTAAGGGCTCAATCACAACGAACAGCCTGTGCGACATAATGGAAAAGTACGACACGACTCCCACGCAGATGGATTTCGTGTACAAGTCTGTTGCCGAAGCGGGCATACAGATTATAGACGAAGCCGAACGCGACCGTGAACTTTACGAACAGGCGCTTTCAGACATAGGGCTTGACGACCCCGTAAAAATGTATCTTAAGGATATCGGCAGAGTTCCCCTTTTGTCAGCCGACGAAGAAATAGAGCTTGCCCGCAGAATGCAGGAAGGCGACGAGGAGGCAAAGAAAAAACTTTCAGAAGCCAATCTCCGCCTTGTTGTATCCATTGCCAAAAGGTACGTCGGGCGCGGCATGCTCTTTTTAGACCTTATACAAGAGGGCAACTTAGGTCTTATGAAGGCGGTAGAAAAGTTCGACTACCAGAAGGGCTTTAAATTTTCTACTTACGCTACGTGGTGGATAAGGCAGGCAATAACAAGGGCTATTGCCGACCAGGCACGTACAATACGTATACCCGTGCATATGGTAGAAACTATAAACAAACTTACCCGCGTTTCCCGTGTTTTATTGCAAAAACTCGGGCGCGAGCCTACCCCTGCCGAGATTGCCAAAGAGATGGGCATAAGCGAAGAACGTGTGCGCGAGATACAAAAAATAGCGCAAGACCCCGTATCTCTTGAAACGCCTATAGGCGAGGAAGAGGATTCGCACCTCGGCGACTTTATAGAGGACGAAACGACTGTCACCCCTTCGGACAGCGTGTCTACCACAATGCTCAAAGAGACGCTTCTGTCCGTATTGAATACGCTTACTCCCCGCGAAGAAAAAGTTCTCCGCTTAAGGTACGGCGTAGACGACGGCAGACCCCGTACTTTGGAAGAAGTGGGCAAAGAGTTCAACGTTACGCGTGAACGTATCCGCCAGATAGAAGCCAAGGCATTGCGTAAACTCCGCCATCCTTCGCGTTCCAAGCAGCTTAAAGACTTTTTAGATACTTAAATGGACAGGATAAAAAAACTCTGTTCATACCTTTCGCCTTGCACAACGTTTGCCGATATCGGCTGCGACCACGGCTACTGCACGCAGTATATGCTAAAAAACAGGCTCTGCGGCAGCGCCGTTATTTCCGACGTAAGCGCAAAGAGTCTCTCCAAGGCGGAAAATTTGCTTAAAGAGTACATTCAACGCGGCATATGCCGCGCCGTTTGCTGTGACGGACTTACCCAAATAGACGTGAATTGCGACCTTGTTTTAATAGCCGGGATGGGCGGCGAGGAAGTTGTAAAAATTCTGCGCGAAAGCTTTATTCCCAATAGGTTTGTGTTCCAGCCGATGAAAAATGCCGAAGTGCTGCGTGAATACTTAATAAAAAGCGGCTGCGGCATAGAACACGACGGAATATTTTATTCTTCGGGGAAATATTATTTTGTCGTAAAGGGCGCAAGGCAGGGCGGCACAAATAGTTACTCGCCCGCCCAGCTCGCTTTCGGCAGGGACAGCTTAGGCACGGCAGAGCTTAAGGGTTATCTCAGCGAAGAACTTTCAAAGACGGAAGAATACCTTTTAAGGGAGCTTTCGCCTGCGAACAGGGATATAATATTAAAAAGAAAAAGTTTTATCCAGGGGGTGTTAAGCGGTGACGTTACATAGTTTTTTTAATTTTTTGCAGCGGGAAATTGCTCCCGTTTCTTTAAGTGATGAATTTTGCGCCAAATACGGCATGCACGATAACAGCGGCATAATCATCAACGCAGGGGGAGACGTCGGGCACGCTTTATTCACGCTTGATTTTTCGCCCGCGGCGGTATCTTTTGCCGAAGAAAACGGCTGCGACGTTATAGTAACCCATCACCCCGCCATATTTTACGGTATCAACAGGATAGACGTAACTTCAGACAGGCTTTCTGAGAGCATTGCAAGGTGTTTAAAGGGCGGTATCTCGGTAATATCCATGCACCTGAACGCAGACAGCGCCGACAGCGGCATAGACAGGTATCTTATGCAGGGTTTAGGCGGAGAAAACGAGATAGCCGTTATGAACGTGCTCTCTTGCGGCGGCTACGGCAGGGTTTACGACGTCGCGCCCGTGCCATTTGCCAAATATTGCGAAAGGGTAAAAAGGGAATTTAACGCCACGCGCAGCATATTTTACGGCGACGGGGAAAGGGTAACGTCTAAAGTTGCCTCTTTCTGCGGGGCGGGCTGCGACGAACAATCTATTAAATTCGCCTTGGAATATGGCGCGGATACCTTTGTTTCGTCCGACTTAAAACACCACCATATCACAGCGCTTACCCAGGCGGGCTGCAAAGTTATACAGCTTACCCATTACGCGTCGGAAAATTACGGCTTCGAACGCATCTGCCGCAAAGCGGCGGAAAAATCGGATATACCCGTAAGTTACTTTACCGACGAAAATTATTTATAAATCAGGCAACGCGCCCATACGGCTGTTGCAAAAGGAGAAAACCATGTCACAGATAGAACAGCTTTTAAAGTACCAGCAGGAAGACGAAAAACTTTTAAAGTTGGAACACGAAACGGCAAATTCTGAAGAACGCAAGAGATTTGTCCAGTCCAAGAATTTTCTTACCAAAGCGCCCGAGCAGCTCGACAGGCTCGAGACAAAGGCTGCGGATCTTATTTCCCTTCTCGGCAAGCTCAATAAAAGCAGTGCAGACCTTGAAGAAGCTTTAAAAGACTTCGAAAACCTCGACGAAATGGTAGAAGAAGGCGCAAACGTCTCTTTCTACAAAAAGTCGGCGGTGGCGTTACAGGAAAAACTGCGTGCCGTCAAGTCAGAGATTGCCGTCCTTTCTAAAAGCGTGAAAGATGTAGACGACGAATACAAGGCGCTCAAAAAGAAAGTTATCGCCATGCAAAGGCAGTACAAGGAAAGCCAGGAGCAGTACCGCAAACTTAAAGACAGCAAAAAGGAAGAAGTTTCTGCAATAGAAAAAGACCTTGCTGAAATATCCAAAGGCATCAGCGCCGACGTGTTAAGTAAGTACAAGGCAAAACGCAACGATCGTATTTTTCCCATTATTTGCGCTGTAAAGGGCGACAGATGCTCTAAATGCGGCATGGAACTATCTATCAAGGGCAAGGAGAGCCTTGCTTCAGGCGCAGTGGTAGAATGTGAAAACTGCCACAGATTTCTGTATAAATAATTGTAACATTGTTTATAAATTACAAATTTTGTATATTTGTTACAAATTTTTTAAAAAAGTATTGACAAATAATCTTTTTGGTGGTATATTCTTAAGTACCCTCCGATAAGAGGACAAGGATATTTCAAGCGGCGGAAAAGCTGCAATCTAATAGCAATTAAGGCGGTGCTAAGCCGTCTTTTTTGTTTGTGTTTTTTTCGTAAACGCCCGTCTGCGTTTGACTTTTTGTTATCATAGCGGTAAACTATGTATTATAAAATTCTTTTTACGAAGGCTTGATATGTCAGATTTTCAGGGGAAGTCGCTCTTGGTTTTCGGCGACAGTATTATGTTCGGTTCGGGTAACGATGGTTTCGGCGTAGGCGAATACCTCGAACGCGATATGGGATTCACGCTTCATAAGTATTGCGTGGGCGGCGCTCGCGTGGGCTACCACGAGGGTAAAAGCTGGATACCCGAACAGGTTATTAAGGCTATAGAAGACGGGGTTAAAGCCGATTACATAGTTTTCGACGGCTTTACCAACGATTGCAACGTAACCCCGCCCAACGAATTTCCCGACGTCGCTATAGGCGAGTTTCCCCAAAGTTACGCTGCAGGAGACGTGTACACGTTAAATAAAAGGCAGGCAGATTTTTCCCGCTGTTTCGATTCGGTAATTTACACTTTCCTCACGTATTTTCCCGCAGCAAAGCTGCTTTTTGTCCGCCCGCACAATATGGGCAGGCGTACCGACGTACTGCAAAAAAAGTACGGCGAACGCGCTGTGGAAATCTGTAAAAAGTGGGGCGTGCCCATTGTAGATTTATACCACGAAAGTTGTATGAACACTTTTATATCCCAGCACAGGGATCTTTACACCTGCGACAGTTACGGCTGGGGCAGGGGGGATTGCACCCATCCAAACGCGTATGGCTACGAAATAAAGTATATGCCGCTTATAGAATCCAAGCTGAAAACGCTGTAAAAAATTTTAAGGAGTTAAATATGAGTGTTATAATGTTAAACGGCAGCCCGCACAAAAACGGCTGTACATATACCGCCCTTTCCATAGTGGCGGACGAGCTAAAAAAACAGGGAATTTCAAGCGAGATTATCTGGCTGGGCAACCAGCCCATACGCGGCTGTATAGGCTGTGCAAGCTGCCGCGAAACGGGCAAATGTATATTTGACGACGACGCTGTAAACGGCATTGTCGAAAAACTTAAAGATGCCGAAGGCTACGTTTTCGGCGCGGCGGTGCATTACGCCTCGCCCAACGGAGCTATGGTAGCGGCTATGGACAGGCTGTTCTATTCAGCGGGAAGATATATGAAGAATAAGCCCGCTGCGTCGGTTATCTCTGCCCGCAGGGCGGGAACTACAGCCTCTTTCGACGTTTTAAATAAGTACATAACAATAAATAATATGCTTTTAGTGCCGTCTACGTACTGGAATATGGTACACGGCAATTCCCCTGAAGACG
>JAJQII010000045.1 GCA_021199295.1 Clostridia bacterium
CCTGAGGCGGGCACGCAGCGCCTGCGCGACGTAATAAATAAAGACATAACCGAAGACGAGATTTTACACGCGGCGGAAAGCGCGTTCAACGCGGGATATTCGGCGGTCAAACTGTATTTTATGCTGGGGCTGCCCACCGAGACCGACGACGATTTGAAGGGCATTGCCGACCTTTGCTTAAAGATACAAAAGCTATACTCGGCAAAAAAACGCAAAAAATCCCTGCGCATTTCTGTATCTGTTGCAACGTTTATACCCAAGCCCTTTACCCCTTTCCAGTGGGAAAAGCAGGCAAGCGAAGAAGAAGTCGCCGAAAAGCAGGAACTGTTAAAAAACGTGCTTCCGCGCGGCGTAAGGTTCAGCTGGAACAGCTACTACCCCTCCCTTTTAGAAGCGGCGTTTGCCCGCGGAGACAGGCGGCTCGGCGAAGTTTTGCAAAAAGCCTACCAAAGCGGCTGCGTATTCGACGGCTGGGACAGCGAGCTCGACTGCGAAAAGTGGAAAAAAGCCTTCGAAGACTGCGGCATATCCCCCTACGAATACTCGCGCGGACGGCAGACGGACGAAGTTTTGCCGTGGGATTTTATAGATATGTTCATAAATAAAAAATTTCTGCTTTCCGAGCGGCAAAAGGCGTACGCGGGCAAAGTCTCGGGCAGCTGTCTTGACGGCTGCAAGGGGTGCGGCATGCAGAAATACTGC
Source organism: Clostridia bacterium (assembly GCA_021199295.1). Classification (GTDB taxonomy): domain Bacteria; phylum Bacillota; class Clostridia; order Christensenellales; family Borkfalkiaceae; genus Coproplasma. The sequence goes on from JAJQII010000045.1 coordinate 703, forward strand.
CCCGAGGTGCAAAAGTGATAGCCTTTAAATACACGAAAACAGACGGGGCGGAATACCTTTCGCACCTTGACCTTTTAAGGCACATAGACAGGACTTTACGCAGGGCGGGCATACAGGTAAACTACAGCGAGGGCTTTAACAAACACGCCAGAATTTTTATGGGCAACCCCATCGCCTTAGGCGTTAAAAGCGTCGCCGAATTCTGTACCGTGGATTGCGGCTTTACGGGAAATTTTAAAGAGATTTTCAACGCCTTCAGCCCCAGAGGAGTTAAGTGCATTGACTATAAAATTGTGGAAAAGAACGCCGAATATGCCGAAAGCATCAAGGAATGCGCCTATATCGCAAAGGGTATAAACCAATTTGACGTAAGCGAGGTTTTAAATAAAGACGGCATAATTATAACCGACCTGAGGGGGCGGAGCGTGGATATCCGCCCGAGGATTTACGGCTTGGATTATTCTGACGGCGGTCTTAAATTCACGCTCGGCTGCGGTACTTCCAACCTGCGCCCCGACCTGTTCTGCACATTTTTATGCGGCATATACGGCGGGAGCGTTACGGAAATTATAAAGACGGAGAGCATTGGCGAAAACACTTTTTGACGGGCTATTAAATTTATAAAAGGTATTAATTTATGTCTAAAAAGACGCTTTATTTTGATAAAGTCCTCGGCTACGATATCACTGCGGCAACGGAAAACGGAAAGCTGGTTGACTGCGATATAGAAAAATCTTGCGGCACGGTGGCAAAGGGCAACATTTACAGGGGAGTAATAAAAAACGTGCTGGACGGCATGCAGGCGGCGTTCGTCGACTGCGGGGCAGAACGCAACTTTTACATACCCGCCGAAGACCTTTCCCCATGGTGCGAGGGGCTTACGCTTGAAAAACATAACTTTAAAGCGGGCGACCGCGTTACGGTACAGGTAGTAAAGCCGCCTGCCGGCAGCAAAGGGGCTAAAGTTACCGCCCGTCTTTCCTTTGTGGGCAAGACTATTATCTACCTGCCCGACACAGAATTTGTAGGCGTTTCCCATAAAATTACCGACAAGGAACTGCGGGCAAGCCTTATTATGGAAGCCAAACGCGCAAAGCGCAAGGGCGAAGGCGTGGTAATACGCTCCGCCGCCCCCTTCTGCACATACGACCACATTATAGCCGAACTCAACTATCTGCGCAGACAGTACGAAGTCTACGTTAAGGGGCATAACGGGGAAGAAAAAGGACTTATTTACGCCGATTGCAGCCTGCCCATGCGCGTGCTGCGCGACAGCAACACCGACGACGTGGAGCATATTGTAATAGGCAAAGCCGAGATATGGGATAAATTACAGGAAATTTTGCCCCTCTTGCCCGATTCAGGCAACATAACAACAGAACTTTACGCAGGTTCACGCGATATGCTCGAAGCATACGGCGTGGCAGGGCAAATACTCTCTTCGCTGTCGCCGAGGGTAAATATAGAGGGCGGGGCAAACCTTGTGATAGAACACACCGAGGCGCTTACGGTGATAGACGTGAACACGGGTAAGTACGTGGGCGACGACAACCTTGAACAGACGGTGTACCACACTAACCTTGCGGCGGCAAGGGAGATAGCAAGGCAGGTAAAACTACGCAATATCGGCGGCATAGTCGTGGTCGATTTTATAGATATGCACGAAGAAAACCACCGCAAGGCGCTCACATACGAACTGAATAAGGCGCTGCAGAAAGATTCCGCCCACTGCAAAGTACTGCCTATGTCCGAATTCGGGCTGATAGAATTTACGCGCAGGCGTACCGGCGGAGGCTTAAGCAACCTTATAACGACCTGCGAAAAATGCGGGGGAAAGGGATATGCCGCGTCCCGCGACGCCATACTTATATCGCTGCGGGCGGAAATTTTGAAACTCTTAAGCGGAGGAGCAGAATACGTTATCGCCTCTGCCGACGCCGAGACCTGCGAATATGCCCTTGCCAACAGGCAATTTGCCGACGACTTAAGGGAAAGATTCCCCCTGGCAACTATCGCCGTAAAATACGAGCCGACACACGAACGCGGATTTACCTGCTCGGCTGTAAAATATTTACCTAAAACTGACGCAGATATAAAAATTTTATACTAAAACCAGACGGTGAATAAAACCTGAATTGCATCGGGCGGCACAGTTTGTGCCGCCCGATAATTCTAAAATTTTTAAAGGCATGGCACAAGCCATGCCTTTTTGCCTACAGATATTTTTTAAGATTTTCTTCAAACCCCTCTTCCATCGCTATAAGCTCGTCTAAAAGGGCTCTTACCTCGTCGTTTGTTATATGCCTGCTGTCAGTCAGAGTGGTTTTAAGGGCTGTAATGCCCGTAACCGTTCCCCTTATCATCATTTCGGCTATATGCTGGTCTGAATTGTCTGCTGCGGTATTCATCTTTATTGCCGACCACATCATAGCCTTTTTAACGGGATTGGGTTCTTTAATCTCTGAATTGAGCTTTTTAGCCAGTTCCGCTGCTTTACCGCAGATACGCTCATACTCCTCGTGCTCGCGCATTATTTCACACTTTACCGCACCGTCTTCCACCTGCGGCAGAATATCCGATATAGACTGTAACGCAAGCTGCGCGTTGCGGTAAATTTCCGCAAGGACTTCTTCACCGCTCTTTTTCTGTTCTGTACTTTCCATAAGCTGCCTCCCTTTCCCCAAAGTATATGCAATATATAAAAGTTTATACACTGCCAATCGGGCAGGGAATATGCCGCAGCTAACGTTGTTTTTTATTAAAAATTATAAGCTTTCTCGTTACGTAATTGTAAACCAGTACTATCGCCGTAAACATTATTTTGATTATCCAATAATTCCAGCCCACAATGTCTACAAACAGCCACATGCCGAACACGTGTATAAAAAGCCCCACCGCCGAAAGAAGGGCAAACACTACAAAGCCCTTGCCCGTTTTTGAGTTGCCCTTTTCGTCAAAGACGAAAATTATCGAAAGCAGGTAATTTACAAAGAGCCCGAACACAAACCCAACGCCCGTACTCACGCACGATGCGGCAACGGTAGCTTCCCCTCCGCCGTAAAACACGTTAAAAAAATTGGGATAAAGCGAGGGATCGAAGATATATAAAGTAACGCCCGCCACCACAAAGTCCACAAGAGTAGCTAAAGTGCCCACTATCAGGAAGCGTAAAATCTCGGCAAGGGCTCTGTTGCCAAAACATATTTTAAGAATAAGGCGCGAAAGAAAATTAGGCCTGCGCCCTTCGCCCGATTGAGTTTTACCTTCTTCCGTTTCCATAAAAACCGCCCCGTTTAATCATTACAAAAATTATACTACTTGCGGCAATATTTTGCAACAAAATAGCCATACAAGGGAAAAATGACATTAAATACGGGCAAACGATATCTTTACTTCGATTGCCACACTCCGCAACAAGTTGCTACGTTCGCAATGACACATGACAGAGCAATCCTCAAATTATTGCGTGAGGGCGTAAGCGACAGTAACCTGTCTGTCATTGCGAGCCGCTTGCGGCGTGGCAATCTAAGCTGGATATCTTTCAGCTATCATTCATACCGCTTGCAAGCAGCAACACACCTTCGTCATCCTGAGGAGTGCCGTAAGGCGCGACGTGAGGCTATCTGCGCCTTATTATCTGAAACATAATATAATGCGGTGCGCAGAGTGTCGCTAACGCTCGCACGCTAAGAGCAAATTTATTTGCGGCTCGCGGAAAACCAAGCAATAACGCCTTTCTGCTACCATTCCACCTTTTTAATAAAGCAAAAAGTTAATAGAAAGTAACATATTATTTTTAAACAACTAATCTGCCGTCCTGCCTGCTGGTCGCGCGTCCGCGCGGGATTGCCACGGGGTAGAGCCCCATCTAAGCCATATTATCTGAAACCTTTTACAATAAGGTGCTTAGAGTGTCGCT
>JAJQII010000092.1 GCA_021199295.1 Clostridia bacterium
AAAGGAAAGTACACGGGATACGTTAAAACACATCTTCAACGTTACTGCGGTAGTGTTTATGTGCATTGCCGCAGGGATTTTTATCGTCCTCGGTCTGCTTGCCGATTCTCTGGATTTTATAAATGAAAACCGCACTCTTTTATTGTCGCTCGCTATAGGACTGATGTTTATTGTGATGATGTGCGGTCTTATTTTTTACATCCTTGACTTTCCCACGCTTTATAAACTGGTCTTCTGCCTTGTAATATGCCTTTTGATTTTGGGCGTAATTTTTTATGCGGTAAGCGCCAGTGGGCTTATCAAAAAAATTACTGATATAAATTCCTTGCGCGAAATGATTGCCGATACGGGTGCGTGGGCGGCTCTCGTTTTTATTGTTGTGCAATTTTTGCAGGTGGTAGTTTTGCCCATCCCAAGTACAGTAACGGTTATGGCGGGCACAGCTCTTTTCGGTCCGCTTCTGTGTTCGGTATATAGTTTTATAGGTATATTTATCGGGTCGGTCGTCGCTTTTGCAGTGGGACGGTGGCTTGGCTACAGGGTTGTAAGCTGGATAGTGGGTAAAGATGAACTCGACAAGTGGCTTAAAAAACTTAAGGGTAAAGATTATCTGCTTCTTTCTATAATGTTCCTGCTTCCGCTTTTTCCCGACGATCTTTTATGTTTTGTCGCGGGATTATCTACCATGACGTGGGGCTATTATATTATAATGATAATTATTACCCGTGCGCTGTCTATAACCCTTTCGGCATACTCGTTTGAATCTATTCCGTTTAACACGTGGTGGGGGATACTTTGCTGGGTTTTGATTATTGCGGCAGTTATTGCGCTGTTTGTTCTTGTTTGTAAGTATTCTGACCAGATAGACAGGTTTTTAAAAGATAAATTAGGGCTGGGTAAAAAGCGTAAAAAAAGAAATAAAAACAATAAAAAAGAACAGATAAAATAAATCACGGCGGAAAGTTTTCCGCCGTTTACTATTTAATTTGGTCGGTAGGGCAATATAAAAAATAATTTTGATAATTAGCTGTCTATTTGTCGTTTTACAGTTGATTTTTGCTTTGATTTTTGTTAGAATGATATATGTAGGAATTTTTGCAACGGGAGATTTTTATGGATAAAATCAAACAACTGCAAGAGCGGAAAGAAAAGATAATGCTTGCCGGTAAATCGGTGCGCGAAGACATAAACGCGCTTATCGACGAAAACAGCTTTGTTGAACTTTCCACCTTCAGTTTTTCCAGAAATGAATTTTACGGCGAGGATGCACAGGGCGAAGGCGTGGTTACAGGCTTTGCCACTATAGACGGTTTCCCTTATTACATAGCGGCTATAAATCCGCAGGTAATGCAGGGTGGCGTAAGCGACGCTATGTGCGACAAAATTTTCAAATGCCTTGATTCCGCCGAAAAGAACGATGCGCCTGTAATTTATATTTTAAGCACCAAGGGCGTGCAGATCGGCGAAGGTGTAAGTGTACTTGAGGGACTTTCCAGGCTTATACTTAAAGCCGTACAGCTTAAAGGTTCTGTAACGCAGTACGCTATAATAAACGGGGAAGTTTACGGCCAGCTTGCGGCAATAGCCGCCGCCTGCGATTTTACATTTTTTGTAAAAGATAAGGGCGTTCTTGCGGCAAACAGTCCGCTTGTTATTTCAGCTAAAAGCGGTGTGAATCTGCCTGCAAAAGAAGTAGGCGGTGCTGCAGCGCTTAATAAAGCTAACATTGCCTCGTTCGTGGCGGAAAATATTGTGGAAGTAAAAGGGACTATATCAAAGATTACCGAACTTCTTGCGATAAAAGTTGCCGACAGCGACGAAATGAATACCGTACTTGCACAGCTCAACGAACAAGTTACGGCAGAAAATCTTATGAACGTTTTCGACGAGAATACGGCTATAGAAACAGGCGCTTGCTATTCACCTGAAGTAAAGTGCGTTCTGGGCAGGATTGGCGGAATTTCTGCCGCGGCAGTAATTTTTGACAAAGAGGGCGGCGTAATGCTCGACGCATGCAAAGCAAGAAAAATCAAAGATTTTGCCGAGTTTGCCTGCTGCAACGGATTGCCGTTTGTTACTTTTGTTGACTGTATCGGTATTTGTCCCTGCCTTGAAAATAACAACAGCCTTGTTCTTAAAGAAATTACAGAACTTGTGAACGTGCTTGACTGCCTTGATTCCAAAGTGGCGGTTGTAAGCGGCAAGGCGGTGGGTATCGGTTACACGCTTTTTGCGGCAAAGAATATGGGTTATGACTGCACCTTCGCGTTTGCCAATGCGCAGATAGCGCTTTTTGACGGTGCGCAGGGGGCAGAGATTGAGTACAGCGGCGATAAATCGGCTGATAAAGCAAAACTTGCCGAAAGGTATGCTGAAGAAAATTCAGACCCCGTAAACGCCGCGAAGAACGGCTATATAGATAACATTATAGAGCCGGCATTTGTTAAACAGTACCTTGCGGCATCGCTGCAGATGCTTTTAAAGTGAGGTGCTAAATGTTATCGTTGTTATTATCAATTATACCTGATTATGAAGACGGTAACTGGTACTTTTCGAGCAAGGCGGAATCTTTTATTTACGCAGGCATAGGAATTGCCGTAGTGTTTATAGGAATACTTATACTTATCGGTATACTTGTGCTTATAGGGTTTATATTTAAAAAGCTTGAACAAAAGGGCGTTTTAAACAGAAAGACCAGAAAAAGTAAGAAGAATGCCGAAAAGCAAAGCGTTATCGCCGAAACTGAGAAAGTACCTGAAACCGTGTCGGATGAAATTCCCGACGAAGTAAAAGCGGCAATAGTGGCCGCTATAATGGCGTATTACCAGACGGAACAGCCCAAGTGTGAGTTTACCGTCAAACGAATAAAAAGGATTTAAGGAGTTTTGAATATTCTTATGCGTAATTTTATAGTCACCATAGACGGTAAAAGTTATTCGGTAGGCGTAGAGGAAACAACTTCGGCAGAAGGTACTGTAGCGCCTGTAGTTACCAATGTTGCTGCAAAGTCAGCGCCTGCTCCCCAGGCGGCAAAACCTGCGGCGGCAGTTCCCGCTAACGGCGAAAAAGTTCTTTCGCCTTTCCCCGGGCTTATAAAAAATATCCTTGTAGACAACGGGTCTCAGGTAAAAAAGAATCAGCCTATCGTCGTTCTTGAAGCAATGAAGATGGATAATGACATAACCGCGCCTTGCGACGGAACGGTAACAATATCGGTAAATAAAGGTGCTAACGTAGAAACGGGCGCAGTGCTTGCCGTAATAAGCTGATCGGAGGATAACTGATGCAAAGCGGTTTATTCGCGGTAGACGTCGGTGAAATTTTCGTTAATCTGTTCAACAGCATGGGCTTTATGAACGGGGAGTGGCAGAACTATGTGATGCTGTTAATCTCGTTTGTGCTTATGTATCTTGCAATAGTAAAGAAATTTGAGCCGCTTTTACTGCTTCCCATAGCGTTTGGTATGTTTTTGATTAACATACCCGGCGCAGAAGAAGTTCTTTGGGGTACATACCCTGTCGACGAAAACGGGGTAACTTCTACCTCGTACGACAGCGTTGAAAACAGGGGGCTTTTGTGGTATCTGTATTTCGGCGTAGATAAAGTAATTTATCCGCCACTTATATTTTTAGGTATCGGCGCAATGACCGATTTCGGGCCGTTGATTGCCAATCCTAAGAGCATGCTTATCGGTGCTGGCGCTCAGCTCGGTATCTTTGTCGCGTTTATTCTTGCGATTTTCCTCGGCTTTTCCGTTGCAGAAGCAGCATCAATAGCGATAATCGGCGGTGCAGACGGGCCTACGGCTATCTACGTTACGTCACAGCTTGCCAGCGACTTTATACCGATGATTGCCATAGCTGCATATTCGTATATGGCGCTTATCCCGGTAATACAAAAGCCGTTGATGCGTGCTTTGACGACAAAGAAAGAACGTACCATAAAGATGAAACAGCTCCGCCAGGTCAGCAAACTTGAAAAAGTGCTGTTCCCTTTAATAGTAACGCTTGTCGTTGGCATAATATTGCCTTCGTCTATAGCCCTTTTAGGAATGCTTATGCTTGGTAACCTTTTCAGAGAATCGGGCGTGGTAGACAGACTTTCTACCCAGGCGCAGAACGGACTGATGAACACGATAACCATTTTCCTCGGAATATCAGTAGGATGCAAAGCAAAGGGCGCGATATTCCTTACAACAGATACTTTGCTTATAATAGTAATAGGTCTGCTCGCGTTTATTATAGGTACTATAGGCGGTTTGCTTGTCGCAAAAATTATGTGTGTCGCGACGCATGGCAAAGTTAACCCGCTTATCGGTTCGGCAGGTGTTTCGGCTGTGCCGATGGCGGCGCGTATATCAGAAGACGTAGGGCGGGAGTATGATCCGCAGAACCACCTTCTTATGCATGCCATGGGGGCTAACGTAGCAGGTGTTATTGCTTCGTCTATTGCGGCGGGCATTCTGTTGGCATGTTTCGGCGGCTATGTAGACGGAACTGCCGTAGTGGAAGCTGTGCAGGCGGCTTCGGCGGTAATGGCTTAAAACAGGGAGATTTATAAAATGTCCGAAAATATAAAACAGACTAAGAA
>JAJQII010000049.1 GCA_021199295.1 Clostridia bacterium
GGGCTCTACCCCGTGGCAATCCCGCGCGGACGCGCGACCAGCAGGCAGGACGGCAAATTAGTTATTTGAGGATAATACGTTTATTCTGATAACTTTTCGCCTTATAAAAAGGTGGTATGGTAGCTGAAAGGTATCCAGCTTAGATTGCCACGCTACGTTTTGCGCCATATTATAGAATTTATTATAATAAGGTGCGCAAAGTGTCGGGCTAAAGCCCTCGCGCACAATGACATACTACGTTACTATTAAGTTACCCAAAGATTATACTTACGGCAAAGTGCGGGCTGTGCCTTAGCCTGAGCGATGCCGTATATTTATTCATATAAATTTTGCGGAAAAATACCGTGCCCTGGAATTTTACCGCTACCAGTTTATATATATGTATATTTAATTTTACGACAAAACGAGCCATTTTACAAGTGTTTAACGGGTGAAATATGATAAATTGGTGAAAAATTTATATAATTTTTGCTTATATATGTGCATAAGTGTGACTTATAATTATAAAATTATGTGCATACTGTACTGCTTTAAACAAACGTTTTGATTTTATTTGACATTATATGGTAGATATGCTATAATTACTACAAGCAACAAGGAGCATATTGCCTTACGTGCGGTTAAGCCTTCTGAAAGGGGGAATTTGATGATAAATCAAAATTCTACTTAAGGAGGGAAATAGCATATGACAATTTCTGAGTTATTAGAATTCGCCATACTGCTTGAGCAGTTGGAAGCCGTTCTCGATAGACTACATATCGAGTACATAGCTGTAAAAATTGCAAAAAAATAACCGCCACTTATTTTTCAGGTAACGTCGGCGGTTATTTTGCAAATAACTGAAGGCTAACCGTTAAAGGTAGCTCCTTATTGTGATTTTATTATAAGACATTTCAAGATATTTGTCAACTGTCTAAACATAATTGGTGTTAAGAAATCGTAACACCTTTAAAGCGGTGAGAATGGTAGCTGAAAATTTATAGTTTTGTAAAAATAAAATGCGGCGAGTGCCGCATTTTATTTTTACTTTTTATATACTATATTACCTATAATATTTTAACTGTACTATATTATCTATAGTGCTTTAATCAGCTTATTGTGTCGATTATGCGGTAGCTGTCTGAACGGTAGGTGTCTATAACCCTTACGTAGTAAGCCGTCATAATCCACGCGTTATCTGAGTAGTCAGAAACGGTAGACGCCGTGCCGCCGTTGATGTAGTAATTGAGCAACGTTACCAGCGTTGTGTCGGCGCGTACATATCCCGTAAGCGAAGTTCCGTCTTCGGCTGTATCGGTGTTATTTTGTGCGTCATACAGGTAATCGCACATTGTTTCGTACGAAGTACCGGTCCAGTAGCAATCGTCGCCTCTGCTTAACTCCTGCTCTATAGTATATGACTTGTAAGAGGAGTTGAGGTAGGTGATGCCCGTCATGTTGATATACAGTGCCGTCCACTCGCCGTTATAGTTCTGTACGGAATACGTGCCGTCGTCGTTCACCCTTATATTCTCGTAAGTGGCGGGGATATAGTAGGTGTACGTTTCAGTCGACTCGTCGTAGCTGTAGGTGTATATATCGCCTGTGGCGGCAGGGGCAAACAGTGAATACGTTGCGCCCAGATAGTGTACATATACGTCGTACTCGCCCGTGTCTTCGCTGTAAGACATCGCGCAGACTATCAGGTAGGTTTCGCCCGCCTTAAGGTAGACGTACATATAGGCGTTGTCGTTATAGTAAGCCGTAGCGGTAGAGCTGGTGTTCACGTTGCCGTTTTTGTCGTATACGGTAAGGTCGTAGTTGTCGTTTTCAGAGATGCCGTAGCCGTTTTTGTCGGTAATCCAAAGCATGGGGTTCACGCCTGCATCGCCGCTTACGCTTGTGCCGTCTGCCGTGTTGTAGGGCACGTCAGTATAAATATAGTATACGCCTTCGGTTGTGGCGGTGAAGCTGTAATAGAAGCCGCGGGGCAGTACTGCCTTTTCAACGTTAGCGTGGAAGGATAAATCTTTGCCGTCGCCAGCCTCACCTTTGTCTACAGCCATTCTTATACCGTAGCCTGCCGCAAGGTTTTCTACAGAAGCGCAATCGGTGTGGGATTTGCCGTAGTGGATATAGTAGCGGCAAACTTCGAGCCACTGGTTTGAATTGCTGTGCTGGCTGTCCGTGCCGTAGGAATAAGTTACTTCCTTAAGAATTTCAGCAAGCGTTTCGTCTACGGGAACATAGCCCCAGTCGCAGTTGTTCTGTACCCAGCTGTAATCTTCTATCGCCTGGGCGTAGGATGATGCCTCTTGCCCGCTTGCGGAAAGCACTGCAAGCTCGTCGTACAGATAACCCTTGCCGCTTGTGCTTATGGCAACCGTGCTGCCGTCTGCACCGCTCGTCATTGTTACAACGTCGCCCGCTTTAAGGTAAATGGTGCAGGTGAGGCTTTCGCCTGAAAGTAACTTGGAGCTGTCATGGAGATCGGAACCGGAAGCGGCGTTTGTGCTTGACAGGGTGATAACCGAGCCAGAACCTGCCGTGAATGTATAGTAGCTGTTCGCGGGAACGGTATACGTGGTGTTAGCGCCGTTGTTTAATGTATAGGTTTCGCTTACAACGCCAGTAGAGGAGTATTCCTCGTCAGAGGAATACAGGTAGGCTTCCGCTATATTCCATATACTGAAATCGCTGTTCCATATCGTCACGTACATAAGGTCGGCTAAAAGGTAAGGGTCGTCGTCATCGGGATCATCACCGTCGGTCTTGGCTGTGGAATTGTTGTAGTTCACGTGGTAGTAACCGTCGGAAGCGAGGTATACGCTCACGTAGTTTCTATAGCCTACGCCGGGGTAGTAATTGTACTGGTCGCCGTCTATGGAGTAGTATGTGGCGGCGTTGTACAGTATATCGGCGTTGGCAACTACCGTGCTGCTTGTTATTACGTCTGTAGTGGTGTTAAGGCACATGTTGGAAACGTATACCTTGTCGCCTTCTTCATCTACCGATGTATTTTTGCTGTAGGTAAGCGTTATCTGGTAGTAGCCGCTCTGCTGGGCGGGGTAGTAGAAGGTGGTCCAGTCAGACGTAGTACCCGAAAGCTTTGCCTCCAGGCAGGAATCTATTACGTTGCCGTCTTTAATGGTGTTTACCTGCACGTAGAAGTAGTCGCCGTCTTCCTCGGTGGCAAGCAGATAGTCAAACATAAACGTCTGCCCAGCCTCCAGTCTTACGTCTATTACAAGTATGGCATACGTGCCCAGTTTGTTGGCGTTAGAGGTATAAATGTAGTTGGTAACGCCGCTTACCGCCGTGCCGTCGCTTACAAGCCAGGGCCAGCTGTAAATATCAAGGTAGCCGTCTTCGGTGTAAGCCGAAAATTCAAACGTATCTTTTGTGGTCAGTGAGTTGGTGGTAACTATCGCGTTTGCAATCTCGCCGCTTTCAGGCATATCCACGTCGGGTATCAGAGCCGAGGAATCCTCGCTGCTGCTGTCTGTGGAAGAGGACGCGTAGTTGGGGACATAGTCGTCTGCCGAGTAGTACTCGAACAGGCTGTTCCAGTAGGTGTAGCTGGGGTTAGAACTTACGTCTATCTGTGCCACAACACCGTATTTATCTATTACAACCGTTGTGGGGAAGTAGCCTACGTTATAGTTAGCGTAGTAGTTGCCCGTGTCGTACACGTAAGTGAAGTTGTCGTACCCGTTAGAGCCCTGTATAAAGTTCTGGAAGTACTCCAGATTGTCGTGTGCCGTGTAGGCGAACTCTATAAGCCCTATCTTCTGGTAATAGCTGGTTGTGGTTGAGTTGTAAGTCTGGTTCATATACGGGAATTCACTAAGGCAGGGGCTGCACGTGGTGTACCAGAACTGTATTACAACGGCGTTGTATTTTTCAAGATATTCAGAAAGTTTTATAGTGCCCGAAGAACCGTCGTGGTAGTACGCCGTCACCTCGAAGTCGTAAACCACGCTGCCGAGCGAATATACCGTGCCCGAGGGCATTGTGGCTTCGGTTATAAGGTGGGGTGTAAGGGTGAACGTCTCCGTTCTGTAATCGGCAGTAAATTCTATGGTAAGGTCTTCAGCAGAGTCGTAGCTGTAGCCTATGGGTATAGTGGATTCGTTTATCTTGGCGGTGTAGTTGCCCGCTTCAAGGTTACGGAATCTTACAGCGCCGCTGCTGCCGCTCGATATGGTGCTCAATGCCGTACCGCTTTGGTTATACAGCGTTACCGATACGCCCGACACGCCCGCGCCGCCGATGTTTTTAACATAGACGAAGTAGGTGTAAAGGTCAGAGCGATATTCATCGCCGCAGACTTCGCAGGTGTAGTAAACGTAGCCGCCGTTAGGGCTGCCTTCGTCTGCCGGGATGTGTTCTTCGTAATCGCTAACCTCGTCGCAGTCTTCGTCTAAGCAGGCATGCCAGTGCGCAACGTCGTCATAAGACCATTCTTCGCTGAAGTTATGCTCTTCGTCGCCGCAGGAATCGCAGGCGGCAAGCCCGAAAGAAAGGCACAACAGCATAATTGTGACCAGCGTAGCGAAAACGCCTTTTCTTAAAGTCAGTTTCATAATAAAATTTCCTTTTGTTGTGTTTTATTGCCCGTTTATTTTAAGGGGCGGTAAAAGCAAGTAACTTGAACTTTAAAACAAAACACTTTCCTAAATATAAAAATTTATTGTATTTTCAAGTTTATCACTTTATCGCCGTTAATGCAAATAATTTGGCGGCAGAGGTTATAAAAAAAACAGATAACTATTATAAGTACAGTTAATATGCACTATAAAATTTTTAAGTGAGATATATCGCCGCGTATATGTACTTTTTTGCTTGCATTACTCTTAACAATTTGCTAAAATGGTTATTATCAGATTTTTATGCTGTGATAACTTATTGAAATTTTTGACAGGTAAAAGGCTATGCGCGGCGAGTTCGGCAAAATAAAAACTAAATATCTGCGGCGTGCCATAATTTACGGCGTCGCGGGCGGGCTGTGCTGTTCTTTTGCCGTGACGGGCGCGGTAATGCTCGCCTTAAAGCTGAGCAAAATAGTGTGGGGGTGGTATTTATACCTTGCACTTGCGCTGGGTGTGGCTGCCGCAACAGGCATAATTATATTTTTATCCCTGCGTATATCCGATAAAAAACTTGCAAAAAAATTAGACGAAAAGTACGGCTTAGACGAAAAAACGCAGACTTTGGTCGAATACGAGGACAGGCAGAGCGTGATGCTCGATATGCAGCGAGCCGACGCCGAAGCGGCTTTAAGGGCGCTGCCCAAGCGCCGCCCCGCCGTGTGGAATATATTACTGCATATCGTGATTGCCCTTTTGTGCGTCGCTCTGTTCGTCGCGGGCATAGCCGTGCCGCAAAAGAGGGAAAACGTAGAGCCGATAGTGGAAGAACCCTATACGGTGGACGAGTCCCAGCTGGAAAGGCTTACCGCCCTTATAGAAAACCTTACGGAAGACACAACGCTTGAAAGCGCTTTACATCAGTCTTATATAGACGAGCTTAACGCGCTGTATTCCCGCCTTACCGAAGACGGCATAACCGAGCTTAAAATGGAAGAATACGTGCAGAGTACCATGTACGCCGTGTCTGACCTGACTATAGATTATACCACCTACGACGATATGGCTTACCAGCTTACCGTGGCGGATTCGATGGTATATATGGCTGAAGCATTGCGCGAAAGCGCCGCCGTATATACAGAGATAAACAGCAGCCTTACGCTTTATTCCACGCTTGCCGCCAACTACGAAAAGATGTTTTCTTACATTGCAGATAAAATGGACGGCGTGTGCGGCAGCTTTGACACCGAAATGAACGCCCTGACCGACGATACCGTGGTAGAAAAGTTAGCCCCCTATATAACCGCGCTGGAAAACGCGTTAAAGGCAGACGGGCTTTCAACATATTATAACGCGCTGTTTACAGACGGCGGCATAACTTTAGGCAGTGACCGCGGAAGCGTGTCTTCGGGCGACGACTTGTACGACGCGCTCTACGATTTATATTACAGTATAAACCGCGTTTCAAAATATTACGGCAGCAGATATAACGACGCCACTTCGGTAATAAATTTGCTTGCGGGCGGCACGGGCTCTATATACACCTTTGCCAGCGCAGCGGCTTACGCGATGGAGGCGCAGGCTTACGCTTATATGGAAGACGTGTACGTAAGGCAGACGCTCAGCGACATATTCGGCGTGGAAATGGTCGGAACGCAAATAGAGGACGGCTCTGCCGAAGAAGACGATAACACCGCCTCTGGCGGCGCTACGGGCGGCACGGGCGAGGCGGTATACCCCGGTGACGACAAGCTGTATAACCCCGAAACGCTCGATTATTCCTATTACTACGAAATGCTGCAAAACTACGGCTATCTTGCCGCCTTGCAGGAGCTTTTGTACAGCGACGATATATCCGACGAGGTAAAGAGCTTTATAAGCGCCTATATAAACAACCTGCTTTCCGGCAGTTGATAGGCACATATGCCGCAACCAACGCGGCTAAATCAAGATTTTTTACGGTTTTAAGCCGTTGAATTAATTATAAGCATAAGGAGAAAACAGCGATGCAGGAAATACAAGTGCCTGTTACCGAACAGCAGAAGGTGCAAAACTTCAGTAAGGCGGTAGCCGATATAAAAACGCAGATACGTAAAGACGTTGTAGGCCAGGACGAGGTTGTGGACAACGTTATCATAGCCATTATCGCGGGCGGCAACGTCCTTTTGGAAGGCGTTCCCGGCGTAGGCAAAACAAGGCTGGTGCGTTCGTTAAGCAAAACGCTTAAACTGCCCTTCTCGCGTATACAGTTCACGCCCGACCTTATGCCTTCGGACGTTACGGGTACAAACGTGCTGGAAAAAGACGCCGCCGGCAATATGGATATAGTATTCCAGAAAGGGCCTATATTCGCCAACCTTATTCTTGCCGACGAGATTAACCGTGCAACGCCCAAAACGCAGTCAGCCATGCTCGAGGTTATGCAGGAGCATAAAGTTACTATCGCAAAAACAACCTATAATATGAGCGAACCTTTCTTTGTGCTCGCCACCGAAAACCCCATAGAGCAGGATGGTACTTACCCCCTGCCCGAAGCGCAGATGGACCGCTTTATGTTTAAACTTATAATGCAGTTCCCCTCGGCGGGAGAGCTTGCCGATATAGTAAATATGACGCAGGCAACCATGGACGAGACGGCTCTGGCGGTAGTGGACGGCGGGCAGATACTGGAAATGCGCGAGCTTGCCAAGACCGTTCCCGTGCCCGAAGACGTGCTGAATTACGCCGTAAACCTTGTGGCAAACACCCACCCTGAGACGGAAAAAACTTCCGACACGGCTAAAAAGTACTTAAGGTACGGCGCATCTCCCCGTGCGGCACAGGCGCTTATAACCTGTGCCAAGGTACGCGCCCTTATGGATAACAGGTTTAACGTTGCGTACAAAGACGTAAACGCGCTTGCCCTGCCCGTGTTAAGGCACAGGTTAAAGATAAATTACAACGCCATAAACGAAAAACTTTCTGTAGACGACGTTATCAAACTTTTAGTATCGGAAACAAAGAAGTAAGCGGAAATACCAAAGGATGAACAGTTTACCCGTAAACGAGGCGTTTTTGCAGCAGGTAGAGTTGCTGCAGACGCTCGTTAAAAACAACGTCGCGGGGCTATTCGGCGGAAACCACAAGAGCAAGTCTTACGGTTCTTCGTGCGAATTTGCCGACTACCGCGACTATATGGCAGGCGACGAGATAAAAAAGATCGACTGGAACGCCTACGCCCGTTTTGACAAGCTGTATTTAAAGCTTTATCTTGACGAGCGCCAGCTCCATACGCGCATTTATATCGACGCCAGCCGCTCTGTCGGCTACGGTGACGGCAATAAAGACGGGCAGGCGATAAAAATCGCAGCGGCGCTCGCCTATCTTTCGGTATGCGAAATGGATAAAGTTTCCATATACGTTATAAAGGAAAAGCAGGTTACCGAGGTTATCTCGGGTATGCTCGGCAAAGAGAGGTACTTAACCGAGATAGGCAAGCTCAACGATATCGTGTTCGAAGGCGACAGCTACATAAGCGACGCGATACTCCCCTCTAAAGTGGGCTACGGCGACGGCATGTCTATTATTATTTCTGACTTTTTGACAGATAATAACTTTGAATACGGCATAGACCACCTTATATCCAAAAAGAGGGACGTGTTCTGTATACAGGTGCTTTCGCCCGAAGAGCTCAATCCCAAGGCACGCGGCAAAATGCACTTCTTCGATTCTGAAAACGTCTCTAAAACTTACCGCAAAAATATCAACAGGGAAATTATAGAGGCATACAGGCAGGCGCTGGAATACGCCACGGGCAGGATTCGCGGCTACTGTATGTCGCGCGGGGCGGAATACGTGCTGGTATCTTCAGAAAAGAGCCTGCAGGAAATTTTCTTCCTCGATTTTGCCGATACGGGGGTAGTGAAATGAGCTTTCTTTACCCGTTAGGCCTGCTGGCGCTTATCGCCATACCCCTGCTTATCATAATTTATATAATCAAGAACACGTACACCGAGCAGGTAATATCCTCTACCTACCTGTGGACGCTTAGCGAAAAATTCTTAAAGCGTAAAAACCCTTTACGGCGCATAAGCGGCCTTTTAAGCCTTATTCTGCAGATACTCATAGTAATATTTATTGCCTTTTCGCTTGCCCAGCCCTCGTTCATTCTGCATGGCTCGGCAGACGATTATCTGTTTATACTCGACGGCTCTGCCAGCATGAACATAGTGTCGGGCAAGGAAAGCCGTCTTGAAAAGGGCAAGGACAAGATAGAAAGCGTGGTAAAATCTGCCGTGGATGGCAGTGCGTACACCCTTATATATGTGTCGGATACCACGTCGGTATTGTGCGAAGACGTGACCGACAAGAGCAGGGTTTACCAGCTTTTAGAGGAAATAGAAGAGGGATATTGCGCCGCCGATCTTACCGAGGCGTTAGAAGAAGCCCAGCTTAAATATTCCCAGAATACCGACTTAAAGCTGTACCTTTACACCGATAAAGATTACGCGGGCGCGGGCAGCAATATAAACGTTGTAAACTTTTCTTCAGGCGAGGAAAATTACGCCGTCACGGGCGTGGAATACTCGGTGGCAAGCAGCGGGCTTACCGTAACTGGCAGCCTTTATTCTTACGAAAGCGACGCGTCGCTTACCGTCTCCCTTACCGTAGACGGGGCGGCGGCATGCGATCCCCAGACGTTAGACGTTAAAAAACTCGAGGCGTGCGCCTTTACATTTACGTGCGATAATATCACGGTGTTCACCTCTTTAAAGGTGGAGATATCACAGGCAGACGCCATGGCTGCCGACAACGAATGCGTTGTGTACAGCCTTAAAAGCGACAGCACGTACAACACGCTTATAGTTACAGGTTCGTCCTCGTCAGATAACTCGTTCTTTTTAAAATCTACTCTGAGCGCCTTCGGCGACGTGCAGATTACCGAAATGTCGTTCGCAGATTATTCGGGCGAAGGCGGCTACGGGCTGTATATATTTGATAACTGTACGCCCTCGGTTTTGCCTACGGACGGCGCTGTGTGGTTTATCAACCCGCAGGGCAGCGTGTCTTACACGGGTTTCAGTGTACAGAACGACGTTACGCTTTCTTCCCACGGCGAACTTACGTTAAGCACCTCTACGGCATCGCGCGTGCAGAGCATATTAAGCGGCACTACGTGGAACAACGGCACTAATATATATATTACCGAATACGTAAAATGCAGCTTCAGCAAGAGCTTTTACACTATATTTTCTTACGATAACAACCCCGTGCTTTTCGCGGGTACAAACAGTTACGGCAACAGGCAGGTGGTGTTCGCGTTTGATTTCCACAACACCGACTTTACGCTTACGCCCAACTATATACAGTTAATGTATAACCTTTTTGATTATACCTTCCCCGAGATTGTGGATTCTACCTCGTGCTATTGCGGCGACACTGTAGAAATTAACGTGCTCGCAGGCTGCACAAGCATAAGGATAGACACGCCCCTCGGCAATATAGAGTACGCCGATACCTCGGCAGACGTGGTGGAATACGACGTCACCGAAACGGGTACTTACACGGTAACGCTTATGATAAGCGGTTCTGAACGCAAGGTATATTTTTACGCTTCAGTGCCAGAGGAAGAAAGGTACACTACGGTTACGGTGGATTCCGACGGCTACGTATACACAGATAACGGCGGTACGCAGCTGAGCGTGCTTGGCGCAGACGGGGCGGCAAAAGACGCGTCGTCGGACTATTTCGTGTTCGAGGGCACACAGTCAGTTTCGCGCGACGGCACTTTCAGCGAACTATGGGTATGGCTCTTGGTGCTTGCCGTGCTGTTTATCGCCGATTGGGGGGTATATTGCTATGAGCAGTATCAGCTTAGATAACGCCTGGTTATTACTTATCGCAGTGCCCCTTATACTGCTTTTGACGATACCCTTTTTTATCACGGTAAAAAAGGACAACCGCAACGGGCACAACATTGCCTCTTGCGTGCTGCACATCGCAATGGCGGTAATAATAGCTTTCGCGGCGGCGGGCGTTACTGTAGAGACCACTTTAACCGAAACCGACGTGTTTGTTGTTGCCGACGTATCCTATTCTTCGAGCAGAAATCTTGACGTTATAGACGGTTATATAGAAGATATCAACGACAATTTGCCTAACAACTCGCAGATGGGCGTTATATGCTTCGGCAAAGACAGTACGCTGCTTACGCCTATGGGCGGCGAGTTTACCACGGTAAGGGACGCCGAGGTAGACGATTCGCAGACAGATATAGTAAGCGCCCTTCAATACGCGGGTGCACGCTTTAAAAATAACGTAATAAAGCGCATCGTATTGATTACCGACGCCATGCAGACGGGCGAAAACGGCGACGACGAGCTTAAACAGGCGGTGGACGATCTGGAATCGAGGAACATCCACGTAGACGCCATTTACCTTGACAACAACTTGACCGAAGACGTGGCTGAAGTCCAGCTTTCGGGCGTGGATTGCAGCCAGGTAACTTACAAGGGGCAGTCATGCACGGCGACCGTTTCTATTCAGGCTTCGCAGAGCCTTACGGCTACAGTTTCGCTCTACCTTGTAAATTCTTCCACGGGGGAAGAAAGTCTTCTGTCGCAGAAGAGCAGCGTAAGTTTAAGCAAAGGCACTACCGACGTTGCCTTTACATTGCCTTCTGACAGGGACGAGGGCACTTATAACTACAAAGTTTACGTGCAGTCTTCAGACGATTACAACCCCTACAACAACAGCTGTTCCTTTACGCAAGAGGTAGAAGGGGCGGTAAGCGTGCTGTTTATTACGGGTTCTGCCGACGATGCAACCGAGGCGGAGGAAATGTTTAAAGATACCGCGATAACGCTTGACGTTTACCGCGAAACTGATACAGTTCCCTATACCGTGTCGGAAGTGTGCGGCTACGATATAATAGTGCTTTCCAATATAGACGTAAGCACGCTTAATAATTACACTATGCTTATAGACAGCATAGAGGTTGCCGTCTCTGGCTTGGGCAAGAGCCTTATAGCCGTGGGCGACCTTAAACTATCCAAAGCCGAAGACGAGGCTATAGCCAAACTTGCCGATATGCTGCCCGTGAACTACGGCAACAGTGCGGGCGAAAATAACGCTTACGCCATAGTTATAGACTGTTCTTACAGTATGTCGACAGATAGTAAATTTGTAAGCGCCCAGGCGGCGGCAAAAGCGGTAGTAGGGCTTCTGGACGACGACGATTACCTTTATATAATAAAATTCCACGGCAACGCCGAATACGTTTGGAGCGGTACTGTAGGCTCTGAATATAACGGCGAGACGGCTACAGAGGCTATAGATAATATAGAAGACAAGCAGGGCACTGCCATAAACGGCGGCCTTACTATGGCGGGCCAGTACTTAAGCAGCGGCAACTATAATTCCAAGAACATTTTCCTGTTTACCGACGGCGAGGATTCCTCGCATATGGCGGCGGCTTACGAAGCGGCAAGCGAACTTAAAACCCAGGGCATATATACCACGGTTATAGACGTGGATCTTCGTTTCAGCAATCAAACCGTGCTCGAAAATATCGCCAGGCAGGGCGGCGGTAAATACTATTTCTATAACAGCGGCAACCCTTCAGAGAGCCCCACGCTCGAGGAGCTTTTGCCTGAAATCATAAGCGAGATAGGCGAAACCACAATAGAGCTTAGCAGCCCCGTATCTATAAGCTATAAAAATTACAACGACTCGGTACTGGACGGGCTTAAGGAAAACGGCATTATAACGTCGTACAGCGACGGGCTTTATACCGTAAACGGCTTTGCCGTAAGCACTGCCAAAACAAGCGCTACAACCGTTTTAACCACGACATACACCAAGACGGGTTCTTCTTCGGTTACTACCGCGCCTATATATTCCTACTGGAATTACGGCAACGGCAGCACTGCCGCGTTTACCTCTGCCATAAGCGGCAGCTGGGTATCAAGCAGATGGTCTTCGGCAGGCATATTGAAGACGCTGTTTACCGATATTATACAGTCTAACATACCTGAAGAAAAGATAGACACGCCCTATACCGTAGCGGTGAATAAAGAGAGCGACAGCGTTTCGGTAGAAATTACCCCCGTAGAGATAAAGACGGGAGCGCAAATCACGGTAACGGTTACCAGCCCCGACGGAACGGAAAGCCAGCTTACAAACGTGCTTTTCAATTCGGCGGCATATACCTGCTCTTTCAGCTTCGACAGCACGGGCATGTATAAAATCACCGTGGACTACTCTTACGGCACAACCGTTTACAACAGCTATAATTATTATGTAGACGTCTCTTACCTTGCCGAATACGACAGCTTTACTCTGTTCGACGCCTCGCTTTTGTATAAGGTAATAGGCACGGACGGCACTGTAAGCGAAGACGGCGCGTTCCCCATAGAGAACGACGAAAATGAAATTTCTAAACGGACTGTGGATTGTACCGTTCCCCTGCTTATAGCGGCGGTGGTATTGTTTGCAGCCGATATAGTGATACGCAAACTGAAGTGGAACGATATAGTCAGCCTGTTTGTAAAGGTAGACAAGGGGCGTAAAGTATGAAAAAGTTTTTAGTATTGCTTTTATCATTTATATTAACGCTCTGCCTGTGCCTTGCAGGCTGCGAAGAGATATCGGGCACTACCAGTTCGGGCTCAAGCTCGGGTACAAGTTCAGACGGCTCTGGCGGCGACGTGCCCGAAAGCGCGTACACCGTAACGCTGGCACTACCTAACGAAACCGACAAGATGCCCGATTTAACGGGCGTGCAGGCACGCTGGAGCGATTCCACAAGCTCTTACACAGCCGACTTCGACAGCAACGGTTTAGCCTATTACGACGGGTTAGACGGCGAATATATCGTAACCATAGTGGGCTCGGTAGAAGGGTACACCTACGACCCCAACGGCTACACGGCGTACGGCACAGAAAGCGGCAGAAACGTGGTTATAGACCTTTTGGAAATTCTCGACTTTTCCGGTTCGAGCGGCGACGGCAGCGGGCTGTACGGCAACAGTCTGCAGGCAAACGAAACGGGCGCTTACCGCATAGAGTTTACCTATTCGGGGCAGTTTGTATATTTTAACCTGCTACCCGTCCAGACGGGGTATAATTACACCATATATACTTATGTAAGCGTAGTGGATAACGAGGCTTGCCCTTCGGTAACGGTTTACACTAATTCCAACCAAGGTGTTTCCGGCGGTTACGCAAACGGTAAAGTTACTTTAAGCAACCCAAATATCACATTCACTGCTACGGCAAGCGGCACTTATACCAAAAATTTTGCCATAACCAAGGGCTATAACAACACGAGTACGTCAAGCGGGTTTTGCTTTGCCTTCGGCATAACCACGGTAGACGGGGACTATTCCGAGCCCGTGTATCTGGATATTTATATTACCCAGGGCGGGGTATACGACAATTCGGCATCGCCTTACGATAAAGTAGAGGTGGAAGATTATAATTCCAACTATATAGCCCCTACGGGCACTATTACGTGGGTATCTGACCTGTATAAAGATTTTTCTTACTGCGACGTAAATTACCACGATGACGACGGCTACTGGTATATAACCTACAACGGCACTGAATATCTGCTGTTTGTCGAACTTGCAAGCTGCCACTACGGCATAGATGTGGGGTACAATTTTTATGGCGATGGCCGCTGGCAGGCATGCGGTGACCAGAACCTTTCGTATGTGAATGTGATAATGGCATACTACAGCACGGCTACTACAGACCATATGCACCCCGTAACAAACCAGCTGCAAGAATTTTTATACTACCGCGCGTACAGCATCTCCCCCGGACCGCTTTTCTTCGATGGTAGCGGCGTTCTGGAAAAAACACCATATGAACTTGCTACAGACGATTCCCACGGCTGGCTGTTTGCCTGCGGCTTTTATATGGGCTGATAATTAAAGCATATATCGCCGTTTTCGGCAGTATATACGAGGTTTAACATAAATGAAAAAACTATTTTTTAAATCAATAGTGCTTGCGCTTGTCGCGGCTGTCGCGGTTTCTGCCGTGGCTGCCTCAGGCTGTAGCAGCAAATGCGAACACGACGTAAGCGAATGGACGGTGGTAAAGGAGGCTACCTGCTCTACCGAAGGCTTAAGGGAGGGCATCTGCGGCATCTGCTACGAGACGGTGCAAGAGGTTATCCCCATAGACGAAAACGCCCACGTGTACGGCGAATGGTCTGTTACAGCGCCCACTACCACAAAGACGGGTTCTGCCGTTAAAACGTGTACCTTAAACCCCGACCATTACACGGTGGTAACGCTCCCCACGTTAGACGATAAAGAGGGCGTTTACACTTCCCAAATCACCACTATGCCCACTGCAAACAGCAACGGCGTGAGTACTTACACCTATAAGCACGAGCTGGGGGATATAACGTTTGACGTAACTCTCGATTCAAGCGGCGTGCAGACGGTAAGCGACGCTGTGGGCGTAGGCAGCAACTCGGCAAGCCATGCTAATATACGCAGCGCCACGGGTAAGCGCGGCACGGGCAAGTCGTCTATCCAATCGGACGAGGCTGTAGCTATGTCGTACAATAGCTTTGAATACCAGCTGTACAGCGAAACGGGCTATACCCACGTTGTAGCCGACGACAGCAAAGTGTATTATATGGGGCTGGACGGCGACGAGATTTACGGCTATGTAAAGGACGACGTCTCGGGCGAGGTAACCACAACTTCAGATAAAAACCTGTATTACGGCTATAAGTATTACATAGCCCGTACCGAAACTTTAGGTAACTATTACGGGACTGAAAACTTCCTCGCGGGGCTGTACTCCTTCGGCAAAGCCAACTACAACGGCGACTTTACGCAGAGCGTGGATAACGGCGTTTATTCCTTCTCGTTCGGCACGTACACCATTTACGCTTCAGGCAAGAACGGCGCAAGGTTTTCTATAGTGTCGGTAACGTTCACTCTTACCGAAAACTTCACTATCGCAACGCTTACCTGCGACGTGGATACCTACGAAAACGACTCGTCCACATACGATGCAAGTACGGGCACATGGAATTCAGGCGCATTGTTCGACTTCGACGAAAACGGCTACGCCTACGCGAAAGATAAAGATTACGACCATTACGACGAATATATCGAGGTAACGCAGTACGAAAAGACCTCTGCCGATACTATACAGTCAAACGAGTACTCGGCAGACTCCCGTTTCTATTCCAACTTCGATATAACTTATAACGGCACTGTGCTAAGCGACGGCGCTACGGTAAGCGAAAGCATGGTTGCAGGCACAAGCACGGGCTACGTGTTCGGCATAACCAACTTAACCCCCTCAGACGTAATAGGCGACGACGTTAAATTCTATTACCGAGACAATGGCACGGATACGCTTATAAATTACGGCACTGAATCTTCGGTGGGCATACTTGTATCTTCTTTAAATTCAAGCAACCGCTTCTATATAAAGAGCTATATTTCAGGTACGCTTACCTTTGTGGCAAAAACGCAGAACGTTGAAAGGACGTTTAAGATAACCTTTGTGGCGGCAGCGCCTTCGGCGTTCTATTCAACCTATTACGAATATACAAGCAGCAACGTCTATACGGAAAATACTTCAAGCACAAGCAGTGCTTCGGTAACTATCTACGCGGGGCAACCGCTGTACTATAAGGCGTCTCTAAGCGCCAGCGAGAGCGGCAAGTGTACCGAAACGTTTAAAACAGCAGTAACGGGTGCAAATTCCGAGTCTGATTACGATATAGCGGACGCGGTGGCTTTAGCCCTCGACCCTATGAACTCAGACAGCGAGCAGGTTTCGGTATCATCGTTCACCGCCTACGTCGCGGGCACGTACACGCTTACGCTTACTTCTACAGAAGATGATTCTATTACCTGTACCATAACGGTAACGGTAGAGGCTATGCCAGACGTATCTAAAATACTTACAGGCACATACACGGGCACGTTCAACTTAGACGGGCAGACGGGCGCTTCTGTAACGGTAACGTTTGGCTCTGACAGCACAAGCACCGTATCAGACGGCACTGTATCGCTTGCCAAGCACGATTTAACGGTTACTATAAATTATGTGTATAATGGCACTGGGACAGAACTTACACTGATATGCACCTATTATACCGACTCGACCGGAGATACTATTTACACTTCAAGCTATACAGCCGCCAAGAGCGGAGCGGAAATTTTAAGCTCTGCCATGGAACACGAAGACGAGGAAGGCTACGAAGATTATTACGAAGCCGACGAAATGTTCAGGCTTACCTTAAGCGATAACTACTCGCTTGTTATCTCCCACAATATGGCGACCGACACCGACGAGCAGGAACAGATAATTTTAACTAAATCCTCTTAAAATCAAAAATACGCCCTTGCCATAAGGGCGTATTTTTATACTGTAATAATTTATAAAAAACGGCGGGTGTTTGTAAAAACATTCCGCCGTTTGCATTTAATTTTCTTTTGAATTTTTCCTTATAACGCCCTTGGGGTCTTTGATAAGCAGAATTACCAGCCAAATTACCAGCCCAAGCGCCACTACGGATAATCCGAGATAAAAGTCGTGCAGCATATCGGTGGCAGAGGGGGTAAAGAACTCCGCGCCTAGTTCGACGTATTCAAATATAGCGTCTACAAACCACATTAAGGACGCACCCCAGTACATAAGGCTAAGCGTGCCCAGCTGCATCTTTGCTCTCTGCGCCGTAAAATACCATATTACCGTAGCGGCAACCGCCGCGAAAACCGTTGTAAGAAGGGTCATACCGCAGCGTCCTTCTGTACGTCTTTTTGCGCTTTGCGCGAACGCTTTTCTAAAAGGTAAGAGATGCCCACCATAGCGCCCCATACCGCCGTCACAAGCACCGCCATAGTTACGCCCACAGTGCCCATTTCCACAAGCATTTGCGCCGTTTCGCCGTTTTCCACAGCCGTTAAAAAGGGGAATGTAGGGCTTATTTCCCCGTGCCACAGGTGTTCGAACGCAAGCAGTGCCGAACCGCCCCAAAGCATCTTATTCAGCCAGCCGAGCTTGGCAGAAAATTTTACTTTGTTTTGGCTTTCTGCGGCATTATCAGCGCCCTCTTTTTGCTTTTTCTTTTCCTTGGTCTTTATAACTTTGTTTGCTATTGTGGTTATTACCGCTTCTGCGGCAGGAACAAGAAAACATGCCATAACTATTCTCCTTGCAAAATTGCTGTTTTGACTTTAAACATTTTAGCATAAGAAATGTGTGTTGTCAATATATTTTCATATTGACAAACTCCTGAAAATGGTTATAATAAAAAGGGAAAGGTATGGCATATATGGGAATAAAAGTAGTAGAAATTAAAGAAGATATATTATCGCGCAACAACATAGGCGCAAAAAAGATAAGGGAAGATTTAAAGGCAAAAAAAGTCTTTTATCTTAACGTTATGTCTTCGCCCGGCAGCGGCAAAACAACGCTCTTGATACAGCTTGTAAACTACCTTAAAAAAGATTTTTCGGTAGGGGTGATAGAGGCTGATATCGATTCCCAGGTAGACGCCGCCGCTTTGGCACAAGCCACGGGCGTAAAAACCATACAGATGCACACGGGCAACGCCTGCCACATTACCTGCCAGATGTCAGAAGAAGCGCTGGCGGCGCTGGGCACGGACGGGCTGGATATCGTTATATTAGAAAATATAGGCAACCTTGTTTGCCCCGCCGAATTTGACACGGGCGCTAATGAAAATCTTGTTTTATTATCCGTACCCGAAGGGGACGACAAGCCGCTTAAATACCCGCTTATGTTCGAGGTAGCTACAGTGGTAGCCATTACTAAAACCGAC
Source organism: Clostridia bacterium (assembly GCA_021199295.1). Lineage (GTDB taxonomy): Bacteria > Bacillota > Clostridia > Christensenellales > Borkfalkiaceae > Coproplasma. Next base: position 18,379 of record JAJQII010000049.1, read on the forward strand.
GTGGCGGAAGTTTTTGATTTCTCTTACGAAAGGGCAGTAAGCAACATACATATGCGCAATAAAGACGTGCCCGTATTTATTCTTTCTGCCAAAGAGGGCGGCGGCGTGAAGGAACTTGCAGAGTATATAAAAGAAAAGGCACAGCGTGTAAAAGAAGGGGCGGTATAAAAACCCCGTTTAAAAACGCTTTGCTTTAAAATAAATTATTAATTCAGGAGACTATTTGATATGGCTAAAGACGAAAGAATTTGTATTGTAGGCGGCGGACCTGCCGGCATGAGCGCCGCTATGTACCTTGAAAAGAACGGGTACAACAACTACGTCGTTTACGAAAAGACAAACCGTGTGGGCGGCAAGGCATTTTCGCCTAAAATGAAGTGCAAAACTCCCGACGGCAAGTGGGAAGACCGCACCATAGAGATGGGCGCTGTAATGGGCTGCGATACATATTTCGCCGTCCGCGAGTGCGAAGAATTCGGCGGCACAACCCACTTAGACGGCCCTCCCATGGGCAGGCGCTTTATGCAGACGGACGGCACGCCCCAAAAGTCATCTAAAATTGCTTTGCTCAAAAAGTATATGAAGATGAAAAAGCTCAACAAGCTCCTCAATAAAAAATATTACGGCTACGACGTAAACGGCCACCGCGGCGTTGCCCAGGGCAAATACGAAGGCCCTTGCCCCTCGCCTGAAAAGAAGCTGGCGCATATCGAGGGCGAAAACCCCAACCTTAAAGACCTGTCTATGCCCTTTTCTGAGTTCCTTAAAAAGAACAACTGCGAAGACGCTACGCTTGTATGGAAAGGTCCTTTCACCTCTTTCGGCTACGGCTACTTCGACGAGATTCCTGCGGCTTACGTGTTAAAATATCTCGACGCGTTCACCGTACAGCAGTTCCTTTCCACAGGCAAACTGTGGACGTGGAAAAACGGCACGCAGTCTATATGGGAGGGCGTGAACAGCCACTTAAAGCACCCCGCCCTGCTCAACAGCGAGGTTACTTCGGTTAAACGCGAAGGCGGCAAGGTACACGTTACCGTAAACGGCAAGACCGAAGAATTTGACAAACTTATACTCTGCACTCCCCTTGAGATGTTCCTCGAATACGGCGATCCCCGCCCCGAAGAAAAAGAGCTGTTCTCTAAGATAGTGCATAAAAAGTACTTTACAATGGCTGTACGTACCGAAGAAGGCAACTGCCCCGATATATCTTACTATTTCTTCGAGAATATGACCAACGAGACGCGCGGACATCTTATGGTATTCTATCACCGCTGGCCCGTGGCAGAAATTACCGACCAGCCCCTTGTAACCTTTACTTTAAGGGATCACGAGGGAATGGAAGACGTTCCGTTCGAAACGGCTAAAGACACCACGCTTGCCGATATGACTAAATGCGGACTCCCCGTGGAAAAGACCGAGCGCATAGACGACTGGTATTATTTCCCCCACGTTTCGTCTAAAGATTACGCTGCGGGCTGGTACGACAAGGTAGAGGCTATGCAGGGCAAGGACAACACCTATTACGCGGGCGAGATTATGTCGTTCGGCGATATGGAAGAGACAGCCGAATACAGCCGCGACCTTGTAAGAAGATTCTTTAAATAAGGCATATCCCTGGTCCGACGCCGCTTGGCGTCGGACCAGGATAAAAATTTAAAATGCAAAACGTAAAAACCATTCTTTTAAATAAAAGCGTGTTCGAAGATAACGACAGGCAGGCAGAAATTTTGCGTTCTTACCTTAAAGAAAAAAAGGTCTTTCTGGTAAACGTAATGTCTTCCCCCGGGGCGGGCAAGACCACCGCTTTAATCTCTCTTATACGCGGACTTTCCAAATATTACCGTATAGGCGTAATGGAAGCCGATATAGATTCAGATACCGACGCCGTAAAGGTGGCTGTGGAAACGGGGGTAAAAGCCGTGCAGCTGCATACGGGCGGGATGTGCCATCTCGACGCCGATATGACAAAGCAGGGGCTGGACGAGATGGGAACGCAAGACCTTGACCTTGTTTTTCTGGAAAACGTTGGCAACCTTGTGTGCCCTGCCGAATACGACACCGGCGCTCACCTGGATATGGCTATACTTTCCGTACCCGAGGGGGACGACAAGCCGCTTAAATATCCGCTTATATTCCAAAAATGCAGCCTGGTTTTAATAAATAAGACAGATACCCTGCCCTATTTTAATTTTGACATGCAAAAGTGCAGGGATAATATTTTACTAAGAAACAATAGTGCCGAGGTGATAGCCGTTTCCGCCAAAAACGGCGATAATATGCCCGAGGCAGTGCAGTACTTTAAACAAGTTATAGATAAATTTTTGGAGGGGTAATATGCCCGAACAGAACGATAAAATAATAAGCAAGTACCAGAACGAAGAAAAGATGGATAAGTGCTACGCTAAACTCGGTAAAAAAGCTACCGACGTGGTTGTGCATAAAATAAAGGGCGTATCTGCAAACGACCCCGAATATTGGGGACTTAAAGAGGTATTAACGCCCGAAATGTGCAATATCGCCCTTAAAATGAAGCAGCGCAAGCCGTACACTTTTGAAGACCTTTTAAAGATGAATAAGGGGTACGACGCCGCCGAATTACATAAACTGTTAGAGGAAATGGCGTATATAGGCATACTCGAATACGACTATGGCGACAATTACGACCACTACGGCGAACTTAAAGACAAGCCCAGGATAAAGCGCTATAAACTGCCCTTCTTCGTTCCCGGTTCGGCAGAACTTTTCAACTCCTCTGTAGACAGGATAGAAAAAAATCCTGCCGTTACTTCCTTCTTCGAAAGGATGACGTTTATACCCCTTGCGGGAATTACGCAGATGATTCCCCCCGGCGGCGACGGCATAGGTATGCACGTTATACCCGTGGAAAAGGCTATAAACGCCGAAAACCAGTCGGTGGATCTCGAACATATTTCCTACTGGCTTAAAAAGTACGAAGGGCATATCTCGGCGGGCATCTGCTCGTGCCGCGCTTCCCGCGCTGTACTCGGCGACGGCTGCACGGACGACGTAAACGACTGGTGCATACAGGTGGGCGATATGGCGGACTACACTGTAGAAACCAACCGCGCCCATTACATTACCAAAGAGAGAGCGCTGGAAATTTTAGAACTTGCCGAAAAGAACGGTTACGTGCATCAGATAACCAATATCGACGGCGAGAACAAAATTTTTGATATATGCAACTGCAACGTTAAAATATGCAACGCGTTAAGAACGTCGCTTTTATTCAACACGCCCAACCTTTCGCGCAGCGCCTACACGGCAAAAGTTACCAAAGAAAACTGCGTTGCCTGCGGCAAGTGCGTAGAGGTTTGTCCCGCAGGCGCTGTAAAGCTGGGGCAAAAGCTGTGCGACAAAAAGGGCGACACCGTGGAATATCCCCATGCAATATTGCCCGACAATATACGCTGGGGCAAATACGCGTGGGACGAGGAATACCGCGACACCGCCAGAATGTCTAACACGTACAAATCGGGCAGTTCGCCCTGCAAGGCTGCGTGCCCCGCGCACGTGCCCGTACAGGCGTATGTCGCCCTTGCCCGCGAAGGCAAGTACCGCGAGGCGCTCGCCATGATAAAGACGGAAAATCCCTTCCCCGCCGTGTGCGGCAGGGTGTGCAACAAGCGCTGTGAAGACGCCTGCACCCGCGGCAAGATAGACGCGCCCGTCGCCATAGACGATATCAAAAAATTCGTGGCGGACAGGGAAATAAACAGCGCCGAACGCTATATACCCGAAAAGGTAGTGCAGTCGGTTTACGGCAGCTTTGACGAGAAAATCGCCATAATAGGCGGCGGCCCTGCAGGGCTTTCAGCGGCTTTCTACCTTGCCAGGATGGGCTACAAGCCTACCGTGTTCGAAAAGAACAGCAAGCTCGGCGGCATGCTTACATACGGCATACCCAGCTACAAACTGGAAAAAGACGTAATAGAAGCCGAGATAGACGTTATTAAACAGCTCGGCTGTGAAATAAAATGCGGCGTAGAAGTCGGCAAGGATGTCACCATACCCCAGCTTAAAGAACAGGGCTACAAGGCGTTTTATATAGCTATAGGCTGCCAGGGCGGCAGACTGCCCGGCATAGAAAACGAAAACGCCAGGGGCACTGTCACTGCGGTGGAATACTTAAGGGACAGCTACGAAAACAGGACTGAGTTTACGGGCAGCGTGGTAGTAGTAGGCGGCGGCAACGTCGCGGTGGACTGTGCGCGTAACGCCCGCAGGCTCAAGGCAAGGTCGGTAAAGATGGTCTGCCTGGAAAGGCGGGAAGAGATGCCCGCAAGCAGGCAGGAAATCAAAGAGACTCTTGAAGAAGATATCGAGATTGCCAATTCGTACGGACCTAAAGAAATTAAAATAGATTCCAGCGGCAAGGTGGTTGCCATAGTGTTTAAAAAATGCACCCAGGTCACCGATCCCCAGACGGGCAAATTCAGCCCCCGCTACGACGAAAGCCAGACTATGGAACTGCAGGCGGATAAAATAGTGTTCGCCATAGGGCAGAGCATAGAGTGGGGCAAACTGTTAGAGGGCACAAAGGTTACCTTCTGGCACGGTAATTATCCCGTTGCCGATAAATTTACCTACCAGACGGAAGACGAGGATATATTCGTGGGCGGCGACGTGTATACAGGCCCTAAGTTTGTGATAGACGCAATAGCGCAGGGGCACGAAGCTGCAGAAAGTTTACACCGCCACGTGCGCCCCAACGCCCATATGACTATAGGCCGCGACAGGCGCAGCTACACCCCGCTGAATACCGACGATATCACATATCCCGATTACGACACTTGCGGCAGGCAGGAAGCGGGAATGGATGAGTCTGTAGACTACAAAAATTCCTTTGCTGACGCCCACAAGACGCTTACCGAAGAACAGGTTAAGGCAGAGGCAAAGCGTTGCCTTTCGTGCGGGGCTTCTTACGTAGATCCCAATAAGTGCATAGGATGCGGCTTGTGTACCACAAGGTGCGAATTTGACGCCATTCACCTCGTAAGGGATCACCCCAAGTGTACTACAATGCGCAGGGGCGAGGATAAAATAACTGGTATGCTGGGCTACAGCGTAAAACGCGGAATGAAGATTATTCTGCACTGTGCTTCTAAAGAGGCTCGCATAATGGCTAAAAAGCGTAAAGAGTACAAAAAGGCGCAGAAGGAAAAAACCTGATGCACGAGCTTGGTATTGTAATGCACGTCGTTAAAAGTGTGGAAGACGTTGCAAAGCAAAATAGCGTACAAAAGGTGGTAAAACTCAGAATGGAGGTGGGGGAGGTTTCCTCCGTCGTCCCCGAACTTTTTGAAGACTGTTTTGCATGGGCAAAAAAAAGGACGGAATTTTTAACCGACTGCGAGCTTGAGCTTATAATAATACAGGGTATTTCTTACTGCAAGGATTGCCAGAACACCTACCCTACGACGGAGTACGCGAAAAAGTGCCCGCATTGCGGAAGTATAAACACGTACCTTGTAACGGGCAACGAAATTAATATAAAGGATATAGAGGCAATTTAATTAAAATTCTATCGGGGCAGACAGTTAGCAGGTCTGCCCCTGGTTTTTTAATGGTTTTCCACCACGCCGTTTAATACTTCTAAAAATTTTTCTGCCGCTTTAGAAAATACCTGGTTCTTTTTCCACGCGACGGCAAGCGTGCTTTCAAGTCTGGGCATAAGCGGCCTGAATGTAAGCATGCTGTCGCCCGTGGTGTTTATAATGCCGTCCAGCCCCACAGCGTAACCTATCCCTTCTTTTACAAGCAGGGATGCGTTGTACAACAGATTGTACGTTGCCACTATATTATATTCGCCGTCTTGTTTAAACCAGTCCGACAGCTCGTTCTGGTTTATGGCGTGTTTAGAGCGTATAAGGGGAAGCCCCTGTAAATCTTTGGGCGTGATATAGTCTTTTGCGGCAAGCGGGCTGTCTTTACGCATCAGCACGCCCCACGTGTCCTTTTGCGGCAGGCGCAGGTAATTGTATTTGGAAAGGTCGGCAGGCTCTACCAGAACGGCAAAATCTATAAGCCCTTTATCGAGCTTTTCGGCAACTTCCATAGTGTCGCCGCTGTAAAAGTGGAAGCGTACGCTGTTGCTGTATCCAAGCAGTTTTTTAGCCGCCTTCGCCACGGCGGATATGGCGTAAGATTCCCCGCCGCCTATATAAATATCGCCGTAAACGCTTTCGCAGGGGGCGGCAATTTCCGCCTGCGTTTTATCGTACAGCGACAGCATTTCTTCTGCGCGTTTTTGTAACAGCTCGCCCGTTTCGGTGAGCGTTATTTTTTTATTTCCCCTTACAAAAAGCTGTTTGCCTATCTCTTTTTCAAGGTTCTGCATCTGCCGCGAAAGGCTCGGCTGTGTTATGTACAGCACGTCTGCCGCCTTGGAAATACTTCCTTCATGCGCTATCGTTAAAAAGTATTTTAATTCCCTCAGTTCCATTTTGCACCTCTTTTCTATTATAATGTTTTCAGATATGCCTGTCAAGCATAGATAACCTATATAATATAGGCATTTGACATAATAAAAAATGTGCGGTAAAATTAAGTAAACAGAATTAAAGGTGGGTTATGACGGCAGAGCAATACACAGAGTTAATAAAAACAAATAACTATATACAGGCTGGCTCAGACGTCCATTTGTTTATGCACAAGGCATCCGACGAGGCCCGTAAAATTACCGCAGAAATCAACGGTAAATATCACACGGCGGAAGAGTTAAGGGCGTTATTTTTCCGCCTTATCGGCAAAAAGGCAGACGATACCTTCGGGCTGTTCCCGCCATTTTACACCGACTTCGGCAAAAACATAACAGTCGGCAAGAACGTGTTTATAAACTCGGGTTGCTGTTTCCAGGACCAGGGCGGCATAACGATAGGCGACGGCTCGCTTATAGGGCATCAGGTGGTGCTTGCCACTTTAAACCACGACTTATGCCCCGAACGCCGCGCAAGCATGATTGCAAAGCCCATAGTCATAGGCAAAAACGTGTGGATCGGCGCACACGCTGCCGTGCTTGGCGGGGTAACAGTAGGCGACAATGCCGTTATTGCCGCAGGCGCTGTGGTTAATAAAGACGTGCCCGCAAATACGGTAGTGGCAGGCGTGCCTGCTAAAATAATAAAGAATATTTAAGGTGGATGGTATGAAGAATGTAGTTATTATATCGGCTACGCCGAGAAAGGGCGGTAATTCAGAGATACTCGCGCAGAAATTTGCCGAAGGCGCTATCGCGGCGGCAAACCGCGTACATATTTTTTACGTAAGGGATATAAATCTTAAGTTTTGCACGGGCTGCCTGTATTGCCAGTCGCACGGCAAATGTGTTTTAAACGACGGCATGAACGGGCTTTACGATACTATACAGCAGGCAGACGTCATCGTGCTTGCCACGCCCGTGTATTATTATTCGGTAAGCGGCCAGTTAAAGACCTTTCTTGACAGATTGAACCCGCTATATGCCCGAAATAACGCGTTTAAGGACTTCTATCTTCTTGCCTCTGCGGCAGAAGACGGCAATGCTACTATGGACGGAGCTGTGACAGCGGTGCAGGGGTTTGTTGACTGTTTTGAGGGTACGGCTATAAAAGGCGTAATCCGCGGCACAGGCGTTACCGATGCTGGCGATATTAATAAGACCAAGTTCCCTGCCCTTGCGTATGAAATGGGCAGAAACGTATGAAAAAATTAATATTGCTTTTGGCTGCCTGTATGTGCCTTGTTTTGTTCGCGGGGTGCGGCAATAATACTGACACTGAAAGCGTGTATTCTCTCTACGTGGCGGATAGCCAAAGCAGCGAAAGCGTGGCTGGCGGCAATTCTGAAGAAAGTGAGAGTGAGGTTTCGGCTATGTATATTACTGTAAATTCCAATAAACTTGAGGTTGAGCTTGCGCAAAACACGTCGGTTAAGGCGCTTGTAGAGATATTAAAGCAAAACGATATCACTTACACAGCAACCGATTACGGCGGTTTTGAAAAGGTGGGAAATATCGGCTATTCCCTGCCGAAAAACGACGAACAAATTACCACGCAGGCAGGCGACGTAATTTTATACCAGGGCAACAATATCTGCCTTTACTATGGCACTAACAGCTACACGTTTACGCGCATAGGCAAAATAAACGGCTATACCGACGCGCAGCTAAAAGAACTGCTTTTCGCGGGCAGCGGCAGCGTGACGGTTACAATAAGTTTAAATTAAACATATTATGGGGGTAATTAAAATGGAACAGTTAAAATTAACAGACGGATGGGATAAAACTTTTCCCAAAAGCGACAAGGTAAACCATAAAAAGGTAACTTTTTATAACCGCTTCGGCATAACGCTCGCTGCCGATATGTACACGCCAAAAAACGCCAAAGGCAAGCTTGCTGCTATAGCCGTGTGCGGGCCTTTCGGCGCTGTAAAGGAGCAGGCTTCGGGTCTGTACGCCCAGGAGATGGCGGAAAGGGGCTTTCTTGCAATAGCTTTCGACCCGTCGTTTACTGGCGAAAGCGGCGGCAACACAAGGTATATGGCGTCGGGCGATTTCGCCACCGAAGACTACCAGGCGGCGGTAGACTTTCTTTCGGTACAGGATAACGTAGATCCCGAAAAAATTGGCATAATAGGCATATGCGGCTGGGGCGGCATGGCTATAAATACTGCCGCTTTGGATACAAGAATAAAGGCTACCGTGTCTTCCACTATGTACGATATGTCGCGTGTTGCCGCAAAGGGTTATTTCGATAACGACGACAGCGAACAGGCAAGGTACTTGGCGAGAAAGGCGCTCAACGCCCAGCGTACTTCAGACTACAAAAACGGTGCTTATAAGATGGGCGGCGGCGTTGTAGACCCCCTGCCCGACGACGCGCCCTTCTTTGTGAAGGACTATTACGACTACTACAAGACAAGCAGGGGTTATCATCCCCGCTCGCTCAACTCCAACGACGGCTGGGCTTCGATAGGCACTATGTCCCTTTTAAATACAAAACTGCTTGCGTATGCCGACGAAATACGCAGTGCCGTAATGGTTGTACACGGCGACAGGGCTCACAGCTACTACTTCAGCAGGGACGCTTTCGCAATGCTTAAGGGCGACAATAAAGAGTTTGTAAGCATAGAAGGGGCGGTGCATACCGACCTTTACGACAGAAAGGATATTATCCCTTTCGACAAAATAGAACAATTTTTTACAAAATATCTGGTTTAATCAGGATGTGAAAAGGAGGTATCGCATTGAAAAAGATTTTTTGCCTTCTGTTAGCGCTTTTTCTTTTGCCCTGCCTTGCCGCCTGCTCAACGTACGGCGGAAACACAGATAGCGGCGAAAGTTCGCAATCAGAAGAAAGTATCGGCGGTAACTCTGCCGCGGAGGGCGATAACGTGCTTGTGGCTTACTTTTCCTGTACGGGTACGACTGAAGGCATTGCCGAGCTTATTGCCGAACAGGCGGGCGGAACGCTTTACGAAATAATAGCCGAAGACCCTTACACCGAGGAGGATTTACAGTATTATACTGGCGGCAGGGCAGACTTGGAACAGGCAGATTCTTCTTGCCGCCCCGCCATATACGGCAGCGTGGAGGATATGGACGGCTACGGCATAGTTTTTTTAGGCTATCCCATATGGCACAGCCAGGCCCCGAGGATTATTTCTACCTTTTTAGAAAGTTACGATTTTACGGGTAAAACTATAATTCCCTTCTGTACCTCCCATTCAAGCGGCATAGGTTCGAGTGCTACAAATTTACATACGCTTGCAAGCGGTGCGCAGTGGAAAGACGGCAGGCGGTTTTCAGGCAGCGAGAGCGCTGACGATATCAAGGAATGGATTGAAGAAATGGATCTGGATATTACAAAAATAAACGATGTGTCAACGTTTGATCTGGAAAGCGGTACTAACGGCAACGCGCCTACGGTTACATTAAACAGCGGGTACGAAATGCCCGTTTGGGGGCTGGGTACGTATTCGCTTACGGGCGAGACTTGCAAAAATTCTGTACTGGCGGCGTTGAACAGCGGCGTAAGGCTTATAGATACGGCATATATGTACGGCAACGAGGCTGAAGTCGGCGAGGCGATACGCGAGTCGGGCATACCGAGGGAAGAAATATTTGTTATAACCAAGATATACCCGGGTACGCAGTATTCAAATCCCGAACAGGCTATACAGTCCGCCCTCGATAAACTTGATATCGGCTATATAGATATGATGCTTTTGCATCACCCGGGGACAAACGACGTTTCCGCCTACCTTGCTATGGAAAAATACGTCGAAAGCGGGCAGATACGCTCGCTCGGGCTTTCTAACTGGTATATAGAAGAGATAGACGATTTTATAGCACAGGTAAATATTATGCCTGCCCTTGTGCAGAATGAAATACATATTTATTATCAGGAAAAAGAAGTCGTTGAATATATGCACAACCTGGGGATAGTAGTGCAGGCGTGGTATCCTTTCGGCGGAAGGGGGCACACGTCAGAAGTTTTAAATAATTCTACTATTTTACAGATAGCCGAAAATCACGGCGTTACTGCGGCACAGGTTATTTTGCGGTGGCACTTGCAGCGCGGCGTTGTCGCAATACCGGGCTCAAGCAATCCCGACCATATATCAGAAAACATATCCGTTTTTGATTTTTCTTTGACAGACGAAGAAATGGCGGCGATAGCCGAACTTGACAACGGCACAAAATACGATTGGTATTGATTTGGATATTTGCAAAAACAATCGTCGTTTTATTTATAAGCCGGTATCTTATTTACGTAAGGTATCGGCTTTTTTATGTGAAAAAATATTGCAAGCCAGCTATTTTTTGCTTAACGGGAACAAAAAAAGATTATTAATAAATACAGGGTTTGCGACATTTTAAGACAATATTACCATTTTATAGCCTTGCAAAATTATTACGGCTATGATATAATAAATAAGAAGAATATGAAAAAGTTTAAAGAATTTTTAAAATGTGTAGACTGGCTGAGCGCTCTTGCTTCGCTGGTTCTGCTTGCGGTAGGCATAATACTTATGGTTTTTGCCGAAGGCTTTTTGCTGGTAATATGCTATATTGTCGGGGCGGTGATGATACTTATATCCATTACAAGGATAGTTGTTTTTATACGCTCGCCGCAAAAAGACCTTTACGATATTTCTATAAATATTATTACGCTTGTGGTTGGCGCTCTGCTTATGGCAGTGCCTTCGATTGCCATTACATGGTTTGTATCCCTTATGTTCGGTATGATACTTATCGTAGACGGAGGCATCAAACTTCAGGATTCCGCCGTGATGTACCGCGCAAAAGAAAAAATGTGGTGGGCAGACCTTGTTGTGGCGCTTGTATGTATAATACTCGGCATACTTATTATAGTAAACCCTTTCCCGACAGAAGGCGTGCTGCTCGATATAGTAGCTGTATCTTTTATGTTCGACGCCGTAATTTCTCTGGCAGGCAATATATACAATGCCGCAAAGGGGCTTAATGCCCAATTAACCCCATAATATGCCGTAATTATTTAAAATATTACGTAAAGATAAAAGCCGCAGAGTCCTGCGGCTTTTATCTTTACGTACCGCATAAAGCAAAAAAAGCAAGGCCGCACAGGGCTCAGTCCTGTCTTTGCAGTGAAGTCTTCGTGCAACGTAAGTTGCAAATGCGTATAATATTCACTCTTGTATGTATTACTTGTTGACAATCTCAATTTTTTGAGATAAAATTGTAGTATACTTTTTCGATTTGTAAAGGAGCTTTATGAAAAATAAAATTTATTTTGCTGTAAACGCGTTGCTCTTTGCCGTTATGGCTGCGGTAACAGTGCTGTATACAATATACGGCACAGTGCCTTTAAAAGCTGTCGCAAGCGCGATGTTCCTTGTTTGCAGTGCCGTAAACCTTGTGTTTGCGGTAAAGAAGGGCGGCTACCCCGCATATAAATGGCTGGTAATCGCAGGGCAGGTTCTTGCCTTCGCGGGCGATGTCGCCATATGCTATAACTTTATAGCTGGTATGGCATTGTTCGGCGCGGGGCATATTTTATTTATCGCCGCGTTCTGCACGGTAAACTGCATAGGCTGGCGCGATATACTGCCTGCCGCAGTGCTGCTTGCAGGTTCATTCTGTATGTTGTTTTTGTACCCTGCCTATGACTTCGGCGGAATGTTGCCTTACGTGGCGGTATATGCCGTAGTTATCTGCCTTATGCTTGGCAAGGCGTGCGGCATCGCGGCAGACGGCACGATAAACGCAAGGCTGCGAGTGCTGTGCGTTTCAGGGGCGGCGGCTTTCTTTATATCTGACTTCTTCCTTACCATAACAAAATTTGCGGGCGGCGGAAGGGTATTTACCATTCTGTGCCTTGCCTTCTACTACCTGTCGCAGTACATTTTAAGCCTTACCGTAAGCGTCTCGGCGCAGAGCGGCGAAAGGAGGCAAAGGCCACAGATGAACGTGTTAAAACGGCTATATTGCCGCGCGTACCAGTTTGTGTTTAAAATAATTATTCCCCTTTTGCCCTACCGCCAGCCTACCCCTATAGAAAATTGCGGCAAGGCGGCGGAGATGCTTAAATCCAAGGGCAAAAAGCGTGCGCTTATAGTCACCGATAAAGGTATTTGCGCGTGCGGGCTTACAAAGCCTGTAGAAAGCGCTTTATCGGGCTGCGGGGTAGCTTATTCAATCTATTCCGACACGGTGGTAAACCCCACTACGGCAAACGCCGAAGCTGCCGCGGCAATGTATAATTCAGACGGCTGCGACTGCATAATAGCAGTGGGCGGCGGCAGCGCGATGGACTGTGCAAAGGCGGCAGGCGCAAGGATTATAAAGCCTAAAAAGAGCTTTGCCAAAATGAAGGGCGTGCTTAAAGTGTTCGGTAAACTTCCCCTGTTTATTGCCGTACCCACCACGGCTGGCACGGGCAGCGAAACAACTATAGCCGCCGTTATAACCGACGATAAAACACGCGACAAGTTTACCATTATAAGTTTCTGCCTTGCGCCCCATTACGCCATATTAGACCCCGAAATGACGGTAGGCTTACCTAAAGGCATGACGGCTACCACAGGCATGGACGCGCTTACCCACGCAGTGGAAGCGTATATAGGCGGTTCTACAACAAGGCTTACGCGCAGGCTTTCGGTAGAGGCGGTAAGCATAATAAGGTATCAGCTTTTAAGGGCGTATAACGACGGCACTGACCGCAAGGCGCGTGAGCGCATGCAGTACGCCGCCTATTGCGCGGGGCTTGCCTTTACCATATCTTACGTGGGCTACGTGCACGCGGTGGCGCATTCTTTGGGCGGTAAGTACAACACGCCCCACGGGCTTGCAAATGCCGTAATATTGCCTTACGCTTTAAAAAGGTACGGCATAAACGCGCAAAAGAGGCTTGCCTCGCTCGCGAGAAAAAGCGGTGTTGCCCAGCCCGACGCGCCTGACAAAGTGGCTGCCCAGGAATTTATCTCCTTTGTGGAAGATATGAACAGGGCGATGGATATACCTGAAAAACTCAGCGTGCAGGAGGCGGATATAGAAGGGCTTGCGGCGCATGCCGATAAAGAGGCGAACCCCCTTTACCCCGTGCCCGTGCTTATGGATAAAAAGGCGCTCAAGGCGATGTATTACGATATTATGGAGTGAAGATATGCAGGAGATTTTAAATAAGCAAAAGGAATATTTTGCTTCAGGGAAGACGCTTCCCGTAAAAAACAGGATAGGTGCTTTAAAACAGCTTTACGCGGCAATATGTGCCAACGAAGACGCCATTAACGCGGCGTTAAAGGCAGACCTTGGCAAGAGTTCCGCCGAAAGTTATATCTGCGAGACAGGCATGGCTCTGTCCGAAATTTCTTACCTTATAAAACACGTTAAAAGGTGGGCTAAAGATAAACGCGTGCACACGCCGCTCGCGCAGTTTGCCTCTAAAAGTTACGTTAAAAAATCGCCATACGGCTGCGCCCTTATTATGAGCCCGTGGAACTACCCCTTTATGCTTACCATAGAGCCGCTTGCCGACGCCATTGCGGCAGGCAACACAGCTATAGTAAAGCCCTCGGCATACTCCCCCGCGACGAGCAAAGTAATTGCCGATATATTGTCGCAGATATTCGATCCCGCGTATGTGGCTGTGGTTTTGGGCGGCAGGGCAGAAAACTCGCAGCTCCTGGATATGGACTTTGACAAAATCTTTTTCACGGGCAGCGTTGCCGTCGGCAAAGAGGTTATGCGCAGGGCGGCGGAAAGGCTTATTCCCGTAACGTTAGAGCTTGGCGGCAAGAGCCCCTGCATAGTGGACGGCACTGCCAATATAGAACTTTCGGCAAAGCGTATAGCTTTCGGTAAATTCCTAAATTGCGGGCAGACGTGCGTTGCCCCCGACTACGTGCTTGTACACGAAAGCGTCAAAGATAAATTTATGGCGGCACTAAAAAAGCAGATTGCCGCCCAGTACGGCGAATATCCGCTGGAAAACGCCAACTACGGCAAGATAATATCGCGCAAGCACTACGATAGGGTAAAGGGACTTATAGACAAGGATAAAATTTATTGCGGCGGCGAATGCGACGACAAGGAACTAAGGATTGCGCCCACCGTCCTCAAAGGTGCAGACTGGGGCGACGCTGCAATGGGCGAAGAAATTTTCGGACCTGTGCTCCCTGTTATATCTTACAGCAATATAGATAACGTTATAGATAAAATAAATTCTGGCAACACGCCGCTTGCGCTGTATCTTTTCACTTCGGATAAAGCTACCGTAAAAAAGGTAACTTCGCGCGTGGCGTTCGGCGGGGGATGTATAAACGATACTATAATCCATCTGGCTACCTCGGCAATGGGGTTCGGCGGATGCGGCGAAAGCGGAATGGGCTCTTACCACGGCAAACAGGGTTTCGACTGCTTTACGCACGAAAAGTCTATAGTGGATAAAAAGACCTTTATAGACCTGCCTATGCGTTACCAGCCTTACTCGCGCTTAATGCTTAAACTTACGCGGATGTTCTTGAAATAACTTTCGGTTTATAAAAATAAATACAGGGTGCGTACGCATTAGTTTTGGCGTGCGTACCTTGTTTTTTTGTAAAAAGGTTGTAAAAGATATTCAAAAATGTTATTATATATAAAATGGGATTATATCGTTTTAAATAAATTGTTAAAGATTTAACAAAATTTTAACATAAATTTATTTATTCTGCAATAATAGAGTATTATTATTGATGTTAGTATGAAAAAGTAGGGTGTTTTTATGGTAAACATACTTGTGGCGGAAGATGACGCCGGTTTAAACGGAATGGTATGCTCGGTGTTAAAGCGTTACGGTTATGCCGTTTGCGGCTGCTTTGACGGGGCGCAGGCGCTTGAAATGCTTGATAAGGACAAGTTCGATATGATAATAAGCGACGTTATGATGCCCGTTTTAGACGGGTTTGCGCTTGCGTCGGTGGTAAGGGACAGCGACAAAAATATTCCCATTCTGTTTATCACCGCACGGGACGATATGCCGTCTAAACAGCGCGGCTACCTTATAGGCATAGACGACTACCTTGTAAAACCTTTCGATATGGACGAGCTTGTGTTAAGGGTAAGGGCGCTTTTGCGCAGGGCGGATATCAAATCGTCGCGGAAAATACAGATAGGCAATCTTGTTATGGACGAGGACGAGCATACCGCTTATGTAGACGGGAATGAACTTTCCCTTACCGTAAGGGAGTTCGATCTTCTGTTTAAACTTTTGTCTTTCCCTAAAAAGACGTTTACGCGCTCGCAGATTATGGACGATCTATGGGATTACGACAGCTCGGCAACGTCAAGAACGGTAGACGTTTATATGGCGAAGCTGCGCGAAAAGACGGCTGCCTGCAACGGGTTCGAGCTTGTAACCGTGCACGGCCTGGGATACAAGGCGGTGCTTAAGTGAAAGACGGGCATTTAAAGCGGTCTTCAAATTTAAAAAGGCGCTATGTAATTTTTGTTTTACTGTCGATTTTTGTGGCTTTTGCGTGGTTTGCCGCTGTGATTGCCTCTTCCGCGGGCATTTATATGGCTTTAAAAGAGGCTACAAACAGTGTTGTAACTATTATAATTACAGTATTTTATGTGATTGTAATATCTATTATTACAACGATATTGCTTGCCGTATGCCGCAGATATTTTTCACAGAAGCCGTTAAATGATATTGTTGCCGCCACCGACAGTATGGCAAAGGGCAACTATAATGTAAGCCTTTCGCCCCGCCACCCGTGGGGCAGTTACGACAGCTACGACGTTATTATGGATAACCTTAACCGCATGGCGCAGGAACTTTCGCACGGGGAAACAAAGCACACCGATTTTGTGGCAAACGTTTCGCACGAAATTAAAACGCCGCTTGCCGTTATACAAAGCTACGCCAAGGCGCTCAGATTTGCCGACGAAACTGAAAGAGAAAATTACTGTGCCGTAATAGAGGCGGCGTCGTCAAGGCTTACGGCGCTGGTTACCAATATTTTAAAGCTCAACAAGCTGGAAAACCAGAGCATCTTCCCCGAAAAAACGCAGGTAGATCTTGCCGAACAGTTGCGCGTGTGCGTTCTTTCGTTTGAGGAGAGGATAGAGCAAAAGGGGCTTTCCCTTGAATGTGATATAGATGAATGTACCGTCTGTTCTGACGGCGGTCTATTAGATATTATATGGAACAATCTTTTATCCAATGCCGTAAAGTTTACAGACAGTGGCGGTATTTCCGTTTCGCTTAAAAACGATAGCGGCAATGCTTGCGTATGTGTACGCGACACGGGTTGCGGTATAAGCAGGGAATGCGGCGCACGCATATTCGATAAATTTTACCAGGGCGACACGTCGCACTCACAGGAGGGCAACGGGCTCGGACTTGCTTTGGTTAAAAGGGTTATAGATATTCTCGGCGGCGAAATTTCAGTGGAAAGCCGTATAGGGGAAGGAACGGCGTTTACCGTACGCGTTAAAAACGGCAACTAAGAAAAAGGAGTTAGGGATTGGGAAGATTAGGCAAATTTATATCTAAAATAGTGCACGACTACCCGTTCCGCACTACTATAGTTTCGGCAGTAGCCTTTGCCATCAATATGATATACGCGGCATGGCAGGGCGGGCTGGCTATTTACTACGGCTCAGTATGGTACACGGTGCTTTTTATCTATTACGCAGTGTTTTGCCTGGTGCGCGGGTTTACCATAGCCTTTGAGCGGCGTGCAGGCAAAAACACGGGGCTGGATAAACTGAGTAAATCACTTACTTATTACCTTTTTACGGGTATAATGCTTGTTTTGTTAAACATAGTGTTTGCTGTTATGCTTGTATATATGATAGCCACGGGCACGGCAACGCGCTACGGGGTTATCCCCGCCATAGTTGCCGCCGTATACGCTTTTTATAAGCTGTGCGTTGCCATAGGTAACGCGGCGTACGCTAAAAAATACGACGACTACGTGATAAGGGCGCTCAGAAATATTACTTTGGTAGACGCCGTAGTCTCTATGTTCGCGCTCGAGGCTGCCATGATGGAGACATTCGGCGACGGCGTAAGGGGCAGTCTGTTTATACTTGTAGTGGTTTCAGGCGTAGCTGCGGAGGCAGTTTGTCTTGCGGTTGCGGTATATATGATGGTGACTTCGTCAATAAAATTAAGAAGATTATCAGAGAAAGAAGCCGAAGAGTCTTCTGATGGGGAAGAATATGAGTACACAGAATGATAAGGACGGCGTATTCTCGTTTACCTATTCCGCGCCGGTTGAAAGCGAGCGCAGGGAGATAGAGGATATCCGCTCAAGGTATATGCCGAAAGACGAGAGGGAGCAGAAGACTTTAAGGGTAAAAAAACTTAACGCCAAAGTAAAGCGGGCTGAAAGGTTTACTCTTGCGGCGTTTATTATCGCGGGCATACTTGTATTTGGCGGGGGCTTCAGTCTTATAACGCTGAACGAATCGGGTTCAATACCCTTTATTTCGGGCATATGTGTTGCCCTTTTGGGAATTCTGATACTTGCACTTGCCCGCCCCGTATACCTTAAAGTTAAAAAATATATGAACGGAAAATACGGCGGCGAGATTGCCGAGCTGTGCGGGCAGATACTGTCGGGCAGTGCCGCAGAAAATACAGACGTTACATAAAACGGAGTGTTTATGGCTGAAGATTATATGACACAAGACAGCCTGGCTGTCGCTATAAAAGAGCCTGCCCAGGATCTTGAAACATGGTACGGTGCGTTCGGCTGGACTCTTACCGAGAAACATGCCGACAACGTGTACAGCGACGTTATCCATATGAACTTTACCCGCCCGCATAAAATAGAAAATAAGGACAGGCTTCAGCTGTTGCAGGTACGCATGGAAATACTTTTGAACATGGTTTCCCGTGCCGACCGTAAAGTCAGGGCAAGCGTAGGGGTGCTGTCTGCGTTTCTGTTTTTGCTCGGGGCGGCGATATTATTATGCGGTACGCTGCTTGTGGTGCGTTTCAATGATATTTTTTATATTGTTTGCGGCATAGTCATAGCCGTAGCGGGTATTTTATTCTGGGTGTTCAGCACGCTTTTATGTGTACAGCTGTACGATTACAGCCAAAAAAGATATGTCGTTTACAAGGGCGTGCTTATGGAAAACGTGCGCAGCGTCGTTGCTGAAGCTGCGTCTATTACAGGGTTTGATTATGGAAATAAAGAACTACGGGAAAATTAGGCGGCAGACAAGCGCCCATATGCGTAAATCGCCCGAAGGCGATATAATACACATAAAGACAGAGCATATAGGCACTGGCAAAATTAAAGTTATGCTTATGCTGTTTATTGCCGTGCTGTGGCTTGTCGCGCTTGCCTTTTTAAACGTATGGTTTGTAAATATATTTAACGCTTATATTATTATTGCGCTTGTTCTGGATATATTCACCTGCATATATATTTTAAATACAAGCAAGACGGGCCAGTCAAAAGCCGTATGGATTTTGCTTGTCTTGGTGCTGTTTCCGTGCGGATATATACTTTACTTTTTATCTAACGACGAATTTGTATACCGTGGGGCGCGTAAAAAATACGGAAAAATTTTTAAAGACTCTGAAAAGTTCGCAAACAATGCCGAGCCGCCTCAAACTGCCTGCGACGAGGTAAAAAGGGACTGCGCGTACTTAAAGCAGTCGGGCGGCGTTTCGCCATATACGCACACATCGGCAAAATATTTCCCCTCGGGAGCGAGCACCTTTGACGATATGCTTGAAAGGTGTGCGCAGGCTAAAAAGTTTATTTTTATTGAATACTACATCATTGCAGAAGGGGTGCTTTTAAAGCGGTTTATAGACGTGCTCGAAGAACGTGCCGCCGCCGGCGTGGACGTAAGGATAATACGCGACGATATGGGTTCGGGCGGGCGCATAACCCGTAAAATGAAAAAGCGTATAGAAAACGCAGGCATACAGATGTCTACTTTCAATAAGTTAGTGCCCTTTTATAAAATAAGCATGAACTACCGCGACCACCGTAAAATTACGGTGATAGACGGCGAAACGGTGTATACGGGCGGCATAAATATAGCCGACGAATATATCAACGAAAAACGCCTGTACGGTTACTGGAAGGATAACGGCGTCCGCCTTGACGGCAGGGCGGTAGACGGCTTTACGCTTATGTTTTTACGCCAGTGGGAATATGTTACCAAAAAATCCTTTGACTATTCGCCCTATCTCGGGCTTGCCAAAGACGAAGACAGCCTTTCCACGTTCCTGCCGTATTCGGCGGGGATAGAGTACGAAGACTGGATTGCGCGCGACGTGTACGCAAACGTAATTTCCAACGCCAAGCAAAAGATATATATTATGACGCCCTATTTTGTGCCCGACGACACAATATTAAACCTATTGATGGTAAAGGCTATGTCGGGCGTGGACGTAAGAATAGTGTTGCCAGGCATACCCGATAAAAGGACTGTTTATCCCGTAACCCTACGCAATGCAGATAAACTTACAAAATACGGCGTAAAAGTAATAACCGCCCCCGATACGTTCGTGCATACAAAGTCGGTGCTTACCGAATACTGTGCCATAGTCGGGTCTATAAATTTCGACGTGCGTTCCTTTTACCAGCAGTACGAATGTGCGCTGTATACCGACGACAAAGCCGTTATGGACGGGCTTGCCGCCGACTTTGAATCGGTGTTTGCCGAGGGCGTGCAAAGGGAGTATGTACAGCAAAAGCAAAAACTTTCGCAAAAGATTGTCACCGCACTTTTGCAGGTGGTATCGCCCCTTATGTAAATTGAGGGCATACTATGCTCGAATTAATTGGGATTCTAAAAAAATTGCCTTCTTTTTGTGAGGGCATTTTTTTATATTGCAAGGCGTAAGACGATACTTTTTTAATTTGCCCTTTTACAATTTATTAACATAACAAAAACGTTTTATTTACGCTGCGTTAAAATCTTTTAAACATTGCCGCTGTACTATATACTTACAAAATAAGTGAGGTGGTAATTATGGATACACAGACAAAAAACGTTTCTAAGGCACAAAAAATACGGGCAAGCTATACCCCGCATGAAGAAGACGGCTTCGATAGGCTTAAAAAGCTCGATAAAAAGGTGAAGCGCCCCGCGTTGGTTTTCGGCTATACCTTCGGTACGGCAGCCGCCTTAATACTCGGCGTGGGAATGTGCATTGCCCTCGGTGCTATCGGCTCAGACGGGCTTTTCCCTTTAGGCGTTATACTTGGCGCTTTGGGTCTTGTGATGGCGGCGGCGAACGTGTTTATTTACAAAGCGGTTATAAAATCACGCAAAAAGAAGTATGCGGCTCAGATTATAGAACTTTCAGACAAACTTGTAAATAACGGCTGAATGGAAAAAGGGAACGGTGACTCCGTTCCCTTTTAATGTTTATTCTGTTTTATCGCCTGTCGGGCTTGGATCTGTCAGAGTTTCCTCTATAATAAAGCGGGGGCGGGCCTTGGTTTCTATGTAATTTTTGCCTACGTAGATGCCCACGACGCCTATACTCGTTACAATAATTCCCGTTAAAAAAGTCATTACGGCAATCAGCAGCCCCCACGCGGGGATAATGGAGAGGGCTAAAAGCACAATAGTTACTATAAGCCCCGCAAACCCCAAGGCGGTAAGCGCAAGCCCGAGCGACGCTATCATTCCAAGCGGTTTTGCCGAAAACGAGGTTATACCGTCTAACGCGAACGACAACATTTTTTTAAGCGGGTATTTGCTTTCGCCTGCAAACCGTTCGGCGCGTTCGTAATACACCGTGTCGCTGGGATACCCTACCATGGGCACTATCCCGCGTAAAAACAGGTTGGTTTCGCCAAACTCAAACAGCCCTTTCACCGCCCGTTTAGACATAAGGCGGTAGTCGGCGTGGTTAAACACTACGTCTACGCCCATTTTTTTCATTACTTTATAAAAACCTTCGGCGGTAAATTTTTTAAAAAACGTGTCCTTTTCGCGGGCGCTGCGCACGCCGTAAACAACGTCAGCGCCCTTATTGTAGGCGGCAAGCATGCCGTCTGCGGCGTTGATATCGTCCTGCAGGTCTGCATCGAGCGTTATGGTAACGTCGGCATAATTTACGGCGGTATACAGCCCTGCCAGAAGGGCGTTCTGGTGGCCGCGGTTGCGCGATTCTTTAACCCCCGAAAAGCGTACATCCTTTTGGTGCAGCCCCCTGATTATCTCCCAGGTTTTGTCTTTAGAGCCGTCGTCTACAAAAAGTATTCTGCTCTTTTCGTCAACTATCCCCTGCGAGGTGAGCCATTCCAGCTTTTCAAGCAATCTTTTGCTTGTTTCCGGCAATACATCTTCTTCGTTGTAGCAGGGCACTACAAAATATAATACGTCAGCCATATCTTTCCCGTAATTTACTTTAGTAAAGACAGTGTACCACAAACGGCTTGTTTTTGCAATGGTTTTGTTTTAAAAGGTTAAAATATCCGTTTGTCTTTATTACAATAAAATTTACGTAAATTTTATGTAAAAACACTTTACAAAGTTAAAGTGATAAAGTAAAATAGAATAGCAACGACGCATTTATTAAAGGTAAAATTATGGAACAGACCGAAAAGATAGATATGGAAGAAGCCCGCCGCCAGCTTTGCGACTGCTTTGCCGCCATAAGCGACGCGGGGGATATAGAAAAATTGTTGTCTGATTTGTGTACTTACACCGAGATAGAGCAGCTTTCGCAAAGGCTGGTATGTGCAAAACTTTTGCTTAAAGGCTGTACTTATAACGAGATTATAGAGGTAACCGACGTATCGTCGGCTACGCTGTCGCGCGTTTCCCGCTGCATACGGCACGGTTGCGGCGGCTATAACGGAGTGCTTGCAAAACTTTGCGAAGACGGGGAGAGAGAGGGGCAATGAAAGTAAACGGATTGGACGAGGAAGACCAGGTTTATTTTTCGCTTAAAAACCTGTACGAGAGCTTTGGCTACAGCCGGTATAAAATGCGTAAGTTTGAAGAATACTCGCTGTACGCCGATAATAAAAATTTTTTAAAGAGCCGCGATATAATAACCTTCAGCGACCGTTCGGGCAGGCTGCTTGCGTTAAAGCCCGACGTTACGCTTTCTATCGTAAAGAACAACTCTTTAAAGGGCGGCTGCCAGAAGCTGTATTACCGCGAAAGCGTGTACCGCCCCGACAGCAATGCCCAGTTTAAAGAGATAAGCCAGATAGGTCTGGAATATCTGGGCGAAGTGGACGGCTACGCCCAGCTCGAGGTTTTATCCCTCGCGGCGCAAAGCCTTAATGCCGTGGGCGGCGGGTACGTATTAGACCTGTCGCATATGGGCGTTATAGAGGGCATAATGGAAGAATGCCATTTAAGCCAGTGCCCGCCTGCCGTTGCCGAGTGCATAAAGGCTAAAAACCTGCACGATATTACCGAAGTATGCCGCAGGGAAAACCTGCCCGAAGACGTTACGAAAAGGCTGTGCGCCCTTCTCGGCACAAAGGGCGGGTATAAAGAACAGTTTGCCTCGCTTAAAGAGCTCTTTAAAAACCCAAAATGCCTTGCCGCAGCGGACGAGCTGGAGAGTCTTATCGCAGGGCTCGGGCAAGACGGGCTGGCAGAAGTTTTCCGCGTGGACTTTTCGGTAATAAACGACGCCAGTTACTATAACGGCGTGGTGTTCCAGGGATATCTTGAGAAATTCCCGCGAATGGTGCTCTCGGGCGGAAGGTACGACAACCTTGTAAAAAAATTCAACGAGAAAGCGGGCGGAATGGGCTTTGCCCTTTACCCCGACGAGCTCAGCTTTTATTACAGAAAACAGCCCGAATACGACGCGGATATCCTGCTTTTATACGGCGAAAAGGATAGCCCCGCCAAGGTATTGCGGCGGGCGGAAGAACTTACGGGCAAAGGGTATTCAGTACGCGTGGCGAAGACATTCCCCGCAGGGATGAAGTTTGCCTCGGTAGAAAACGTATAGGTGGCGTTATGCTTAATATTGCACTTCCCAAAGGACGGCTGGGGGAAAAAGTATATAAAATGTTAGAGGCGGCGGGCTACGCCTGCAAAGACGTGCTGGGCGACAGCCGCAAGCTGATTTTTACCGACGAGCGCAGCGGCGTAAGTTACTTTTGGGTAAAACCTTCCGACGTGGCTATCTACGTTGAAAGAGGTGTAGCCGATGTGGGCGTGGCGGGCAAGGATATTCTTGCCGAAAGCGGGGCAGACGTGTACGAGCTTTTGGATCTGCGCATAGGCAGGTGTAAAATGGCTGTAGCCTCGGTAAACGGTTACCGCGAAGACCTGTCCCGCCCCTTGCGCGTTGCAACCAAGTTTCCGCATATAGCCGCGGCATACTACGGGGGCAAAAACCGCGAAATAGATATAATAAAACTTTACGGCAGCATAGAGCTCGCCCCTATATTGGGGCTGTCCGACGTTATTGTGGATATAGTGGAGACGGGTTCTACCTTAAGGGAAAACAATATGTCGGTAATAGAGGAGATTTTCCCGATAAGCGCAAGGCTCATTGCCAACAAGGCATGTTATAAATTCAAAGGCGGCGAGGTGGACGCGGCTGTGGAAAGATTACAAAAGGAGCTTCCCGATGATTAAAATTTACGAAAATTACAGCACCGAAGAAATTTTAAACAGAAAAATAGATTCCTACGAAAAGGAAGAACTTGCCGTAAAACGTATTCTTGCCGACGTTGCCGCCCGAGGCGACGGGGCGCTTATAGAGTACGGCAAAAAATTCGACGGCGCGGATATACAGAATTTAGAGGTTTCTGAGCAGGAGTTTGAAGAGGCTGAAAGGGCGTTGCCCCCCGAATATAAGCAAATTATTTTAAACGCCAAGGCTAATATACAGCTTTTCCACGAAAGGCAGCTTAAAAAGGGCTTCAGCATACAAAAACAGGACGGAATAATTTTAGGTCAGAAATATACACCGATAGAGAGGGCGGGCGTGTACGTACCAGGCGGCACGGCAAGCTACCCTTCTACCGTGCTTATGGATATAATACCTGCGAAAATCGCAGGCGTTAAACAGGTTGTTATGGTAACGCCCGTCAAGGCGGACGGCAAGGTCAAGGCAGAAATTTTATTCGCCGCCAAAGCTGCGGGGGTGGACAAAGTTTTTAAAACGGGCGGGGCGCAGTCCATAGCCGCACTGGCTTTCGGCACGCAGACCATCCCCAAGGTGGATAAAATCGTCGGCCCGGGGAACATTTACGTACAGCTTGCTAAAAAGCAGGTCTTCGGCAACGTGGGCATAGATATGGTGGCAGGGCCTTCAGAGATTTTGGTTATAGCCGACGGCACGGCAAACCCCGTTTTTGTGGCGGCAGACCTTTTGTCTCAGGCAGAACACGACGTGCTCGCCACCGCTGTACTCGTTACAAATTCAAAGCAGCTTGCTTACAACGTGCAGGCAGAGGTGGAAAAGGCTTTGCTTTTGATGCAAAGGCAGGATATCGCCCGCAAGTCGATAGAGACAAACGGCAAAATAATTTTGTGCGAAAGCATAGATAAGGCGGTGGAAATTTCTAACGGGATAGCCCCCGAACACCTTGAAATATGCGTGGATAACCCCTTTGATTACCTTGATAAAATAACCAACGCGGGCTCAATATTTTTGGGTAAATACACGCCCGAGGCGCTGGGCGACTATTACGCAGGGCCTAACCACACGCTGCCTACGGGCGGCAACGCAAGGTTCTCTTCCCCCTTATCTGTAGACGATTTCGTTAAAAAGTCGTCTTACATATATTACACGCAGGAAGGCTTGAACAATGCCTGCGCCGACGTTATGGCGTTTGCAAAAAGCGAGGGCTTGGACGGGCACGCCCGTTCGGTAGGTGTGCGGGTAATTAAGGCATAGTAAGGGGTGTTTTACGTATGACTAAATATTTCAGCGCCGACCTTGGCGGCATAACCCCGTACGTTGCGGGCGAGCAGCCGCAGGATAAAAGCTATATAAAACTTAACACCAACGAAAGCCCGTATCCGCCCGCTCACGGCGTAGAGGCGGCAGCGGCGCAACAGTCGGCTAAACTTAACCTGTATTCCGATCCGACGTACCTGCCGCTTAAAAAGGCGATAGCGTCTGTCTACGGGCTCTCCCCCGAAAACGTGCTGTGCGGCAACGGCTCTGACGAGGTGCTGTTCTTTATCTTCCGCGCCTTCTGCTCTAAGGATAACGGCATGGCTTGCCCCGACGTGAGCTACGGCTTTTACCCCGTTTTGTGCAACCTTTTGAATATCCCGTACACGGCGGTAGAACTTGCGCCCGATTTTACGGTAAACCCGCAGGATTATAAAGGTTTTACCAATATCTGCATAGCCAATCCCAACGCGCAGACGGGTATTTACCTGCCCCTTGGCGGCGTGGAACAGATAATAAAGAATGTAAGCGGCGTTGCCGTTGTTGACGAGGCTTACATAGACTTCGGCGGGCAAAGCGCCGCAAGCCTTATAAATAAATATCCCAACCTTATCGTAGTGCAGACTATGTCTAAATCGCGTTCGCTCGCGGGCGGCAGGGTAGGTTTTGCCCTGGCAAACAGGCAGCTGATTAGCGACTTAGAGGCGGTAAGGTCATCCTTTAACCCCTACAATATAAACAGGATGAGCATGTTCGCCGCCGTGAGCAGTCTGGAAGACACCGAATATTTCCATTCGTGTATAGATAAAATTGTGCACGCGCGTGAATACACGGTTACCGAACTTAAAAAACTCGGCTTTGACGTGCTGCTCTCAAAGGCTAACTTCGTGCTTGCCAAAAGCGGCAAAATGGGCGGCGGGGAACTCTATTTAAAACTTAAAGAAAACGGCATACTCGTGCGCCATTTCGACAGCCCGAGAATAAAAGATTACATACGCGTTACGATAGGTTCGCGCATGCAGATGGCACAGTTAATTACAACTCTTAAAAAAATACTCAGCGGGGAGGCTTGAAATGAGGATTTCTACGACAGAAAGAAAGACCAATGAAACGGATATCAGCCTTACGGTAAACCTTGACGGCAAGGGCGTTTACGATATCAACACGGGGATAGGTTTTTTCGACCATATGCTTGAACAGTTTTCCCGTCACGGAGGTTTTGATATAACGCTTAAATGCAGTGGCGACCTTAGTGTGGACGGACATCATACCGTAGAAGATTGCGGTATAGCCCTGGGCACGGCATTTTGCAAGGCTTTGGGCGATAAACGCGGCATAGTGCGCTACGGATGGGCTGTGCTGCCTATGGATGAGGCGCTCATTCTGTGTGCAGCCGATTTAAGCGGAAGGGATTACCTTAACTTTGACGTAACATTTCCCGACGAATACAAGATAGGCGATATGGACGCCGAGCTTTTTAAAGAGTTCTTTCTCGCCTTTGTGCGGGCATGCCCTATGTCGCTGCACTTTAAAAAACTTTACGGCGAAAATAACCACCACGTGGCTGAAGGCGTGTTCAAGGCTTTTGCCAAAACTATGAAGGCGGCTGTAAGCATAGAGGGCGACAGCCTGCCCACAACCAAGGGTGTGTTATGATAGCCGTCATAGATTACGGCGTGGGCAACCTGTACTCGCTTTCGTCCTCGCTGAGTTTTCTGGGTATAGAAAATACCGTCACCGCCGATAAAAATAAAATAAACGACGCGTCGGCGGTTATTTTGCCCGGGGTAGGCGCTTTTTCAGACGCATACGCAAAACTTCAGGCGGGCGGCCTTATACCCGTGCTGGAAAGCCAGGTAAAGGCGGGCAAGCCCCTCTTAGGTATATGCCTGGGCATGCAGATGCTCTTTTCAAAGTCGCTTGAATACGGCGAGCATAAGGGGCTGGGCTATATATCGGGCACAGTCGCCCCCATATCACCCGATTTAAAACAGCAGGTAAAAGTACCGCATATGGGCTGGAATTCGCTATGCTTTAAAAAGCCTTCGTCCCTTTATAAGTATGTAAACGATGGTGAGTACGTCTACTTCGTTCATTCCTTTTACGCGAAAGAATGTGAAGAAAGCGTAATCGCCACGGCGGTTTACGGCGGTACTGAGCTTACTGCGTCGGTCGAAAGAGACAATGTTTTCGGCACGCAGTACCACCCCGAAAAGAGCGGCGCTACAGGTTTGAAAATTTTGCGTGCATTTTGTGAACTTAAGTAAGAACGTGTTTTACTTCATTGAACAGGAGTTATAAATTAAATGGAAATATATCCCGCAATAGATATACGCGGCGGTAAGGTTGTCCGCCTGACTAACGGCGATTACGGCAGGGAAGAAGTCTATTCTTCCAGCCCCGAAAGCATTGCCGAGGAGTTTGCCGCATGCGGCGCTAAAAACCTGCATATAGTAGACCTTGACGGCGCAAGGGAAGGGACTCTGGCTAATGCCGACGTTATCAAAAGGATTGCAAAGACAAGCGGGCTCTTTATAGAGGTAGGCGGCGGCATACGCAGCCTTACCCGTATGGAAGAATACATAAACGCCGGTGCTGGCAGGGTAATACTCGGCTCGGCGGCTGTGGATAACTTTACGCTCGTAACCGACGCCGTAAAGTTTTTCGGCGGTAAAGCGGCGGTAGGCGTGGACGCCTGCGGCGGCAAAGTCGCCATACACGGCTGGCGTACCGTAACCGATACCGACGCTTTTGCCTTTTGCCGCAGATTGAAAGAGAGCGGCGTGCGCACGGTTATTTTTACCGATATATCCACCGACGGGGCGCTTAATGGCACTAATATGCGGGCGTTTGAAGAACTTAAAAAAATCGGCGGCATAAATATCATTGCATCGGGCGGAATAACCTATTACGAAGAACTGGAAGAACTCCGCAAACTGGGCGTGTACGGCGCGGTACTCGGCAAGGCGCTCTACACGGGCAAACTCGATTTAAAGCGCGTGATACGCGAAAACGGTGAAAGCTATGCTTGCTAAGCGCATAATACCCTGCCTTGACATACGCGACGGCATGGTGGTAAAGGGTACTAATTTCGGCGGCATACGCGAGGTAAGCCCGCCCGTAGAGCTTGCAAGTTTTTACAACCTGTCGGGCGCAGACGAACTGGTGTTTTACGATATAACGGCGTCCAGCGAAGGGCGCAAGCTGTTTACCGAAACGCTTAAAAAGGTTGCCGCCTGTATATTTATCCCGCTCACGGTGGGCGGGGGCATAACCACGGTAGAAGATTTCGGCAGGGTGCTTAAATGCGGGGCGGACAAGGTGAGCGTAAATTCGGGCGCGATAGCCGATCCGCAGCTTATAGGCAGGGCTGCAAAACGCTACGGCAACCAGTGCGTCGTGCTGTCTATGGACGTAAAAAGGGTAGACGGAAAGTTCACCGTCTTTTCCCACGGAGGGCGCGTTAATACGGGCATATGTGCCGAGGAATGGGCTTACCGCGGGCAGGAAGAAGGCGCTGGCGAGCTCGTTTTAAACAGTATAGACACCGACGGCGTTAAGGGCGGTTTCGACTGCGAAATGTTAAACGAGGTGTGCAAAAGGCTTACCATACCCGTGGTTGCCTCGGGCGGCGCAGGCTGCAAAGAGGATTTTTTAACGCTCTTTAAAGAAGTGCCCAAAGCCGACGCGGGGCTTGCCGCCTCAGTGTTCCATTATAAAGAAATTGACATCGAAAAATTAAAACTTTACTTAAAGGCAAACGGCGTGCCTATGCGCACTGCTTAAAAAAGGCGAAAGGAGTTTTTTTATGATAAATATAGATAAATTAAAATTTGACGTAAACGGGCTTATCCCCGCCGTCGTGCAGGACGCGTATACAAAAAAGGTGCTTACCGTGGCTTATATGAATAGGGAGAGCCTGGAAATAAGCATAAAAAGGCGGCTTACCTGCTTTTATTCCAGAACGAGGAAGACTCTCTGGCTTAAAGGCGAAACGTCGGGTAATTTCCAGCATATAGTCTCTATTACGGCGGACTGCGACCTTGATTCGCTTACAATACTTGTGGTAAAGGACGGGCCTGCCTGCCACCTTGGCACGGACAGCTGCTTTACCAACAGCGTGTATATCAACCCCGCTTACGAAGACGAGGACTTTTCTTTTGACGAAGACCAGAAGGCGGATGACGGGAAGTTTTCCACCGAAAAACTCTACGGGCTGCTTGAAGGCAGAAAGGAAGAAAAGAAGGAGGGCTCTTACACGAGCTACCTGTTTGAAAAGGGCAAGGACAAGATACTTAAAAAGGTGGGCGAGGAGTGTACCGAGGTTATAATTGCCGCGAAAGGTGGCGATAAAAAAGAGACGGTTTTCGAGATTGCCGACCTTGCCTACCACCTTATGGTGCTTATGGTAAACGACGGGATAACGCTTAAAGACGTGAAAGACGAGCTCGCCTCGCGCCACGTCGTGGATAAAAAGGTTAAGCAGGAGCGTATGCAATAAATGCCTTTGATAAAATCAAACGTCCATACCCACACAGATTTCTGCGACGGTAGCAACAGTATGCAGGACATGGCGGAATATGCCGTAAATATCGGGCTGGAAACTCTGGGTTTTTCCTTCCATTCGTTTACAGAATTCGACAAGTCCTACTGCATACGCGATTACTACGGGTATATAAAGGAATATTACCGCGTAAAAAATCTCTTTAAGGACAGGCTTACCGTTTTAAACGGCGTAGAGTTGGACTTGTACGGCGAGAGACCCTCCGTCTGCGATTTTGTAATTGGTTCGGCGCATTATATTAAAAAGGGTACAAGGCATATGGCGGTTGACTGCTCTGAAGATCTCTTCCGCGATATAGCGGCAAGGGGGTATTCGGGCGACTACCTGTTTGAAAAGGGCAAGGACAAGATACTTAAAAAGGTGGGCGAGGAGTGTACCGAGGTTATAATTGCCGCGAAAGGTGGCGATAAAAAAGAGACGGTTTTCGAGATTGCCGACCTTGCCTACCACCTTATGGTGCTTATGGTAAACGACGGGATAACGCTTAAAGACGTGAAAGACGAGCTCGCCTCGCGCCACGTCGTGGATAAAAAGGTTAAGCAGGAGCGTATGCAATAAATGCCTTTGATAAAATCAAACGTCCATACCCACACAGATTTCTGCGACGGTAGCAACAGTATGCAGGACATGGCGGAATATGCCGTAAATATCGGGCTGGAAACTCTGGGTTTTTCCTTCCATTCGTTTACAGAATTCGACAAGTCCTACTGCATACGCGATTACTACGGGTATATAAAGGAATATTACCGCGTAAAAAATCTCTTTAAGGACAGGCTTACCGTTTTAAACGGCGTAGAGTTGGACTTGTACGGCGAGAGACCCTCCGTCTGCGATTTTGTAATTGGTTCGGCGCATTATATTAAAAAGGGTACAAGGCATATGGCGGTTGACTGCTCTGAAGATCTCTTCCGCGATATAGCGGCAAGGGGGTATTCGGGCGACTTTATGGCTATGGCAAAAGATTACTACAGCCAGTACGCTATGCTGCCCTCTGTGGTAAACCCCGATATCTACGGGCATTTCGATTTGATAACAAAGTACAACTCAGGCGGTAAGTATTTTGACGAAAACAGCGCACAATATTTAAGTTACGCTACGTCGGCTATAGACGCCCTGCCCGACAGGGCTGTGGTAGAGGTAAACCTCGGCAGGCTGTTTAAGGGCACGGGGGATATTTACCCGTCTGAAAAGCTCATCTGTATGATGAGGGAAAAAGGCTGCCGTTTTATGCTCTCGTCCGACGCACATTGCAGGCAGGCTTTGGGATATAAGTTTGACGAAACGCTTACCCGCCTTAAAAAGCTGGGGATAAAATCTGTCGCGGCGTACGTCGGGGCAACCCTTGCCGAAATAGAAATATAGTTTTTAACGCCCGTTGCCGTATGCTTCGGGCGTGAATTTTTACCGTAAAAGAGATTTTACAGAAATTTTACAATTTATTTATTTTTTTCATTTATTTAGTATCCACTTTTATAATAAGTTGTGCTATAATATAAATGATTGTTAATTCTTAACGGGGATATCAATGAGATTAGGAATTTTGACGAGCGGGGGCGACTGCCCCGGGCTTAACGCGGTTATCCGCGGGTTTTGCAAATACGCTTTCAACAATATAGACGGCGTAGAAATTTACGGCATAGAAGAAGGCTACCTGGGGCTTATCGAAAAGCGCTACAGGCAGATTTTTCCTGCCGACGTGGAGAATATTTTAGATTTGGGCGGCACTATACTCGGCAGTACCCGTACGCCCTACAAAATGATGACGCTCAGCGAGAACGGCGAACGTACATGGCTTCAGTCTATGGTTGAAAACTATAAAAAGTTAAAACTTGACGGGCTTATCGCACTGGGCGGGGCAGGCACGCACAAGACGGCTTCCCTGCTTTCGGTAGAAGGCTGCAATGTGATAGGGCTGCCTAAAACCATAGATAACGACATTTACGGCACAGACGTAACGTTTGGCTTTAACACTGCAGTGCAGACAGCGGCAGACGCCATAAAGCGCATACGTACCACCGCCGACAGCCACAGCCGCGTGTTTTTTGTAGAGGTTATGGGCAACAAGGTGGGCTGGCTTACCCTTTACGCCGGCATTGCCTCGGGCGCGGATGGTATTTTTATACCTGAAATAAGCTACGACGAGGCGAGGCTTGCCGATTACCTTAAAAAACGTAAACAGAGCGGCTGCCGTTCCACCATAATTGCCGTAGCCGAAGGCGCTATAAGCACGCGCGAAGCGGCAATGGGCAAAAAGGAGCGCAAAGATTACCTTGCCTCTATGGGTAACGCCTCCGCCGCCCAGCGATGCGCTACGGTGGCGGAATACAACACGGGTATACCCTGCCACGCAACTGTTTTGGGGCATGTGCAAAGGGGCGGCGAACCTTGCGCGTACGACAAAGTGCTTTGCACAAAGATAGGCGCTTACGGCGCTCAGCTTGCCCAAAGCGGCAAGTACGGCGTTACGGTGGCGGTAAGGGGGCTTAAGCTTAGCTACAACAGCCTTACCGAAATTGCAGGCAAAACAAAGTATATACCTGCCGACAGCCAGATAGTTTCGCTTGCAAAGAGCATGGGAATATTCTTCGGCGATTGAGTTTAAGCGGTTGTTTTGCGGGCGTTTGTAAGTAATGTTTTGTCATTGCGAGGAGGGCGCAGCCCGACGTGGCAATCTAAGCAAAGTGGTATTCAATTAGCATTAAGATTAACAGGAGAGCGGCAGTTACCTAATCGTCATCCTGAGGAGTGCCGAAGGCACGACGTGAGGATATCTGCGCCACATTATCTGAAACCTTTTATAATAGGGTGCGCGGAGTGTCGCTAACGCTCGCACGCTAAGAGCGAAGCGGCTCGCGGAAAGCCAAGTAAAAACGCTTATTAAAATAAACGTATTATTTTTAAACAACCAATATGCCGTCCCGCCTGCTGTTCGCGAGTCCTCGCGGGATTGCCACGGGGTAGAGCCCCCTCGCAATGACAGTTAGTAGCGTGCCGTTTTGGTTTGTCTTTGAGAATCGTAACAAATCTTTTTGGACAGCAAGCCAAAAAGATTTGTACGAGACAAGGAGTTTTTTATGATAGCAGTAGTTGATATCAGTTCTACAAGTATGTCTATGTCGGTATGCGAAGACGAAAGTTTTAAACCCATTTACAAATTCAGGGAAGGGCTTTCGGCAATAAGCTATATCGAAGGCGGCAAAGTTACCGAACACGGCATAGACAAAATAGCCGACAGAATAGCCATATTCCAGGACCAATGCGTAAAACTCGGCGTTGATAAGCTGTATGTGCTTTCTACGGCGGCAATGCGTTTTATAAACAATGCCGACGAGGTTTTCAGCATTGTACGCGAACGCACGGGCGCGAATATTATCCAGCTCGACGGCGAGACAGAGGCGTATTGCGACTGTGCCGCCAACCAGTCGTTCAAGGATATGCCCACTCCAATCGTTATAGATATAGGCGGAGCGAGCATAGAATTTTGCGACCTTACCAAAGACGGAAAGAATGGCATACATTGCCTTGACTTTGGGGCGCTTACGTTAAAGACTAAGTTTGTAAAGAGCGTTTATCCCAACAAAGACGAGTGTACCAAAATAAAGAAGTATCTTAAAAAGGCGTTTGCCAAGATAAATATACCCAAAAAGGCAGATAAAGGCAGTTACACTGCCGTGCTGGTAGGCGCTACAAACAAGTCCATCTACGAAATTTACCGCGACTATTACGACATTCCCGAAAGTGAAGAAATGGTAATAGATTGCGATAAATTGAATAAGCTGGCAAAAAAACTTATCGAAGCGCCTGACCGTTCGCACCTTCTTATTAAGAACGCTCCCGAAAAGATATATTTTATTGTCGTGGCGATTATAACGCTTGTGCAGATTTTAAAACGTCTGCCCTACGAAAAGGTAGTCGTAAGCGACGGCGGCGTAAAGGAAGGTTTCCTTGCCCTTGTGCATAGCGGCGATATACAGGCAGAACTTTCGCCCCTTTCGCCCGAAAACAAAGTAAAAGAGATAAACTCTGTAGAGGAGCTTACCGAACATATTAAAAAACAGCAAAAAGCGGCAAAACACGGTAAAGGCAAACAGCATAAAAACTCTTAAAAGTAGCTTTAAACGCGATAGTTAAGGCATATTACGGGGTTAATTAACAGGTTATCTTATGGGAAATGAAAAAAAGATAGTGGATAAAAACACCGCCGCTAAGACGGTTAAAATGAAAAAAGGCATATATATCAACCGCGAGGCTTCGTGGCTTAAGTTTAATATGCGCGTCCTCGAGCAGTCGCTGGACGAGGGGACGCCCCTTCTTGAACGGGGTAAATTCCTCTCTATATTCTGCAGCAACCTCGACGAATTCTTTATGGTACGTATGGGCAGCCTTTACAACGAGGGTAACATGCACCCCGCGGCAAGGGACAACAAAACAAACCTTACGTCAAGGGAGCAGTTCGAAACTATAGCTTCCCGCGCACAGCGGCTTTACGAATTGAGGGAACATTCCTTTGCCAAACTCAAGAAAGACCTTGCCGAAGCAGGCGTAAACCTTTTAACTTACGACAAGCTTTCCCAGGGCAGGCGCGAGGAATTGCAAAAATACTTTACTGCCAAGGTCCTGCCCCTTTTAAACCCTATGGTAATAGACGCGAAGCACCCGCTTCTGCGCTTTGAAAACCTGCGTTGTTATATGCTTTATAAACTCAAGAAAAACGACCACACTATGATAGGCGTTATGGAATTTTCTGACCGCCTTGACAGTATTTACCGCTTTTCTTCGGGCAAAAAGGCAAGTTTTATAACCATGGAAGAGATTATCCGCAATCTCGGCGAATACGCTTTCGCGGGATATACGGTATCTTCTGCCATAACCATACGCGTAACCCGCAACGCCGACATAGAGACGTATGTGGAAGACGCCGATATGGAGTACAACAACGACTTTTCGCAGTATCTTAAAAGCATGGTGGAGACAAGGCTTATCAAAAACGCTATCCGCTTAGAGATAAACGGTGAAAGCAAATCGCTCACTAAATTCGTTACTGAGGCTCTGGAAATAGAGGACTCCCTTATATACAAGGTGGCAAACAACTTCAGCTATAAATATTTCTTCTCTATGGCGCAAAAACTCGATAAAGATCTTGCAAAGACGCTTACATATCCCGTATTCAAGCCTGTAATATCCGACAGGTTGCAAAACGCCACCAGCATGGTAGACGAGGTGAGAAAGAAAGACGTCCTTTTACGCTACCCCTACGAGAGCATAGAACCTTTGATAAGGCTTTTAAACGAGTGCGCCGACCGCAAGGACTGCATATCCATAAAGATTACTATATACCGCCTTGCAAACCATTCGCGCATAGCCGAAGCGCTTAAACGGGCAAGCGAAAACGGAAAGGATGTAACCGTTGTAATAGAGCTTTGCGCCCGCTTCGACGAGGAAAATAACCTTTACTTTGCAAGCCAGCTCCACGAGGCAGGCTGCAACATAATCTACGGCATGGAAAATTACAAAGTCCATTCCAAGATTATATCCATAGTCTTTTCCGATGAAAACGGCATAAGTTATATTACCCATCTGGGCACGGGCAACTATAACGAGAGTACCGCCAAGCAGTATACCGACCTTAATATTATTACTGCAGACAAGCAGATCGGCGAGGACGGCGCTGCCTTCTTCCGCAATGTATCCATAAGCAACGTAGACGGCGAATATAACAGGCTTAGCATAACGCCCAAGTACTTTAAACAGCGCATAGTACAGCTTTTAGACGGCGAAATAGCCAAGGCGAAGGCTGGCAAAAAGGGCGTGTTTATCGGCAAAATGAACAGCCTTACCGACAAGGTTATTATAGATAAACTTGCCGAAGCCTCCTGCGCGGGCGTGGAAATAAAACTTATTATCCGCGGCATATGCTGCATCGTACCCGAAAAACCCGGCAAAACGGAAAATATAAAGGTAATAAGCATAGTGGGCAGATTTCTCGAGCATTCCCGCATATATTGCTTCGGCGAGGGTAAAGACAGGATCATGTATATATCTTCTGCCGACCTTATGACAAGGAACACCGACAGGCGCGTAGAGATTGCTACCCCCGTTTTAGACAAGGATATAGAAAGAAAAATCTACGGCATGCTGCAGGTGATGCTTTCTGATAACGTGAACGCCCGCAGGCTTTTATCAAGCGGCGAGTATGTAAAGGTAGAGAGCGAAGGCGAGCGCGTAAACGCACAGGACGCCTCGTTTATCTGCGTGTAATAAATTTTTTTTATAAATATCGGCGCTTTCCTTATTTTAAGGGAAGCGCCATTTTACTGCAATTTTCCCTTTATCAATAACGCCCGACAGTTTGCCGTCACACTAAAAGTCCGTGCCTTTTTATTTTTTCATCTTTACAATTTCACAATAGTATGATACAATTATTAAAAACAAAATAGGGGACGGTCGGCTATTTTACCGTCCGTAAAAAAAATAAGGAGTTTTTGTTATGGCTAAAAAGGTTAGGTTTGTTAAATACGAAGGCGATAATTCCGAATTGTTCAAAAAAATTTCACCCGAAGGGCTGGACGGCGACTCGAAAGTAATTGTTCCTGAAACGCACAACGCCATCATTTTAAAAGACGGCGTGCTTATGGAAACTTTGAACAGCGGCAGTTACGATATATTCAAGGAAAAATCAAGCAAAAAATGGAAGGGCGTAAACGTAGATATCATTTACCTTTCCAAGACCGCCAAACTTAAAATAATGTGGGGCACAAAAACGCAATTTTCCTACCGCGACGAACAGACCGACCTGCCTTTAAAGGTGGGCGCTCACGGCGAGATGGAAGTGCAGATAGGCAACCCCCGCAAGGCGTATATGGAGCTTATCGGCGCGGATAAGTCGTTTACCACCGAAGATTTAAGGGAAAGGCTTTCTATGCGCCTTTTGGGCAAAATAGAACCCGCCATAGCTAAAGCCGTTAAGGAATTGGGGCTTACATATGACCGTATGAACGAGCATAAAGACGAGATTTCCCAGGCTGTGCTCCCTGTCGTTTGCAAACTGTTCGAAGAAGATTACGGGCTTAAAGTATTCTCGTTTACCATAGGCAGCGTGGTTATTTCGCCCGACGATCTGTCGCAGATAGAAGAGGCGCGTGCAAAGGGCGCGGGTACTGTATGCCCCGAATGCGGCGCTCCGCTTGAGGCGGGCGACAAGTTCTGCCCTGCGTGCGGCGCATCGGTTGTGCCCGTTAGAAAGGAGTGCCCTTTCTGCGGAAGAAAGAATACCGCCAAAGCCAAGTTCTGCTCAGGCTGCGGAAGAAAATTAAAATAAACCGTTAAAAGGAAACAGGTGATAAAATGATTAACAGTATATGCGCAGCGCTCGCAACTTACCAGATTGTAATTATCGTAATGGCTGTGGTTGCCGTTGTGTTTGTGGTTATTTGCGCTATAATAGGCCATAAAAAAGGCAACAAGAATGCCGACGATAAAGTGTTGGAAAGCCGCGGCGAAGTAAACGGCAACGTGCAGGCTATAGAAGTACTTCTTCTGCTTGCCGAAGATAAACCCGAAATACAGGCAAGGCTTAAAATTTTGCAGGATAAAATAAAATACCTTACCCCCTCGCCGCTAAAGGAAGTTTCTTCCATAGACGAGAAAATAAGCAACGCCCTCGGCGACGCCAAGATAGAACTTTCCAAGACGCGCGGCGACAAAAAGAGCGGCAAAGCAGAAAAATACCTTGACCAAGTGGAGCTTCTTATTGCAGAGCGCTCTGCTTACACGGAGAGATAAATGTGGCCTTTTAAGAGTAAATATGAAAAATTAAAGCGTGAAGACGTGGTAAACGCCATATGCGAGCTGCAAAAGCAGGAAAGCGAGCTCGAGGCTGGCATAACCGCCCGCGGCAAAGAAATAGACAAACTTCTTGCCAAGGGAAAAAAGGAAAAGAACCGCGACTTAAAGCTGTTTTACGCCAAAAAGATTACCGATTTAAAGGAAGAAAACCAGGCAGACGTGCAGCGCGGCATGTATATACTTTACAATATGAAGCTGCTGCGCA
>JAJQII010000042.1:0-2040 GCA_021199295.1 Clostridia bacterium
GGCAATCCCGCGCGGACGCGCGACCAGCAGGCAGGACGGCAGATTAGTTGTTTAAGAATAATACGTTACTTTCTAATAATTTTTCGCCTTATTAATAAGGTGAGAATGGTAGATGAAAGTTAATTAGCTTAGATTGCCACGGCTTTTACAAAATGACAGAGAGTAAAAATAACGCCTTCCCGGGATGGGAAGGCTGTTTTTAAGTCTTATTAATTATTCTTTGTAGGCGCATTTAAGCGTTTTTTGCTGTTTTTTAAATGTTTCGTTTGCCTGGTCTATCATATCCTTTTTTGCTGGCTGGGGCGCATAATACCCGCGTGAACTCATCTGCTGGAAAATGGTATACTGGTTTTCGGCAACCGCCATCATATTGTCGGCAAAACTTCTTCTTATGTTTTTGCCGCTCCCTTCGTAAAGGGCTGTAGCGTAAAGAGTTATTAGTGCCTTTTCGCTGTCGAGCATATCCTGAAGGGCGTCTTTTTCGCATAAAGACATATCGCTTTTAGTAAGTTTCATAAATACCTCCTTTAATTAAGCTGGTTCAAAAGCGCGTTGTAACGTGCCTCGTGTTCGTCTGCAATACCCGACATACATTCGGCAAGCGCAGCATCGGTAAGGGTGTTCGCGTAAATTCTCGCCTTTTTGCATAAAAGACCTTCGCAAGTCAAAGCCTGGCTTATCATAGAAAGTTCTTTAGAAGAAATGTTATCAGCCATAAAAATACCTCCTGGTAAATTTTTGTCCGTTGGCAACAAAAATATACATAAGAGACTAAAATGTGAAAAAATATTATATAAAAAATTGACAAAGTGCAGGCAAAATGATACAATAAACGAAATCGGTAAACCGAAAATATTTCTTAAAGAGGTCATGAAATGAAAAAGTTTTTAACAATGGCGGCTGTTACGCTTTTAGCTGTAGCCATGATGGCTATCGCTGCGTGCGGCGGCGCAAAAGGTACACTGTCTTCTTATGTTAGCGCTGTAAAAGACGGCGATTTTACTGAAGCGGCAGAATATGTGGTAGGCGGTTCTATCGCATCTTCTTACATTCCCAGTTGGAATTTGGATGATGAAGTTGTTGAGTATATGTATTCTCAGACCGCAGGCAGCTTTAAGTATTCTGTAGAGGAAACAAGCACTAACGAAGAAGAAACTGCTACAACAGTAACTATTTCTTACAGCTTCTATAGTCTTGTTTCAGTTGGTGCTAAATATACTGCAAGCAAATTATTAGGCAATGATGTTACTAAGTCTGACATTAAAGACTGGATAAAAGGTATGGATAAAGTAGAGGGTACGACTACTGTTGCTCTGGTAACAAACGATGACGGCGATTGGCTTTTAACAGCAGCAAGTGCCGGTGCGTTAAATACCCTTATCTTATTATAAAACTTATAATAATTACAATAACCAAAATCTCTTGCGAGATTCTCGCAAGGGATTTTATTTTTTTATATTAAAACCCTTGACAAACATTAAACAATATATTATCATATGAATATACATTCATATTTAAGGAGGGTTAAGTTTTGAAAGATCCTTGCGAACATATAACTGAACACCAAAACATTGTTGCGCAGGCAAAGGCAACTATGCCGCCTGAAGAGGCGGTAGAGGTAATGGCGGCACGTTTTAAAGCGGTAAGCGAGCCGTCCCGCCTTAAAATTTTACTTGCGCTTTCTTCGGGCGAACTCTGCGTGGAACACATTGCCGAAGCGGTAGGGGGCAGCCAGAGCGCCGTGTCGCACCAGCTTAAAACACTGAAAGACAACAGGATAATAAAATGCCGCCGCGAGGGCAAAAACATACTGTACTCTGTAGACGATGAACATATTATGACTATGATTAAGGTGGCAAAGGAGCATCTGCACTGCGATGAATAAGGTAATCAGAATAGAGGGGCTGGATTGCGCCAACTGCGCGAGGGAGCTTGAAGAAGAAATAGAGAAGATAGAGGGCGTGGAGAGCGTCTCGGTAGATTTCGTGGGGCAGAAAGTCCGCCTTACATACAATTCGGGCGATACTATAGCAAAAGTAA
>JAJQII010000042.1:2140-4417 GCA_021199295.1 Clostridia bacterium
CAATTCGGGCGATACTATAGCAAAAGTAATTGACTGCTGCAACCACTTTGAAGAGGTAAAAGTAATAGAGGAACAGCCTGCCGCCCAAGGCAAAAAAATAAAAATAAAAGACCTGTGCTGTGCAAACTGCGCAAGGGAGCTTGAAGAAATATTAAATAAAATAGACGGCGTGAACGCCGCCGTGGATTTTATGAATATGACCATAACCCTTGACGCCATCGGCGAGGCATACGATAAGGCAATTTACGAGATTACCCATTTTGAAGACGTTAAGATAGTAGACGGCGTTCCCGCAAAACCCAAGGGAATAATCCGCTCCCACCTTAAGGAGATTATACAGCTTGCAATATCGGTTATCTTCTTTATCCCCGCCTTGATACTTTACGAGGTGGGCGGCAGTACGGCGGTTATTGTATCTTATCCGCTGTTTGCCATATCTTACCTTTCGGTGGGCTATCCCGTACTTATAAACACGGCAAAAAATATCGCCAAGGGCAGGATATTTGACGAGAACTTTTTAATGACGATAGCCTCGGTAGGCGCGATTATTTTGGGCATATTCTGGGGTGAAGGGCTGTACGAAGGCGTTGCTGTTATGATACTTTACCAGCTTGGCGAGCTGTTGCAGTCTATAGCGGTAGGTTCGTCCCGCAGGTCGATTTCCGACCTTATGGATTTAAAGAGCGAGAGCGCCACTATATTAAGGGGCGGCGAACAAATCGTGGTAAAGCCCGAAGAATTGCAGTTGGGCGATATTATGCTTGTAAAGGCAGGCGAAAAAATCCCCGCCGACGGCGTTATCGTAAAGGGCGAAAGCTCACTGGATATGCGTTCGTTAAACGGCGAATCTATGCCGCAGGACGTAAAAGAGGGGCAGGAAATTCTGTCGGGCTCTATAAATATTTCCAAAGTACTCGAAGTAAAAGTTATAAGGCGCTATTCCGATTCCGCCGTGGCAAAGATACTCGACTTAGTGGAAAATTCCACGGCGAAGAAGGCTCAGCCTGAAAAGTTTATAACAAAATTCGCCAAGTATTACACGCCTGCCGTGTGCATAGTTGCCGTGCTTGTCGCGGCGCTCGTTCCTACCATAGTATGCGCTGTGCAGGGCTTGTTCGCGTGGGCTACTTACGCCGACTGGATATACCGTGCCCTTTCGTTTCTGGTAATATCCTGCCCGTGCGCCCTCGTCATATCCGTGCCCCTTTCTTACTTCGGCGGCATAGGGC
This sequence comes from Clostridia bacterium, assembly GCA_021199295.1. Lineage (GTDB taxonomy): Bacteria > Bacillota > Clostridia > Christensenellales > Borkfalkiaceae > Coproplasma. The sequence continues at coordinate 3,370 of JAJQII010000042.1, forward strand.
AGTGCGCCCGCTTCGGCATACTCGCCAAAGGCTCTACCAGCTTAGACGAACTTGCAAAGGCGCAGGTCGCCGCTTTCGACAAGACAGGCACGCTTACCGAAGGTGCATTCAGTATAGCCTCTTATTCAGACGAAAAGGCGTTGCGGCTTGCTTCGGCGGCAGAAAAATATTCTTCCCATCCGATAGCCGCAGCATTCAAAGATATTACTACCGAATTTTCGGCTGAGAACGCCGAGGAGATTGCAGGCAGGGGAGTACAATGCACGGTAAACGGCAGCTTGCTGTTGTGCGGTAACGCTAAGATGATGGAAGAAAACGGCATATCCGTGCCGCAAAAACAGAGCGCGTACACCGTGGTTTACCTGGCGCTCGGCGGCGAATACCGCGGCTGCGTAGAGATTGGCGACAGCGTAAAGCAGGGGGCGGCAGATGCTATTAAAGAGCTGCGTGCGCAGGGCGTGGACTATTGCGCCATGCTTACGGGCGACAGCCCCGAAAGGGCTCGTCTGGTTGCCGAGGGTGTAGGGCTGGACGGCTACTTTGCCTCCCTTTTGCCCGACGGCAAACTTGAAAAAGCTGAAGAGTTAAAGCAAAAGGGCAAACTTATTTACGTGGGCGATGGCATAAACGACGCTCCCGTTATGGCGGCAGCCGATTGCGCCGTGTCTATGGGTAAAGTAGGCTCTGATGCGGCGATAGAGGCAAGCGATATAGTGCTTGTCACCGATAACCTTTCCTTGCTGCCCAAGGCTAAAAAGATTGCCAAAGGAACTCGCAGGATAGTTTTCCAGAATATTATCGGCTCGCTTTTAATAAAACTCGCGATAATGGTATTAAGCCTTACCTTAAACAGCTTTCCCCTTATCGTCGCGGTGGTTGCCGACGTGGGCGTAATGCTTATAGCAGTGCTTAATGCAATGCGCACAAGGCTTATAAAATAAACAGACGGAGCGCTATGCGGCGGGGACTTTTGGTCTTCCGCCGTTTTACGCTAAATTTTTTAAATAAAATGCAGAAAAAAAATTTACATATCGGAATAAATAAAGTA
>JAJQII010000123.1 GCA_021199295.1 Clostridia bacterium
TAATACAAAATATCGCAAAAAAATTACATTTTATTTTCCATCTATGTAAAAATAAAGAAAAAAAGTACGCAGATTATTTTAATCTGCGTACTTTTTTAATTCAAAAAATGCGAAAGATTGGCGGGCAAAAGTATAAGCGGAAGTGAAGTGGAATGGAAGAAAATAAAGTAATACACAAGTGTTACCACTGCGGAACTGAATATGAGGGCAACTTCTGTCCCGAATGCGGCGCAAAGTGGCTGGAGCTTACGTTTTGCCCTGAGTGCGGCGCGGATTATAACGGCACGTCACGCTTCTGCACACACTGCGGTTATTCCTTCTACGGGGATAAGCCTTTTATGGCTCCGTATGCGCCCGACAACGAGGAGATAAAGCAAAAGGTACAAGCCGCCAATAAAAAAGCAAACGAGGCAAGCGCTAATGAACACGCAGGCAGACCTAACTTTGCATATACCGAGAAATTTATAAGCGTTGCTATGGATTACAGCGACCGCAAAATAAATTTAAAGAAAGCGCTTGAACTTACTAAAATGAAGCGTTCCGCATTCTATTACCATTTACGCCGCCTAAAGCAGTTCGGCGTGATAGACAAAGCGGAGTAGATAGTCATCATGGAAAAGGAGGATGCCATAATTCGGGATAGATTTAAAGCGGGTGAAAGGGGTGCGAAGTATTGGAAGCTACTGCAAAAAAAATTTGGCAATGATATAACTTTTATTCTTGGTACAGGTAACGCTGATATAGATTGTGCTTTAATGCAAAACATCAACACGAGTGACCAGGTTGTATTTCTTACTTCTGCGGAAAATATCAGTATTGATATTCCGCCAGCCAAAAAGATAATGCCTTATCATATTTCAAAGGAAGAAGAAAACGCATTGCTCTCTTATTATACCTGTCTGAGAATTGAAGACAAATTTATTTGTTTTAATCTATGTAAACCTTATGGTCAGTTAAGTAAAAAAATAATTGATACTATTGATGTGACGGCGGAAGAAATTGCCGTAAGGGGCTTACTTTGGAACACTAATTACTATGACAAAGATAAAAGGTTGGGTAAAGAAACAATTTGCGGTAACGAGTGTTAAATTATCACATTTAAGATTTGTAAATAGCCGAAAATATTACAGAAAATTAACAGCCAGGTATGCTGAAAATACCATGATTTTAATCTTTCCGTTTTATTGGATGGGGGATGCGTTTTATCTGTTTTCTAAGTTGTCGCATTACATTAAGGAAACAGGGATAAAAAGCTATGTGGCTGTTGTTATGACGGATAATCACTTAAAAATAGCTAAGATATTTGGTGTTAATGTTGAAAAGATAACCCCGCCGCAGATGGAGAAATTGGTAAGGTATGCAAAAGTTGTCGGTGATTATTCGCATTTAAAGCATATGCATCATAATCCTATGTTTATGTACTGTAATTATGCGAATAATTGGTGCGGATATAAAAATTTAAAATTAAAAGATATGCTGGATATTGTCGCTTTTGACGGAATGCATTTACCGTCAGCAAAGCCGACATACAAAAAAGATAGTGGATATTATAAAAGACTTTTGCAGTCTTCAAGGCTTAAAGGGGGGAACACGGTTTTAATTTCGCCTTATGCAAATACATTAAAACCGCCTTTTAAACAATTCTGGATAGAGCTAAGCAGTTATTTGCTGAAAACAGGCTATAACGTAGCGGTTATTTCTTCAGCCGAAGAAGAAACATTAGAGGGGTTAGTTTCTATAAATGTAGACATTGATGAAATTGCCTTACTTGCTGAAGTTGCAGGATATTTTATTGGCGCAAGAAGCGGGGTGTGCGATCTGCTGGCATTTGCAATGTGCCGAAAGATAATACTCTATTCTGAATTTTGCGAACCCACAGATATTGATTACTTTAATATAAATGATATTTGGGAGAACAACTCTTTTGAAGAAATATATATGACTGGTAATACAACTGAAACTATTGAAAAGATAGCGAAAAAATTGAGAACATGAGAGGTGAAAAATTAAATGCAAACAGAATATTTAATAGTGCAAGCGGGCGGAAAGGGCACGCGGATGAAATATTTGACAACCAATAAACCCAAGGCGTTAGTCCCTGTGAACAATCTGCCCATGCTTTTCCATCTGTTCAAAAAGTACCCCGACAAAAAGTATATAATAATCGCAGATTATAAAGCCGAAGTAATGAAGAAGTACCTGGCGGCATTTGCCAAAGCAGAGTATCTTGTGGTGGATGCTCATGGTGCAAAAGGCACATGCGGCGGCTTGCAGGAAAGCCTGCGTTTGATACCGCAGGACAAGCCCTTTATGCTCATCTGGTCAGACCTTATCTTGCCAGAAGAATTTGAAATTCCTGAATTGGACGGCAACTATGTTGGAATCAGTAAAGATTTTCCCTGCCGCTGGAGCTACAAAAACGGCAGTTTTACGGAAGAAGCCTCATCGGAAGACGGCGTCGCAGGTCTGTTTGTATTTAAAGATAAACAGCAGATAAGCGGCGTGCCCGAGGAAGGCGAGTTTGTAAGATGGCTGTCAGAAAAAGGCCTGGATTTTAAAACCTTGCCTCTGTATAAAACCAAAGAGTACGGCTTGCTTTCCGAATACAATAAACTCAATGACAACGTAGGCGGCAGCCGCTGCAGACCCTTTAACAGTATAGAGGTGCAAGGGGATAAATTAATAAAATGCGGCATAGACGAACAGGGCAAGGCCCTTGCCGTAAGGGAAATAGCGTGGTATAAAAAGGCAGAAGAGATAGGCGGCATAGCCATTCCTAAGATATACTCATACGAGCCGCTTACAATGCAGCGCATACACGGCGGCAATATATTCGAGTATAAATTAAGCGAAGAAGAACAGCGCTCTATCCTTGAAAAGCTGGTGGCATCCCTAAAAAAGCTGCATTCCGCAGGCGAAGTGCCCGCAGATTACTTCAGCATAAACGAGGCGTATGTAGAAAAGACTTTCGCCCGTTTAGAGAAGATACGCGATTTAGTCCCCTTCGCGGATAAGGAATACATAGAGATAAACGGCAAACCCTGCCGCAATATCTTCTTCTATAAAGACGAAGTACGCAAACTTTTCTCAAAATACAACTGCGATAAATTCGTATTCATACACGGCGACAATACTTTCTCTAATATGCTGTTAGACGAAGACATGAACCCCGTATTCATAGACCCCCGCGGTTACTTCGGTCATACCGAATTGTACGGCGACGCCAACTACGACTGGGCTAAACTTTACTACTCATTGGTAGGCAACTATGACCAGTTCAACCTCAAAAAGTTCCGCCTTAACATAGGCGAAAAGAATGTAGAGCTGGATATAGAATCCAACGGCTGGGAGGGTATGGAAGATTACTTCTTTGAACTCCTGGGCGACGAGGTAAACCGCGACGATATAAAACTTATACATGCAGTAATATGGCTGTCACTCACCACATATGCCTGGGAAGATTACGACAGCATCTGCGGTGCGTTTTATAACGGGCTTGTATATTTAGAGGACGTGTTTGTAAAGTACCTTGACGGCACTAAAAAAGAGGATGCCAGAAAGGTAAACTTAACCTTTGAAGAAACAATAAAAACCTTGTCCGATTCCCTGCGCAGCGTAGACGAAACAGTATTCAACCAGTTATTGGACGAATGCGTAGTGGCGTTAAAGGGCGGTCATAAGATAATAACGTCAGGTCTCGGCAAAAACGTGCCAGTCTGCGATAAGTTCACTGGCTCTATGCTTTCCATGGGGTTAGATGCTAACTTCCTGCACACTAACACGGCGGTGCACGGCGATATGGGTATGGTAAAGAGCGGCGACCTTGTAATAATACTTACAAAAAGCGGCTCTACAGCAGAATCTGTATATTTAGCAGATTTGCTCTCTAAACGTGAAGGCGTAAACTTATGGCTTCTTACTTTCAAACGCCATAGCGTAATGAGTGAAAAGATGAAGTCGCTTGTGATAGAACTTGAGCATGAGGGCGATATGTGGAATATAATGCCCAACAACTCAACCACGCTTAACCTTATAGTGTTGCAGCACCTTGCAATGAATCTTGCAAAGCGTATGGGCGTAACGCTTGAACAGTTTAAACCGAACCATCCTGGCGGGGCGATAGGTAACCAGTTAAAATGAGTAAAGAAGTAATAACGCTGTCTGCCCTTTCCCACACGTGGATATTGGATTTAGACGGCACGATATTAAAACACAACGGCTATAAACAGGGCGGCGACGAGCTGTTGCCCAACGCCAAAGAGTTTATGCAGAGCATCCCCGCGGGCGATATGGTGGTGATTCTTACCGCCCGTACAGAGGAGCAAAGGGTGCCTACTATGTCCTTTTTAACGGCAAACGGCATACGTTATGACAACATTATTTTTATCGCAGCTATGGGCGAAGGGGTGCTGAGAA
>JAJQII010000066.1 GCA_021199295.1 Clostridia bacterium
TCGCTCTCGCGAGATCCTCACGTCGTGCCTTACGGCACTCCTCAGGATGACGAAAGTGTACTGCCGCTTTCAAGCGGTCGCAATGCTATCTGAAAACCCCTCCTTCAATTCCTCCCCTTACATGGGAGGCAAGAGTGCGGTGCTTACTTTCCGTGCAACGTCAGTTGCAATGTACTCTACTGGTTGGAGATTCGCTCGACTGCACTCCGCTTTCGCTCCGTTCCGCTCGGAATGACAGCCCTGCGGGGCTGTACATGGGCGCAGCCCCATGTCATTTCGACCAAGAGAGCAAAGCGAACGCGTGGAGAAATCTCCTACCTTAAGTGCTCGGCTGCCGTGCAACGTCAGTTGCAATGCGCTATTACCGCTTGAAAGGCTTCCCCTTGAGGGGAAAGCTCTCTGTCGGTCGCAATACTATCTGAAACCACCTACGAAACCCTACATAAAAAATTAACGCCATCAGGGCGGCAAAAGCCTTGCCAACGATTGACTTTTTTTACCCGTTTATATATAATGGTAATGATATAAAATAAAAATATCAGTTCAAGGAGATCTAACTTTTTATGAACAAAATGTCTGTCAAAGACCTTAAAGACCTTAAGGGCAAAAAAGTTCTTGTACGCTGTGACTTCAACGTACCCATGAAAGACGGTAAAATTACCGATGAAAACAGAATTATGGGTGCTTTACCTACTATAAAGTACCTTTTAGATGCAGGCGCTCGCGTTACGCTCTGTTCGCATATGGGCAAACCCCACTCTATCTTCTCTGCTGAGTTCAAACTCAACAAAAAGGATCAGAAAAAGGTAGACGCAGGCGAAACCACAGCCGAAGCAATAAAAGCAAAGGCTTTGAAAGAAGAACCCGTAAAACTTACCCTCGCCCCCGTTGCAGCAAGGCTCAACGAACTTTTGGGCGGCAAGGTTACTTTTGCAAAGGACGTTATAGGCGAAGACGCAAACGCAAAGCGTTCTGCCCTTAAAGACGGCGAAGCCGTTCTTATAGAAAACCTCCGCTTCCACTGGGAAGAAGAAAAGAAGGACAAGGACTTCTGCAAGGCGCTTGCTTACGACGCTGAAATTTACGTAAACGACGCATTCGGCACTGCACACCGCAGCCACGCCTCTACCGCTGCTATCGTTGAATACGGCATTATCAAGACAGCCGTTTGCGGCTTCCTTATAGAAAAAGAACTGTCGGTTATGGCAGACACGCTGGACAACCCCGCCCGCCCCTTTGTTGCAATCTTAGGCGGTGCAAAAGTTGCCGACAAACTTAACGTTATAAACAACCTGCTTGAAAAGTGCGACACGCTTATTATAGGCGGCGGCATGGCTTACACCTTTTTAAAGGCAAAGGGCTACGAAGTGGGCACTTCCCTTTTAGACGAGGAAAAGATAGACTACTGCAAAGAGATGATGGCAAAGGCAGAAGCTGCGGGCAAGGAACTTCTTTTACCTGTAGATACCGTGGTAACTTCCTGCTTCCCCGACCCTATAGACGGCGAGGTTGACGCCGTTACGGTTGACGCTGACAAGATACCCGCCGACAAGATGGGCATGGATATCGGCGAAAAGACGCGCGAACTGTATGCAAGCCGCATAAAGACGGCGAAGGCGGTTATCTGGAACGGGCCTATGGGCGTGTTCGAAAACCCCACCCTTGCAAAAGGCACTATAGCAGTTGCACAGGCGCTTGCAGACGTATACGGGCAGTGCACCACCATTATCGGCGGCGGCGACAGCGCGGCAGCAGTACAGCAGCTTGGCTTTGCCGATAAAGTTACGCATATTTCCACCGGCGGCGGCGCTTCGCTCGAACTGTTCGAAGGCAAGGTTCTCCCCGGTATTGCATGCCTTAACGAAAAGGCGTAAAAATAACATTCAGGAGAGAAATAAGGATGAGGAAACCATTCATTGCCGGCAACTGGAAGATGAACATGACTGCCGAAAGCGGGGCTGCGCTTATTAAAGAGCTTACCCCCCTTGTAAAAGACGCCGACTGCGACGTGGCGCTCTGCGTTCCCGCCATTTTAATACCCGCTATGACCAAGGCGGCTGAAGGCACTAACATTGCCATCGGCGCTGAAAATATGCACTGGGAGGCAAAGGGCGCTTACACGGGCGAAATTTCCGCCGATATGCTTAAAGAATACGGCGTTAAATACGTAATTATCGGCCACAGCGAAAGAAGGCAGTACTTCGGCGAGACAGACGAGACGGTGAACAAACGCACCAAAGCCGTTCTTGCCGCAGGCATGACACCCATTATGTGCGTAGGCGAAACGCTTGACGAAAGGGAAAACGGCGTTACCGAAAAGATACTCTCCCGCCAGCTTACCGTGGACCTTGAGGGCGTTGAAGACGTAACAAAGGTTGTTATAGCTTACGAACCCGTATGGGCTATAGGCACTGGCAGGACTGCCACCAACGAACAGGCGCAGGAAACTATTGCTTACATAAGAAAGAAGATAGGCGAACTTTTCTGCCCCAAGTGTGCCGAAAAGGTTATTATACAGTACGGCGGCAGCATGAACGCAGCTAACTGCAAGGGGCTTATGGCTCAGCCCGACATAGACGGCGGGCTCATCGGCTCTGCCTCTTTAAAGAAAGAGTTCGCCCAGATAGTAAACTATAACAAGTACTGGGAAAACTAAGGCAACCTTCGGCTTATTTGATTACGGAGTTTTTTATGAAAAAACCTTATGCGATTATAATAATGGACGGCTACGGCTTAGCCCCTGCAGGCGAAGGCAACGCCATCTCTATAGACGGAAGCAAGAACGTAAATTTACTTAAAAACCAGTTCCCCCACGCCACCCTTGGCGCGAGCGGACTTTCGGTAGGGCTTCCTGACGGGCAGATGGGCAACAGCGAAGTCGGCCACCTTAATATGGGCGCTGGCAGGATTGTTTACCAGGACCTTACTAAAATAACCAAAGCCATAGAAGACGGCGACTTTTTTGAAAACCCCGCCTTGGTAAAAGCTATGGACAGCGCCAAGGCAAACGGCAAAAAGTTACACCTTTACGGGCTTGTATCTGACGGCGGCGTTCACAGCCACTTAACCCACCTTTACGCCCTGTTAAAAATGGCGAAGATGCGCGGGCTCACCGAAGTTTACGTGCATTGCTTTATGGACGGCAGGGACGTATCCCCCACCTCCGGCGCTGGCTTTATACGCACCCTTGAAGAAAAGATGCATGAGATAGGCTGCGGCGAGGTTGCCTCGGTCTGCGGCAGATACTACGCGATGGACCGCGACAACAACTGGGACAGGGTAGAAAAGGCTTACGATATGCTCACCCTGGGCGAAGGAGAACCCTGCGAAAGCGCCCCCGCAGCAGTGGAAAAATCTTACGCGAACGGCGTTACCGACGAATTCTTAAAGCCCATAAAGGTTTATAAAGACGGCAAGCCTATCGGCCTTATAGAACACGGCGACAGCGTTATCTGCTTTAACTTCCGCCCCGACAGGGCAAGGGAAATTACAAGGGCTGTCTCGCAGAAAGAATTTATCGTTCCCAAGGGTACGGCGTTCGAGCGCAAGACGGGCTACCTTGACCCCGTTTACGTATGCTTTACCGTGTACGACGCACAATTCGAGGACGTGGATATAGCTTTCCCCAAGACTATACTTAACAACACCTTGGGCGAGTACCTTGCAAAATGCGGCAAGAAACAGCTGCGCATTGCCGAAACGGAGAAGTACGCGCACGTAACGTTCTTCTTTAACGGCGGCGTGGAAAAGCCCAACGAAAACGAAGTGCGCGACCTTATCCCCTCGCCCAAAGTTGCAACTTACGACTTACAGCCCGAGATGAGCGCTTACCTTGTAACCGACAAAGTTCTGGAAGAACTTGAAACAGGCGTGTTCGACGTGGTTATATTGAACTTTGCAAACTGCGACATGGTAGGGCACACCGGCATTATCCCCGCGGCAGTCAAAGCCGTGCACGTTGTAGACGAATGCGTAAAGAAAGTTATAGATAAAATCCTTGAAATGGGCGGTGCGGCTCTGCTTACCGCTGACCACGGCAATGCCGACAAACTTCTTGCAGAAGACGGAAGCCCTTTCACGGCGCATACAACCAACCGAGTGCCTGTTATTTTAGCTTGCAACGAACTTAAAAACGCAACCTTAAGGGAAGACGGCATACTTGCCGACCTTGCCCCCACCCTTCTTGAAATTATGGGTTTACCCATACCTGAAGAAATGACGGGCAAGAGCCTTATAATAAAATAATTACGGCATATATGCGGGGCAATTTTATAAAACCCGTAAAATCTTAATCAGATATATAAAGCGGTAACCACTTCATTTCATTGGTTTACCGCTTTTATATTTATCAACCATAAAAATTTTTTATTAAATTTAAAAAAATTGAAGATAATTGTTGCC